>NZ_JXQX01000019.1:0-74013 GCF_000834175.1 Microbacterium sp. MEJ108Y | reverse complement strand
CTCAGCCGCACCTGAAAGATGCTCTCGGTACCGGAATCGGCGAACTGCCGCGCGTCCGCGAGCAGACGTCGAGCAGTGGGCGGAAGCGGAGCCCGCTCGAGGATGCCGGGCGCGATGAGATTCTGTCGCATGGCCGACTCCCAGGTCGCGAGCGCGCTCTCATACGGCTGGCACCCCGCGATCAGTATCAGCGCGTTCTCGAGGGAGTCCTCGCGCGAGTCCGGATCCCGCGGGAACACCGGTTCGTTCCAATGCACCGTGCCGCGGGACACCTTCACATGGCCCGATCGCGCCGGCGCAGCGACGTGCGGCTGTGAGTCGCCGAGCACCCACACCCCTTTCCGCGACGCGAGCGTGACGCAAGTCAGGAACACTCCGCGGCGGGCAGCCGCGAGGAGCATCGGGTCGGCATCCGGCAGCGCGACCCACCCTCGGCGAACAGCGATGACGTCACCTCTCTGGACCGACGATCGGAGCACGTGCCTGCTGACCCCGAGCCGTCTCAGGGTCTCGGTGCGGGCCACGCCGTCGCGCTGCGTCAGCGCCTGTCTGGGGTTCACCCGTCGAGGATCACTCAGGCCCGCATCCGCGATCGACACGGCATCCACGATTCGTGCCCAGCCGCCTCAGACCCCCATCCGTGCAGAAGAGGTCACGCCGCCCTCGGCACCTGCCCCGTGCGTCGTGAAGCCCGACCATTCGACGGGACCTCGCGGCAGCCCCCGGCCCACACGCCCCACACACCCCACTCACCCCCCACGCCCCCACACGTGAACATCCGTCGGGAGGAGGACTGCGCCTCGGGAGGAGAAATTCTCGAGAAAACTCCTCCCCGAGCGCAGATCTCCTCCCGAGGCGCAGAGGAGACAGAACGGAGTGAGGCGATGCCGGGGCGCAAGAGCGGATGCCGCGGGTGCAAGGGCGGATGCCGGGGCCGAGCGGATGCCGCGCAAGGGCGGATGCCGCGGCGGAGCGGATGCCGGGGCGAAGCCCCAGGCACGCGAAAGGGGCGAGGATCCGAAGATCCTCGCCCCTTCAGGCTTGTCTGCTGAGACTTACCAGCTCGACTTGGTGACACCGGGCAGCTCGCCACGGTGTGCCATGTCACGGAAGCGAACGCGCGAGACGCCGAACTTCGTGAGGACACCGCGGGGGCGGCCGTCGATGACGTCGCGCGAACGCACGCGAGCCGGCGACGCGTTGCGCGGCAGCTTCTGCAGGCCGACGCGTGCGGCCTCGCGGGCCTCGTCGGTGGCGTTCGGGTCGACGAGGGTCTTCTTCAGCTCGGCGCGACGCTCTGCGTAACGCTCGACGATGACCTTGCGCTGCTCGTTGCGAGCGATCTTGCTCTTCTTAGCCATTGATCAACGCTCCTCTCGGAATTCGACGTGCTGACGGATGACCGGGTCGTACTTCTTGAGCACGAGGCGGTCGGGGGTGTTGCGGCGGTTCTTCTTGGTCACGTACGTGTAGCCCGTACCTGCCGTCGAACGCAGCTTGATGATCGGACGTACGTCCTGAGCCTTCTTGGCCATTAGAGCTTCACACCCTTCGCCTGGAGGTCCTTGACCACGTTCTCGATGCCGCGGACATCGATCACCTTGATGCCCTTGGCGGACACGTTGAGCGTGATCTTACGACCGAGCGAAGCGACGAAATAGGTCTTCTTCTGCACGTTCGGGTCGAAGCGGCGCTTCGTCCGGCGGTGCGAGTGCGAGACGTTGTGACCGAAGCCGGGAACAGCTCCGGTCACCTGGCACACTGCTGCCATGATGGTGACTCCTTCTATACCGTGAGGCCGGACGGCCTCACCCAAGATCCCTTGTCTGCGCGCCACCCCGCAGCGCCGATCTCTCGGCAGAAGAAGGGGAAGCACGCGAACTACGCACAGGAGTGTGCGCAGACAAAGAGTCAGTTTAGCACGGTCCGTTCCGTCACACTCGCACGGCCTCGAGCAGCAGCGCCGCCCCCGGAGCGAGCAGCGGCAGCGGCACCCCCACCGATCCGAGCAGCGAACCCGACGCCTCGATGCCGGCCCCCAGCCACGCGGGATCCGAGACCTGATGGCGCGACACCGATCCGAGCTCCTCGCGCACCCGCATCCGGTACCGCTCCCCCGCCTGAAGCCCCGGGATCCGAGTGCGCGGCGTGAACCCGTCGACCGAGGTGCCCAGACGCACCCACGCGAACACGCCCCGCGAGCCGTCACCGGCGACGACGCCGTGCAGCAGCGTCTCGTCGTCGACCTCGTCGCTGCGCACCGTGACGCCCGAGTGCAGCAGCGGCCGCAGCTCGCGATAGAGGGCGGTCCACCGCGACAGCATCTCGCGCTCCTCCGACGTGCACCGGGTGATGTCCCACTCGATGCCGGCGTGCCCGAACAGCGCGGTCGTCATGCGGAACGGCAGGGATGCCGCGCGGTGCGTCGTCTCGGCGATCGGCGGGCCCACGTGCGAGCCGACGAGCTCGGGCGGCACGAGTGTGCCGGTCCAGCGCTGGATCCGCTGCCGTTCGATCGGGTCGTTCGAGTCCGACGCCCACACGCGCTGCGTGCGCTGCAGCACGCCGAGGTCGACGCGGGCGCCACCGCTCGCGCACGACTCGATCTCCAACGACGGATGCCGTTCGCGCAGCGCATCGAGCAGGGCGTAGAACGCGGTGGTCTGCGCGTGCACCGACGCGCGGCCGGTGCGCGGCGACACCGCGGCATGCAGGTCGCGGTTGTGATCCCACTTGATGAAGTCGATGCCGACCTCGGCGACCAGAGCGTCGATGCGCTCGAAGAGGTAGGCGGCGGCATCCGGGTTCGAGAGGTCGAGCACCTTCTGGTGCCGCCAGGTGGGCGAGTCGGGCGACGCCTGAAGCACCCAGTCCGGATGCCGTTCGGCGAGGTCCGACACCGGATTCACCATCTCGGGCTCGAACCAGAGGCCGAACTGCATCCCGAGCCCGTGCACGTGATCGGCGAGGGGGCGCAGTCCGTCGGGCCATTTCGCGTCGTCGATGAACCAGTCGCCGAGCCCCGAGCGGTCGTCGGGGCGCCCGCGGAACCAGCCGTCATCGAGCACGAACCGCTCCACTCCGACCGATGCCGCGGCCTCCGCGAGCTCGACGATCTTCGCCGGGTCGTGGTCGAAGTACACGGCCTCCCAGGTGTTCAGCACGAGGGGGCGCGGCGTGGTCGGGTGCGCGGCGAACGAACGCACCGCCTGGTGCAGTCGGGCAGACACCGAGTCGAGTCCGCTCTCGCCATAGGTGAGGAACACCTGCGGCGACACGTAGGTCTCCCCCGCCCCCAGCCGGATCTCGCCCGGCAGCAGCAGCTCACCTCCGCCGAGGACAGCGCCGTGCACACCTGCGCCCTCTGGCAGCCTCTCGACACCGACTTCGAGGTCGCCGCTCCATGCGACGTGCGCGGTCCACAGCTCGCCGCGTCGGAAGCCGAACCCGTCGGTGCCGACCGCGGTCAGGTAGGGAGCGTCGTGTCCGCCGCGGCCTCGACGGACCTGTCGCAGGTGCGCCCCGTGCCGCAGCTCGCCCCGCTGCGGGTGCCGCTCGCCGGTCCAGCGACCCGTGTGGTCGAGCACCTCGGTCGCATGTGCGGGAATCGGGAGCAGGATGCGGGCCGCGAGCAGATCCAGCGGCTCGACGCCGTCGGCGGTGCTCGTGACCGACACCTGCGCGGTCAGCACGCCCCCGACATCCAACGCGAGGTCGAGCACGACCGTGACCCCGGCCCCGGCATCCGAGAACTCCGCCCGCACCGACGTCGCCGTCGACTCCCACCCGACACACCGCAGCAGCGGCGCGCTGTGCAGTCCGCCGCGATGCCACGCGAGTGCCGGTGTGCCCGACCACCCGTCGGCCTCGACGGCGAGCAGCGGGAAGACCCGGGGGGCGTCCAACGAGCTGAACGTCACCGAGCCGGTCGATGACCCGGCGAGCGCCTCGAGGTCGGCGGGATCGAGCGCCGCGCCCCAGTGCAGCAGGCGCGCAGTGGTCGTGTCGATGACGACGCTGACGCCGCCGGAGGTCAGGTGGACGAGTGCGCTCATTGCCGCTCCAGACGGGTCGCAGACGAAACAGGAGGCCCGCCCGTGAGCATACGGGCGGGCCTCCGGAGGGTGTTACTCCTTGACGGGGATCGACGCGGCCTTGAGCGCGTCGACGGTCGCCGTCTGACCCTTCTCGATCGCGTCGAGCAGCGTTCCGCTGCCCGAGACCGCGGCTTTGAACCCGTCGGACACGTCCGAGTAGGTCTGGGTCATGGTCGGGCCCCACGCGAAGTCGGGCGAGACCTGGGTGGCGGCGTCGGCGAAGACGTCATAGATCTTCTGGCCGCCGTAGAACTCGACGCCCTCGGCGTAGACCGGAAGGTCGAGTCCTGCGGTGGTGGCCGGGTAGAGGTTGGCCGCTTCGGCGAGCGCGGTCAGCGCCTCATCGGACGTGTTCAGCCACAGCGCGAACTTCGTCGCCTCGTAGAGGTGCTCGCTGCCCTTGAGCACGGCGGTCGAGGATCCACCCCAGTTGCCGGCGGATGATCCGCCCTCCTCCCACTGCGGGAGCGGAGCGACGGCCCAGTTGCCCGCGGTGTCGGGTGCGCCGCTCGAGATCGAGTTGGCGCCCCAGACGGCGGAGTTCCAGGTCCAGACCTGACCGGAGTTGTAGGCGTTGTTCCACTCGTCGGTCCACGCGGGAACCGTCGCGACCAGGTCGTCGTCGAGCATGCTCTGCCAGTAGTCGGCGACCGTGGTGGTGGCGTCGTCTGCGAGCGAGACCGTCCAGCCCTCGTCGTCGCTCGAGAACCACTGCGCGCCGTCCTGCCAGGCGAAGCCGGCGAACTGGTTGATGTCGGACTGCGAGAAGTTGGTGATGTAGCCGCCCAGTTCGCGGATCTTGACCGCGGCCTCGCGATACTCGTCCCACGTGGTGGGGATCTCGATGCCGTTCTGCTCGAACAGGTCGGCGCGGTAGAACAGCCCCATGGGGCCGGTGTCCTGCGGCACGCCGTAGACGCCCTCGGTGCCGAGAGTCACCTGACCCCAGGCCCAGTCGACGAACTGGTCTTCGGAGGCGACGACGTCTTCGCAGGCGCTGAGGTCTTCGAGACCGTCCTGCACGAGGAAGTTCGGCAGGGCGTCGTACTCGATCTGCCCGAGGTCAGGAGCGTCGCCCGCCTTGATCTGGTTGAAGAAGTTCTGGTACGTGCCGCCGTTGCCGTTGGGGCCGGTCTGCACGTCGACCTGGATCTCGGGGTTGGCGTCGTTCCAGATCTTCACGACGTCTTCGATGCCGGGGATCCAGGAGGTGAACTCGAGCGTGACGTCGCCGTCGGCCGGGGTGCACGAGGCGGCGTCGCCGCCGGTGCCTGAGCTGTCTCCGCCGGATGCCGAGCAACCGGCGAGCGCGAACGCCGAGATGGCGATGACAGCGGCTGCCTTCATCTTCGAATGCTGCATTTCGATCCTTTCGTGGATGCGATGGGGTGGTGCGGGTGTGTGGTGCGGGTGGTGCGGGTGGTGCGGGTGGTGCGGGTGGTGCGCCGCCCGGTCGGTCCGGGCGGCTGCCTGCTCACTTCAGGGCGCCGGCGCCCAGTCCGTTGCGCCAGAAGCGCTGGAGCAGGAGGAAGGTGACGATCAGCGGGATGACCGACAGCAGAGCGCCGATCAGCACGAGACCACGGAGTTCTGGCAGCTGATTCAGCTGGTTGTTCCAGTTGTAGAGACCGAAGACCACCGGGAAGAGGTCTTCGGATCGCAGCATGATCATCGGCAGGAAGAAGTTGTTCCAGATGGCCACGAACTGGAACAGGAACATCGTCACCAGTGCCGGGGTCATCAGCCGGATGCTGACGGTGAAGAACGTGCGGATCTCCCCCGCGCCGTCGAGTCGACTCGCTTCGAGCAGCTCATCCGGCACCGACGAGGCCGCGAAGATCCGTGCCAGGTAGACCCCGAACGGACTCACGATCGACGGCAGGAAGACCGACCAGAACGTGTTGGTCAGCTGCGCCTGGCTGAAGATCAGGAACAGGGGCAGCGCGAGCGCGGTGGCGGGCACGAGCACCCCGCCGAGCACGATGTCGAACATCAGGTCGCGGCCCGGGAACCGGTACTTCGCCAGGGCGTAGCCGGCCATGGCGGCGAGCAGGGTCGCGATGGCGCCGCCGAGTGCCGCGTAGAGCACCGAGTTCATCAGCCACCGCAGGTAGACGCCGTCGCGGTAGGCGAACAGCTCCGCGATGTTGTCGAACAGGTGGAAGTCGGCGAACCACAGTGGCGCGGTGGTCAGGATGTCGCCGGTCTCTTTGCTCGACGCGACGAGCAGCCACCACAGCGGCAGCAGGAAGTAGACCGTGAACACGGCCATGATCAGCATGGCGCCGGTGCGCGAGATGCCGGACTCGCGAGCGGCCTTTCCGCGCGGGGCCTTGCCGCGGGTGCCCCGGCCAGGGGCGACGATCGACATGGTGCTCATGCGTTCTGCTCCTTGCGCTGCATGTACTTCATGAACCCGAACGACAGCACGAACGTCGTCACGGCGAGCACGACCGAGAAGGCGGCCGCCAGGTTGGTGTTCGGGATGGATGCCGTGGCGTACACGGTCATGTTCGGGGTGAAGGTGCTGGTCACCGCCGAGCTGAACGAGCGGAAGACCTGGGGCTCGGCGAGCAGCTGCAGCGTGCCGATGATCGAGAAGATCGCGGTCATGACGATCGCCGGGCGCACCAGCGGGATCTTGATCGACCAGGCGATGCGCCACTGGCCTGCGCCGTCGAGGATGGCCGCCTCGTAGAGCTCCTGCGGGATCGACAGCAGCGCCGAGTAGATGATCAGCATGTTGTAGCCGACGTAGACCCAGGTGACGACGTTCGCGATCGACCACAGCACCAGGTCGGCACCGAGGAAGTCGATGTTCTTGGTGATCGCGGTGAACGGCGACAGGTTGGGCGAGAACAGCGAGCCCCACATGATCGCGGCGATGACGCCGGGCACCGCGTAGGGCACGAAGAACGCGAGACGGAAGAAGCGCTTGCCCCGCACGAGCGGCGAGTCGAGCAGCAGCGCGAACAGCAGGGCGAGGCCGAGCATGACCGGCACCTGCACGACGCCGAACGTCAGCATCCGCCCCATCGAGCTCCAGAACGCCTCGTTCTGGAAGACGAGCACGTACTGGGCGAAGCCGCCGAACACCTGCTCGGCCTTGCCGAAGGTGCCGTCCCGCTCGACGACGAGCAGCGACTGCCAGAAGGCGTAGGCGATCGGCACGACGTAGAACAGCGCGAACAGCACGCCGAAGGGCACGATGAGGAACGCGATCGCGCCCTTGTGCGGAATCCGTCGGCGGCGGCCCGGCGCCCGGGGCGCTGAGGCGACCGCCGGAGCGGTGAGCGTGGTGGTCATACATCCTCCTTGATGATGCGGACGGCCCCCGCCGGCACGAGCCCGGTGGCGGCGGCGTCGGTGACGAGGTCGTGGCCCGAGGTCGCGATCTCGACATCCGTCGATCCGTGGTTGATGACGAACAGGAACGACCCGGCGTCGCCGGTGCGGCGCACGATCTCGACGTCGGGTCCGGCGCCCGGCGTCGGGGCGATGCCGGCGGATGCCGCGAGCCGCGCGATCAGTCGGCGGTAGTCGTCGCGAGCGGGCTGGGTTCCGAGGAACCAGGCCTCGCCCTCGCCTGCCGCGCGGCGTGTGATCGCAGGGCCGCCGGCGGCGGGGCCGTCGACGAACGACGCGACGACCTCGGCACCCGTCGTCTTGAGCCGTTCGCTCCAGATCGTTCCCGTCGTGCCGTCGCTGAGGGTCACGGACTCGTCGGGACGGAGCGGTGCGAACTCCTCCGAGCGGATGCCGAGCAGCTCGCGGAACGCGCCGGGGTAGCCGCCGGTGCGCACCCGATCCTCCTCGTCGACGATGCCGCTGAAGAACGTGATGAGAGCCGTGGCGCCGTTCTCGACCGCGCGGGCGATCGCCGCGGCATCCGCGTCGCTGATGAGGTGCAGCGCGGGCACGACCAGCAGGCGGTACCCGTCGAGGTCTGCGCCCGGACGGACGACATCGGTGGTGACACCGGCATCCGCCAGTGCCGCGTGCGCGGCGTGCACCTGCCCGAGGTATGTGAGCCCCTCGCTCGGGCGGCCCTCGTTCTCGGTCGCCCACCAGCTCTCCCAGGAGAAGAACAGGGCCGCATCGGCGGCGACTCGTGTGCTGGCGACGTCGCCGAGGCGGTCGAGCAGACCGCCGAGCTCGACGACCTCGCGCCACTGGTCGGAGTCCTCGCCCGCGTGGGGCACGAGGGCCGTGTGGTACTTCTCGGCGCCCTGCGTCGAGGCCCGCCACTGGAAGAAGCAGATGCCGTCGGCGCCGCGTGCCACGTGCGCGGCGATGTTGCGCTGCAGCTCACCCGGGGCCTTGGCGAGGTTGTAGGGCTGCCAGTTCACGGCGCCGGTCGAGGTCTCCATCAGCAGCCACGGCGCGCCCTGCGCGAGGCCTCGGGTGAGGTCGGCGGCGAACGAGAGTTCTCCGCGTGCATCGTCGAGGCGGCGGTCGAGATAGTGGTCGTTGGCGATCAGATCCATCTCGCCCGCCCACGTCCAGTAGTCGAGGTTGCGGATGTGCGCGGTGACCATGAAGTTGGTCGTGACCGGCACCTCGCTGTGCTCGCGCAGGATCTCGGCCTCGGCGCGGTAGAGCGCGAGCTGCTCGTCGGAGCTGAACCGCTGGAAGTCGAGGATCTGGCCGGGGTTGCGCAGCGACAGGGCCTGCGCCGGCACGCGCACGTCGTCGAAGTCGGAGTAGCGCTGGCTCCAGAACGTCGTGCCCCAGGCGCGGTTGAGCGCGTCGATGTCGTCGTAGCGGTCGCGCAGCCAGCCGCGGAACGCCTCGGCGCTCGTGTCGCAGTAGCAGAGCGCGTTATGGCAGCCCAGTTCGTTCGACACATGCCAGAGCGACACGGCGGGGTGGTTCCCGTAGCGCTCGACGACGCGGGTGACGACCTCGGCGGCGTAGTCCCGGAAGAGCGGGGAACTCGGGCAGTAGCCCTGACGACCGCCCTGGTGGAAGACCGTGCCGTCTTCGCCGACCGGGAGGATCTCGGGGTGGCGGGCGGTGAGCCAGGGAGCAGGAGACGCGGTGCCGGTGCCGAGATTGATGCGGATCTCCGCCGCGTGCAGCAGCTCGATGATCTCGTCGAGTGCGCTGAAATCCCAGGCCCCCGGAGCGGGGTTGATCGACGACCAGCCGAAGATGTTGATCGCCACGAGTCCGATGCCGGCCTGCCGCATGAGCCGCACGTCGTCGGGCCAGACGCTGCGATCCCACTGCTCGGGGTTGTAGTCGCATCCGAAGACGAGGCCGCGCCCTGCGGAGAGGGTGGCGATGCGGTCGGACACAGCGGCGGCCATCGGTGACGCTCCTTTGCGGTTCATGTGTGCACGTGCACAGCTCGCGGCATGAGAACAGCGATCGGGATTTCTGTGAACGTGCACACATAGTCGCATGTCGCGGTGAATCACGTCAAGTCCGGGTCGCTAGGCTGTCGATCATGAGCACTTCCGCCCGTCGTCGCAGCACCGTGCACGACGTGGCGCGCGTGGCCGGGGTCTCGAGAGGAACCGTCAGCCGGGTGATCAACGGCGGCTATGTGTCCGACTCCGCGCGCACGGCGATCGAAGACGCGATCCGCGAGGTCGGGTACGTGCCCAACACCGCCGCGCAGAACCTCGTGCGTCAGCGCACGCAGGCCATCGCGTTCATCGTGCACGAGCCGCATGCGCTGTTCCTCGAAGACCCCAACATCGGCGCGATCATGCTCGGCACGAACGAGACCCTCTCCGAGGCCGATTACCAGATGGTGTGCCTCGTCGTGGACTCGGTGCGCGACACCGAGCGCGTCGCCCGCTACCTCAACGGCGGATTCGTCGACGGAGCCGTCATCGTCTCGGCGCGAGCACAGGACCCGATCACCAAGGCCGTCATGCGACTCGACCTGCCCGTGACCTATGTCGGCCACCCACCCGATGTCGACGCGGCGTGGGTCGGCGTCGACAACCGCGGCGCCGCGCAGGCTGTCACCTCACGCCTCCTGGCGACGGGGCGCACACGGGTCGGCATGATCGCGGCCGCCCTCGACCGGGATTCGGGCACCGACCGCCTCGCGGGCTTCACCGACGCGCTCGGCGACGACTTCGACCCCGACCTCGTCGAAGAGGTGCCGCTGTACTCCTACGCCGACGGAGCCGCGGCGATGACGCGATTGCTCGAGCGGGCGCCGGACATCGACGGGGTCTTCGCCGCGTCGGATGCCGTCGCCGCGGGTGCGATGTGGGCGCTTCGCGAAGCCGGACGCCGGGTGCCAGACGACGTGGGCGTCGTGGGCTTCGACAACAGCAGCTGGGCGACGCGCACCACCCCGCTGCTCTCGACCGTCGATCAGCCCGCCGAAGGGCTGGGGGCCGCGGCCGCGGCATCCGTCCTCGCGCAGCTGCGCGACGATCAGCGCCCGCGGGAGGGCATCATGCTGCCGACGCCCGTCGTCTGGAGAGACTCTGCCTGAGCGCTGGCCTCAGGCGGGGCCGAGAGACTCGGCCTGAGCGCCTCTCCCCCACCGGAACGTCGAGACCGTCGGGTCGCCCGCGATCCAGAAGCGCCAGGGGAACGCCGCGGTGCCGGCCACGCCGGCCACGCCCACTCGCGGGCCGGTCGCCACGTCGGTGATCGGTTCGTCGCGCAGCCACAGCTCGGCGCGAGCACCCTCGAACTCCTCGCCGGTGATCGCGTCGATCCCGTCGTGGATCGGATGCCGCAGCCCCACCGCCTGGCCGAATCGGCCCGGCCCCTTCGCGAGGTCACGCAGCGCCGTCGCCGTCAGCGGGGTCGTCGCGCGGCGGCGCACGGCCGCGGCATCCGCTCCGTGCACGACCTCGCCCGCGCGCAGCAGGATTCCGCCGGCTTGGCCCTCGAGCCCCGAGACGACGTTCACGCACGAGTGGATGCCGTGACTCAGGTAGACGTACAGATGGCCCGGCTCGCCCCACATCGTCGCGTTGCGTGCGGTGCGGCCCATGCGGGCGTGGGAGCCCGGATCGGCCTCCGGCCCGGTGCCCTGGCCGTGATACGCCTCGACCTCGGTGAGCCGGAGTCGCACCTCGGAGCCCGCGACGACCGTGCGCAGCTCGGCGCCGAGCAGAAGTGGTGCGACCTCGACCGGCAGCCCGCTCAGCTCGGTGCGGGTCGCTCGGTGCAGGGCATCCGTCGACATGCGGTCAGAACTGCGGCGCCGTCTGGCACCACGACGCGTCGAAGCCGGTGAGCGCCACGATCTCGTCGCCCGTGCGCAGGTCGAGCAGGTGCGTCTCGAGGTTCTCGGGCAGTGGCAGCAGCATCTGGTCGTAAGGGTTGTCTGCCAGATCGGGCGCGATCACGACCGCGGCGTACTGGCCGCTGGGTGAGGCGCAGGCCTGCAGGATCGAGTCGGTCGAGTCCACCTCGACGAGAGGCGTCGCGGCTCCCTCCTCGTCGACCCGGATGACCGCCTGCCCGATGGGCAGCCCGTTCTCGTCGCGCGAGACGACGTGGCGCAGCGTGCCGCCGGGGAAGGGCGTGATCGTGATCGCGGAGCCGTAGTCGGGAGTCGACGCCTCGAGCGGCACCTCCGAACCGTCGGTGAGGTTCAGCTCGACCACCGAACCGTCGAGTCGCTCGACGATCGCCGTATAGGTTCCTCGCGAGATGCCCTGAATGGTCGTCGCGAGTCCGAGGGACTGGACCCCCGCGTCGGTCGTGCGATCGACCAGCGAGAGCGCACCGTCGAAGTCGATGAAGAGCACGGCGGCACTGTCGGGCACGAACTGCCAGACGAAGATGTTCGCCTCCTTGTCGCCGACCTCGGTCACCACCGGTTCGTCGTCGCCGCTCAGCGACTGCGTGACGAGCACGCTGGCGCGCCCCTCGGTGTCGCTGAGCTCCTTGTCGGAGTAGCTGTAGCCGACCAGGCCCCCGCGGTCAGAGACCTGGATCGCGCCCACATATCCGACGCCGGGGAGCTCGAGCTCGCGCGGGTTCTGGCCGTCACGGTCCATCACGAGCAGCTTCGAGCCTTCATCCTCCTCGACCGAGACGACGAGCTGCGAGGAGGTCGCGCGGAAGTCGTTGATCCTGTCGGCGGCGAAGACGGGCTGCGCCTTCTCGCCCGTCAGGTCGGTGCGGAAGATCTGGTCGTCGCCATCGGCATCTCGACGCAGCAGGAAGATGTTCGACGCCGGAGTCGAGAAGCTCGTCGAGAGCGTCGCGCTGGGGCCCCCTCCGGCGCCCACGGCATCGGCGACCTTCACGGTGTACTCGGTGTCGTCATCGAGCGGCACGGTGAAGCGGATGCCGATGCCACGACCTGCGGCGTCGAGGGTGAACGGCACCGCGGGGTCGACCGTGACCTGAGACTCGTCGATCGCCGCCAGCGACTGGTTCGCAGTGAGGATGACACGGCTGCCGGAGGCCTCGATCGCCTCGGTCGGATTCACCTGCACCTCGGTGATGCGCGGACCCTGCGTGAGGCTGACTACGCCGAGTCCGGCACCCACGAGCACGAGGATGCCCATCACGGCGCCGAGCGCCAGCAGGAATCGGCGGTCGCTCGAGGCGGCGGACTTCTCAGGCGCGGGCGCCTTCGCGGCCTTCTCGGGCTTCGGCTGCTTCGCGGGCTTCGGCGCCTTCGGCTGCTTCGCGGGCTTGGGCGCCTTCGCGGGCTTCGGCTTCTTCTCCGCCTTGGGCTTCTCCGCCGCGGGGGGCGCATAGTCGGTCGAGGAGTGCGCCGCGAGCGTGGTCGTCGACTCGGCATCCGGCGGGACGAAGGTCGAGCGCGTCGGCCGCTCATCGCCCGTCGAGCGGGCCACGGGTGAGACGGCACGCGGCCCTGTCGCGAGAGGCGTTTCGTCTCGGGCGGCTCCGCCGTCCTCGCTCGACGCACGGGGAGAAGCGGCTTCTTCACTGGTCGTTGAGCGAGCCGCAGGCGAGACGAAACGCGGTGTCGACCGGGGAGGCGTTTCGTCTCGGTCGGCTCCGCCGTCCTCGTTCGACGCACGGGAGGCAGCTGCCGCCTCGGCCTCGCGCGCGGCACGCAGCTCGGCCCGGGTGCGCGGCACCGCCGGCTCGTCGCGGCGCTCGTCGTCAGTACTCATACGGATCCGAAGGCTCGTCGATCGCGGTGACGGTCGTCGGTTCGACGTGCAGCGAGCCGTCGGCATCCGCCTTGACCGTGCCTTCGACCTCGACCCACTGGCCGGTGTCGAACTCTCCGGCGTCGATCGTCACGGGCAGGGTCGCCGGCTGCGCGTCGATCACGCAGTGCGTGATGACCAGGCGGGTGAGGTTGACGCCGTCGGCATCCGTCGGGGTGACGAACCCGGTCAGTGTGACCGTCTTGCCGTCGTAGGCCGCGGTGTTGGTCGCTGTGGCGAACACGCTCGCCCAGTCGCCGACCCCGAAGGTGGCGGTGTCGGCCACGCCGAGGGTCACGTCGTCGGCCCCGGCGAACAGGGCGGTCTGCTCTCCGACCCTCGACATCGCGAGTTCGACCGACAGCGATGCGGGAGGCAGCACGAGCGCGGCGATCACGACGCCACTGGCCACGACACCGCCGGTCACCGTGCCGGCCAGGGCGAGGGAGCGGCGCGGCGTCGGCGCCGCATCCGCCTCGTGGCTGTCGCCATGGTCGTGACCGTGGTCGTCCTCTTCACCGAGCGGCAGCGTGCACGACCAGATCGCGCCCGCGAGCGTCACGACGGCCGCGGCGCACGCGAACCACACCGATTCGGGGCTGATGTAGAGGTTCAGTCGTCCGGTCAGGCCGAGTCCGAGAGTGACGACCGAGATGACCGTGGCGAGGCCGATGCCCAGCCAGCGGGTGCCGAGTGCCCGGGCGCGCGAAGGCGCGTCAGAGGTGGGTGTGTGATCAGACAAGGACGTTCACCCCGATCCCGATCGCGAAGGCGGCGAACACCACCACGCCGACGATGCCGGCGAGCGTGCGGGTGGTGAATGTCGTGCGCATGAGCGCGAGCATCTTGACGTCGACGAGGGGGCCGACGAGCAGGAACGCGACGAGAGCGCCCGACGAGAAGGTCGAGGCGAACGAGAGTGCGAAGAACGCGTCGACGTTCGAGCAGATAGCGACGGTCATCGCGAGCGCCATCATCGCGAGGATCGACAGCACCGGGTTCGAGCCGATGGCCAGCAGCACCTCGCGCGGGATCAGCACCTGCACGGCCCCGGCGAGCGCCGAGCCGATCACGAGGGCCGGCATGACCGCGCGCAGCTCGACGAGGAACTGCGTGAGGCTGCGGCGAACAGGGGTGCCGTGCTCGTGCGTGACGCGGTCGCAGGTGTCGATGAAGCGCTGCGTGAGCAGGGAGTCGGGCGAGGGGTGCCGGCTGTAGATCCAGCCGATCAGGTTGGCGATCAGGTAGCCGCCGATGAGACGCGCCACCAGGATGCCGTCGTCGAAGCCGAAGGCCGCATGCGTGGTGAGGATGACGATCGGGTTGACGATCGGGGCGGCGATCAGGAAGGTGAGCGCCTCGGCGGGGGCGAGACCCCGCATCATCAGGCCGCGCGCGAAGGGCACGTTGCCGCACTCGCACACAGGGATGAGCATGCCGAGCAGCGACAGCACGGCACGGCGCGCCCATGCGCGCTTCGGCAGCCAGCGGTGGATCACATCGGCCGGCAGCCACACCTGCACGACGATCGACAGCAGCACGCCGAGGATCACGAACGGCAGAGCCTCGATGAGCACGCTCAGCGCGAGCGTCAGCCCGTCCTGCGCCCTGCTCGGCAGGCTCGCGGTGAAGAGCGTCGGCAGGAACCGGTCGACCAGGAAGAGCGCGGCCACGATCGCGGCGCCGAGGCCGACTCCGATCCACGGCGAGCGCGGCGATCGGGAGGGTCGGTGCGCGTGCACCGTCCGTGGAGCGGCCTGGGTGGTCACGCGTTCGCTGCCTCTTCGGCGTCGCGCTTGTTGGTGCAGGAGGCGCACAGTCCGAAGATGTCGACGACGTGTGCGGCATCGGTGAAGCCGTGCAGAGCCGCGGTGCGGTGCGCCCACTGCTCGACGTCGGTCGCTTCGATCTCGACCGTGAGTCCGCAGTTGCGGCAGATCAGGTGGTGGTGGTGACCCTGGGTCGTGCAGGCGCGGTAGAGCGCCTCACCCTCGGGGCTCTGCAGCGAGTCGGCGTCGCCCGCAGCGGCGAGCCCGGCCAGCGCGCGATACACCGTGGCGAGGCCGATGCCGGTGTTGTCGTCACGCAGCGAGGCATGCAGGTTCTGCGCGCTGACGAACCCTCGCGCATCGGCGAGGGCTTCGCGCACGCGATCGCGCTGCCAGGTGTTCCGCTGAGCCATACCCACGATTCTAGGCGCGCCGCCCTTGCCGGGCCCTGGGAACGTCAGGCCCGCACTCGTCGCACACCGCCGCGGGCGCGCTGGATGATCCAGCACACGACGTAGATCGTGAACGACAGGGTCGTGATGTACGGGCTGACCGGCAGAGTGCCCGCGAGAGCCAGCAGGATGCCGCCGACGGCCGACACGAAGCCGAACAGTGCGGCGAGCAGCGGCACGGCGACGGGTCCGGCCGAGACGCGCATCGCGGCGGCCGCGGGAGTCACGAGCAGCGCCATCACGAGCAGGGCGCCGATGATGTGCACGCTGACCGCGACGATCAGGCCGAGCAGCACCATGAACAGCAGGCTGACGGCCCGCGTGGGCACACCGCGGGCGGCCGCGGACTCGGGGTCGAGCGAGTCGAAGCGCAGCGGGTTCCACATGAGCAGCAGGCCGAGCAGCACCACGATGCTGATGCCCAGGAGCCAGCCGAGGTCGGGGCTCGAGACCGAGACGATCTGCCCGGTGAGCAGACTGAACCGGTTGGCGCTGCGCCCGTCGTAGAGAGACAGGAACAGGATGCCGAGGCCGAGCCCGAACGGCATCAGCACTCCGACGATCGAATTGCGGTCGCGGGCCTTGGCGCCGAGGATGCCGATCAGGATCGCCGCGACCAGGGCGCCGCCGAGCGACCCGACGACCACGCTGCCGCCGAACAGCAGCGCCGCGGCGGCCCCGGCGAACGACAGCTCGCTCACTCCGTGCACCGCGAACGCGAGGTCGCGCTGCATCACGAAGACGCCGATGAGTCCTCCGACGATGCCGAGCACCGCTCCCGCGATGATCGAGTTCGCGAGCAGAGCGACGAGTTCGCCGTAGTCCTGGAACGAGAAGACGTCGCTCCAGTCGACCGCGGGGACGATGCCGGTGATGACGTTCATGCGGCACCTCCGTGGTCGTGATCGTGCGCGTGCTCATGGTGGGGCTCGGCGTCCGGCACTCCGACGACGACCAGCCGGTCGCCCGCTCGCAGCACGAACACCGGGGTGCCGTAGAGCTCGGTGAGCACCCGCGTCTGCAGCACCTCTTCGGGGGTGCCGAGCACGAAGCGGCCGCCCGCGATGTAGAGGATGCGGTCGACGCGGCCGAGGATCGGGTTGATGTCGTGGGTCACGAACAGCACGGCGGCGCGGCGATCGCGACGCTGGCGGTCGATGATGTCGGTGATGGCGACCTGATTCGCGAGGTCGAGGTTCGACAGCGGCTCGTCGCACAGCAGCAGGGTCGGCTCGTCGGCGAGCGCCTGGCCGACGCGCAGCCGCTGCTGCTCACCGCCCGACAGCAGCCCGACACGGCGATCGGCATAGTGCGCGGCTCCGACCGAGGTCAGCAGCTGATCGACCTTGGCCCGGTCGCCCCGGTGCGGGATCGGGAATCCGAAGCGGCTGCCCTGCACGCCGAGTGCGACGAGGTCGCGGGCCCGCATGCTCGTGTCGGGGGCGAGTGAGCGCTGCTGCGGGATGTATCCGATGCGCGGATTCCCTTTGCGCACGGGTTCGCCCGCGACCGTGATCTCGCCGGCCGACAGCGGCTGCAGGCCCAGGATGCTGCGCAGCAGCGTGGTCTTGCCCGAACCAGACGGACCGAGCACGGCGATGAACTCGCCGGGCTCGACCGTGAGGTCCAGTCCCGACCACAGCTCGCGGTCACCGCGCTGCAGCGCGGCTCCCCGCACTTCGAGCACCGGGTTCGACTTCTCGGCTCCCGCCCGCGCGTCGGCGGCGGCGCTCACGACTGCAGCGCGTCGGCGAGGCTCTGGATCGCGTCACTCATCCACTCAGAGTACGACGATCCTTCGGGCAGCAGCTCCGTGAAGGCGACGACAGGGATGCCGGCCGCGGTCGCGGCATCCTCGACGCGCTGCGTCTCGGCTCCACCGGTCTGCGCGTTCGTGAGCACGGCCGCCACATCGCCGCCGTCGACGACGTTGAGGGTGTCGAGCAGCGTCGCAGGGGCGACATCGCTGCCCTCCTCGACGGCCTCGGCGAACCCCTCGGGCGTGACGTCGGTGAGTCCGGCGGCGGTGGCGATGTAGCCGGGCAGCGGCTCGGTGATGATCACGTTCGCGCCGGCGGCATCCGTCTTCAGCGTCCCGAGGTCGGCCTCGAAGCCCTCGAGGTCGGCGACGATCTCTTCGGCGTTGGCGGTGAACTCCGCCTCGCCGTCCGGATCGATGGCGGCGAGCTCGTCGGCGATGGCCTCGACGACGTGGATCATCGTGTGCGGGTCGAACCAGACGTGCTCGTTGAAGCCCTCGATGTGGTTGTGACCCTCGTGGCCCTCGTCACCTTCGGCGTGATCGTGATCGTGGTCGTGGTCTTCCTCGGTCGCGCCCTCCTCGTCGGAGTGGCCTTCGTTGCCGGGGAAGTCGTGCGAGAACTCGACGGCGCTGACCACGTGCACGTCCTGCGCATCCTGCAGCAGCGTGTCGATGAAGCCGTCGTAGCCGCCGCCGTTCTCGATCACGAGGTCGGCCTTCTGCACGGTGAGCCGGTCGCGGGCCGATGCCTCGTACGAGTGCGGGTCCTGCGTGGCCGAGGTGATGATCGAGGTCACGTCGACGCGGTCGCCGCCGATCTGCGCGGCGAGCGAGCCGTAGACGTTGGTGCTCGCAGCGACCGTGACGGTGTCGCCGGCACCCTCGCCCGCTGCGGGAGTGGTGGAGCATCCGGCCAGCGAGAGCGCGGCGACGGATGCGAGGGCGAGGGCGACGAACTGCTTCTTCATGCTCTCACTCTAAACGCTAATGAGAACCATTATCAAATCGGCCGTTCGCCGCCCTGATGTCGGGTCGGCTCGCCACCGCGCCGTCTGCAGGACCGCAGCTCGGATGCAGGACGAGAAACCGTGTTCTCGTCCTGCACCCGTGCTCTCGTCCTGCAAACGACTCAGTGGAACCTGCTCAGCCGATGAGGCCGGGCGCGATCCAGACGGTCGAGTCGCCGGGCAGGGCGCCGTCGACGACCGAGCCGAGCACGACGTCTGCGGCATCCGCCCCGAGGTCGAACGGCTCCGAGCCGAAGTTGGTGACGATCTGCCAGCCGTTCGGGCGAGCGAAGCGCAGCACGTCGGCGCGCCCGGTCTCGATCCACTCGAGGCTCTCCTCCGTCTGCAGCTCATGGCGCAGGCGCAGCGCCTCGCGGTACAGCGCGAGTGTCGACGAGGGGTCGGCCGCCTCGACATCGACCGCGGACTCGGCGAACCAGGCGGGCTGCGGCAGGTGCGCGTCGCCGGAGCCGAATCCGAACGAGGGACCGGATGCCGTCCACGGCAGCGGCACACGGCATCCGTCCCTTCCCAGGCCGTCGAAGACGGCCCCACGGAAGAACGCCGGGTCCTGACGCTGCTCGGGCGCGACATCGGCGACCTCGTGCAGCCCCAGCTCCTCGCCCTGATAGAGATAGGTGCTGCCGGGAAGGCCGAGCAGCAGCAGTGTCGCGGCGTGTGCCCTGCGCAGGCCGCGCTCACGGTCGAGCTGGCCCTCCGGGCCCCCGGCGGAGACCCATTCGACACCCTGTTTCACTCCGGTGCGTCCCCCGAGCTGCGGCAGTCCGTAGCGCGTCGCGTGACGCGTGACGTCGTGGTTCGACAGCACCCACGTCGTCGATGAGCCCGTCGCCTGCGACTGCGCCAGGTTGTCGGCGATGATGGTGCGGAACTGCGTCGCGTCGAAGTCGGCGACGAGCAGATCGAAGTTGAACGCCTGACCCAGCCCCTCAGCCGAGGCGTACTTCGCCCGACGCTCGGGCGTGCTCACCCAGGCCTCGGCGACAGCCGTGCGGGGAGGGTCGTATTCGTTGAAGACCCGACGCCATTCGGCATACACCTCGTGCACGTCGTCACGGTCGTGCAGCGGGTGGTTGCCGTCGTGCGGCAGCAGCTCGAGCTCGGCGGTGCTCGGCAGCGGTTCGGTGAGGTCCTTCGTGAGCATGTGGGCGACGTCGATGCGGAAGCCGTCGACTCCGCGGTCCGACCAGAAACGCAGGGTCTTCAGGAAGTCCTCGCGCACCTCGGGGTGGTCCCAGTTGAGGTCGGGCTGCTCGGGAGCGAAGCTGTGCAGGAACCACTGCCCGTCCGCCACGCGCTCCCATGCAGATCCGCCGAACGCGGCGGTCCAGTCGGTCGGCGGCTCCGAGCCGTCGGGACCGCTGCCCTCGCGGAAGATGTACCGCTCACGGGCGGCCGACCCGCGGCCGGCGGCGAGCGCCTCCTGGAACCACTCGTGCAGGTCGGACGAGTGGTTCGGCACGATGTCGACGACCACGCGGATGTCGCGCTCGTGCAGCGCGGCGACCATCTCGTCGAAGTCCTCGAGCGTGCCCAGACGCGGATCGACGTTGCGGTAGTCGGCCACGTCGTATCCGCCGTCGGCCAGCGCCGACGGGTAGAACGGGCTCAGCCACACCGCGTCGATGCCCAGGTCGCGCAGATAGTCGGCGCGCGAGACGATGCCCGGGATGTCGCCGAGTCCGTCTCCGTTGGCATCGGCGAAGCTGCGGGGGTAGATCTGGTAGACGGCGGCCTGTCGCCACCATGCTGCCGTCTTGTCGTCGCGGGTCTCGGTGAGAAGCGCATCGGTCATGAGGGGTCTTGCTCCTTCGTGTTGCGGTCTGGGGTGCGCGCGGACCGACTCTCGCCGGTCCGCGCGATGGCGATGGCGTCAGCCCTTGACGGCGCCCTGCGTGACGCCTTCCATGACGAAGCGCTGCGTGAACAGGTACGCCAGGATCGCCGGGGCCATCGCCATCAGGTATGAGGCGAACGACACGTTGTAGTTGTTGCTGAACTGGGTCTGGAATAGGTTCTGCCGCACCGGGAGGGTCTGCATGGCCGGGTCCGAGATGATCAGCGACGGCATCATGAAGTCGTTCCACGCGTAGAGGAAGGCGAAGATGCCGACCGTGGCGCTCATCGGCGCGAGCAGCGGGAAGATCAGCTGCCAGAACGTCTGCCATGTGCTGGCGCCGTCGATGCGCGCGCTCTCCTCGAGCTCGATCGGGATCGAGCGCAGGAACGCAGTGAACAACAGCACGCTGAAGCTCAGCTGGAACATCGTCGCGAGGATGATGACCCCGAACGGGTTGTCGAGACCGACCCAGCCGGTCAGCTGGATCTGCGGCAGCGCCACGACCGGGAACGGGATGAACATCGCGGCCAGCAGGTAGAAGAACGAGTAGCGGAACAGGCGGTGGTCCCAGTTGCGGACGATCGCATACGACGCGAACGCGGCCAGCACGATGGTCGCGATGACCGTGCCCGCCGTGACGAGCAGCGAGATGCCCGCTCCGACGGGGAACTTCGTCAGGTTCCACGCCTCGACGAAGCCGTCGATGCTGAACGGAGCCGGCAGCGAGAAGGCGTTGCCGTCGACCGCCTGGCCCGTGGTCTTGAACGCCATCGACATCGTCACGTACAGCGGAAGCAGCACCGTGACGGCGCACAGGATCAGGATGATCGTGCCCGACCAGTTGACGCGCTCCATGCGGACCCTCGGCTTCTTGCCCGAGGCGGGGATGGTGGTGAGTGTCTGCGTCGACATCAGAGTGCGTTCCTTCCGCGGGTCAGCGAGAGCTGCAGCAGGGAGATGAGCACGGCGACGATGAAGAAGATCGTCGCGTTGGCCATCTGGTAGGCGTAGTCGCCGCCGTTGAAGCCCGCGATGATGGTCATCGCGACGCTGCGAGTGGCGGTGCCGGGACCGCCGTTGGTGAGGCCGACGATGATGTCGTAGGCGTTGAGGAAGCCCTTGAACCCGAGGATCACGTTGATCACCACGTATCCGGCGACGAGCGGCAGCGTGATGCGGAACAGCTGCTGCCTCTTGTTCGCCCCGTCGATGCTCGCCGCTTCGTAGACCTCGCTCGGCACTGAGAGCAGACCTGCGATGTAGATCAGCAGCGTGCCGGGAACGGCCTGCCACGCGGTCACGATCACGATCGCGACCCAGGCGAGATCGGGGTTGGCGAGGAGGCTGGTCGACAGCCACGGAATGCCGGTGGCGGCGCCC
The DNA here is from genome assembly GCF_000834175.1 of Microbacterium sp. MEJ108Y. Classification (NCBI taxonomy): domain Bacteria; kingdom Bacillati; phylum Actinomycetota; class Actinomycetes; order Micrococcales; family Microbacteriaceae; genus Microbacterium; species Microbacterium sp. MEJ108Y. The sequence continues at coordinate 52,563 of NZ_JXQX01000019.1, read as the reverse complement.
GCGGCCGGGATGGAGTTCGAGAAGAGGAAGTTGAAGACGTAGGCGATGATGATGCCCGAGATCACCATCGGGATCACGAAGATCGTGCGCAGCCCCGTCTTGAAGCGGATGCGGGAGGTCAGCCCGACCGCGAGCAGGAACGCGATCACGTTGACGACGATCACCGTGGCGATCGAGAAGCCGAACGTGAACAGGTAGCTCTGCAGGATGGCCGGATCGCTGAACATCGCGATGTAGTTCGTGAGACCGCTGAAGCTCCACTCCCCGATGCCGATCGAGTCGGTGAAGCTGAAGAAGATGCCCATGACCGCGGGCACGGTGATCGCCAGGGTGAAGATCACGAGGGTCGGAAGCAGGAACAGGTAGTAGATCGGCTCGACGCGCCCCTTGCGACGACGGAGCTTGCGGCCCTGTCCCGTGACGATCGAGGTCGTGTCGGTGGTCGGGCTGTTCGGCCGCGTCACATTCGCGGCTGCGGTGGTGCTCACGGTGCGGACTCCTCTGTCTCGCCGGCTGCCGCATCATCGGTCTTGGGGATCGGTGCGCGGAAGGCGATGCGAGCCCAGTCCGCGTCCATCGTGCGCAACATCGAAGTGGTCGAGGCACCGAGCACCATCGCCTGTGCGTAGTTCATCACCGGGATCGTCTTCGGCACGAGCACTGAGGGGCCCTGGTAGATCTGCCCGTTCTCGTAGTACTCGATCATCCCCTCGATCCGGGGATCATCCGGAGCCGGTGCACCCTTCGTCGGGGTGAAGCCGAGCTGCGATGCGTTGTACGCCTCGATGTTCTCGGGCAGATAGAGGTACTCGAGGAACTCGCGTGCCGCCTCCTGGTGGTTCGATCCCTCGGGGATCATCGCGCCGAGGTCCATGTTCACGCGCACACCGAGGTCGGCCGGATCATCGGTCATCGGCAGCGGGAACGTGCCGAGCTCGAGGTCGGGTGCGGTCTTCGCGATCTCGCTGAACGCCCAGGGGCCCTGCATGTACATCGCAGCCTCGCCCTTGCTGAACGCCAGGTTGCCGTCGCCGTATCCCCGGCTCTCGGCATCCTCGTTCGTGTAGTCGTTCGCGAGCTGCATCATCTGATCCATGGGCTCGGCGAAGTCCTTCTCGAACGAGACGGGCGAGTCGGGGCCGACGGCGGCACCCTCGTCGGCCATCGCGTCGAAGAACTCGATCGTGTCCACCGATCCTCCGATCGAGTAGTCATACCACCCCTGGCCCACGGTCCAGTCATCCTTGAACGTCGCGTAGAACGGGTCGATCCCTGCGTCCTTCAGCTGGTCGCAGACCGCGATCAGCTCGTCCCAGGTCTGCGGGACCTCGAGCCCCTGGGCGTCGAAGATCTCCTTGTTGTAGATGACGGATGCCGCCATCACCGAGTACGGCAAGGCGCTGGTGCGGCCCTCGCACGACCCGTACTGGTCCATGAGCGGCTGCAGATCGTCGCGGACGGATGCGGCGGCGTCGGTGTCGGAGAGATCGGTCAGGGTGCACCGCTGCACGAACCGCGCGATCTCGTAGTTGTAGTTGCCGAGGATGAGGTCGGGCGGATTGCCCCGCACGAAGCTGGCCGAGATCACGTCCGGCCCCGAGGTGTCGATCTCGACCCGCACGTCGCTCTGCGACGAGTTGAACTGGGCGACGAGGTCGGTCATGAAGCCGATCGCCTCACGCTTGTTGAACGTGAAGCGGATGGTCTCGGTGCCGCCGCCGGGTGCGCAGGCGGTGAGGGCGGAGCCGACGAGCGCCAGCGCCATGGCAGCACCGGCCACTCGTGCGACGGAGGGGGATTTCACAGACACCGTTGTCCTTTCGTCCTGTAGATCCGCAGACTAAATCTAGTGAGCGAATTTACTTCGATGAACGGTACTGTCTCATGTGGACGAGAGTGAGGTCAAGACCCGTGACAGAAGTCTCCGCAGGTCTGGGCACCGGGCGAGCCAGCGTCGGCGCCGTGCTCGACTTCGCCTGGGCGGCGGGCGAGTTCACCGCCACCGACGTCATGGCCTCGACGTCTCTGACGCGCTCGACGGCCATCGACGCGATCGACACCCTCGTCAGCGCGGCCGTGCTCCGTGAGCTTCCGAACGCGAGGGCCGCAGGCAGCTACCGCGCAGGGCGCCCCGCGCGACGCTTCGTGCTGGCATCCGATCTCGGTGTCGTGCTCGGCGTGGATGCCGGTGACAACCATGTCGCCGTCACCGTCTCCGATCTGCTCGACCGCACACTCGTGCACCACCGCACGGACATCGACTCGACCGAATCGGCGGCGGCGCGGCGCGCGACGGTGCTCGGCCGGATGGAGCAGGCGCTCACCGAGGCGGGCGTCTCGAAGGATGACATCCTCGCGATCTGCGTCGGCGTCGCCGCTCCCGTGAATCGCGCAGGGGTCTCTCCCCCGCATCCCGACGGCTTCTGGGAGCGCACGAACCCGGGCCTCGCCGACGCACTGGCCGACTGGGCGCCGGCCGTCGAGATCAAGAACGACGCTCAGCTCGCCGCGATCGCCGAGGGCTCGGTCGGGGCCGCAGTGGGATGCCGGGACTACGTCGCGCTGCTCGCCGGCGAGCGCTTCGGCGGGGGCGTCGTCGTCGACGGCCACGTGCTGCACGGCGCGCACGGCGGCGTCGGCGAAGGCATCGTGTTCGACCACATCGTGGGCGTGGGATCGGCCTTCGGTCTGAGCTACGCCCTGCAGGACGAGGTGCGTGCCGCCGTCGCGAGTGGCGAGGTCGACGCGACCTCGCCGATCGGACGCCTCGCCGACGACGACCGCGTGGATCCGCGCGTCGTGCTGACAGCCGCCGCGTCGGGTGATGCCGATGCGCTGCTCGCGACCTCGCGCGTCGGCGCCACCCTCGCTCGGGTGGTCGGCGTTCTGGGAAGCATGTACGACCCGACGCGCGTGATCGTCTGCGGCGCAGTCGCCGAGAGCGTCGCTCCCGTGATCGCCGCCGCGCGCGAGGTCGTGCCGACCGAACTGCACCTGCCGGCGCCCGAGATCCTCGCCTCGACGCTCGGCGCCGAGGTCGTCTCGATCGGGGCCGTCACCACCGCCCGCATGGCCGCCCGCGAGGTGGCCGTGCCGCTGCTGGCGGAGCGGCGACTCAGCGCGGTCGGCTGAGCGCAGTGCAGGAACCAGAGCCTCGGCACTCCCCCTCGTCGATCGAGCTGCTCCTCGACCCGGATGCGGAGGCCGCCGTCCGTGCCGAGTGGGATGCCCTCGCCGCACGCGGGCTCTCGAGCCTGGCGGGGCACACATCCGCGAGCAACCGCCCTCACGTCACGCTGGTCGCACGCATCGGCCTGTCGAAAGTGGACCTGGGGCGCCTGGCAGACATCGCGTCCTTCCCCCTGACACTCGGGGCGCCCCTGCTCTTCGGCAGCGGCGAGCGTCGCGTGCTGGCCCGGAGCGTCGTTCCCAGTGCGGAACTGCTGGACCTCCGCGAGAGTATCCTCGCCGCCGTCGGGCCCGGAGATGATGCCCCGCACACCGCGCCGGGCGAGTGGATGCCGCATGTCGCGCTCGCCCGCAGATTGCGGGTCCCGGGCCTCGCGGCGGCGCTCGACCTGATCGGCGGCGACATCCACGGTCACGCACATGCGGTGCGGCGCTGGGACCCCGACGTCGCCGCCGTCACGACCCTCGCGGAGCTACGGCTCTAGCGGGCACGCGTTCCGAGAACGGAAGCGGTCTAGCAGCCGCCGACATGTCGGGGCGCGAGGCACCGGCATCCGCGGGAATGCTCCTGGTCTCCCCTGCGCGGACGCCGGAGGACCTCACTCGACGAGGAGCGCGGGCTCCTCGAGAACCGATGCCACGTCGGCGATGAACCGGCTCATGCCGTCGCCGTCGATCACGCGGTGGTCGAACGATCCGGCGACCGTGGTGACCCAGCGGGGGCGCACCTCGCCGTCGACGACCCACGGCTTCTGGCTGATCGTGCCCATCGCCACGATGCCCGCCTCGCCGGGGTTGATGATCGGCGTGCCGGCATCCATCCCGAAGACACCGATGTTGGTGATCGTGATCGTGCCGCCCTGCTGGTCGGCCGGGCTCGTCTTGCCCTCGCGGGCGGTGAGCGTCAGCCGATTCAGCGCGCGGGCGAGGTCCTTCATGCTGAGATCCTGCGCGTCCTTGATGTTCGGCACGAGCAGACCGCGAGGCGTGGCCGCGGCGATGCCGAGGTTCACGTAGTGGCGCACAGCGATCTCGGCGCCGCCCTCGGTCTCGATCCAGGCGGCGTTGACCATCGGCGTGCGACGCGCAGCCCAGATCACGGCACGGGCCATGATCAGCAGCGGGGAGACGCGGATGTCGGCGTAGTCGGGCGACGCCTTGAGACGCTTGACGAGCTCCATCGTGCGGCTCGCGTCGATCTCCTTCCACACCGTCACGTGCGGGGCGGAGTACGCGCTCTGCACCATCGCCGACGAGGTCGCCTTGCGCACTCCCTTGACCGGGATCGACTCGGTGCGATCGTCGCTCCGGCCGGAGGCGGATGCCGGCGCCGGCGACAGCCCGCGGGCGAGACCCGACGGGGTGCTCTGCGGCGCGGGCACGGTCTCCTCGCGCACGGCACCCCACTCGGGCGTCTCGATGTTGCGGAAGACGCTGGCCTGCTGTGCGTGGGTCATCACGTCGTCGCGGGTGACCTCGCCGTCGGCGCCGGTGGGCGTGACGGTCGTGAGGTCGACGCCCAGGTCGCGAGCGAGCTTGCGGATCGGCGGCTTCGCGATCACACCGACCGACGAGCGGACGGGGCGCTCGGCCGGTCGCTTGCGACGGGAGGTTGCACCGCCGCCCGTGCCGTAGCCGACGAGCACCGAGCCGCCACCCTCTTCGGGCGCGGGAGCCTCAGCCGTGGCGATCACGCCCGGACCGGCATCGTCACGGGCATCCGTCACGAAGGTGATGATCGGCGAGCCGACCTCGACCGTCGCGCCCTCTGCGGCGAGCAGCTCACCGACGACGCCGGCGTGCGGCGAGGGCAGCTCGACGAGCGACTTGGCCGTCTCGATCTCGCAGATCACGTCGTTGATGGCGACGGTGTCACCGGGCGCGACCTTCCACGCCACGATCTCGGCCTCGGTCAGGCCCTCGCCCACATCGGGGAGGTTGAAGTTCTGCGTGCTCATGTGCGGTCCTTTCGGAACGGCGAGATCGGGGTGAGATCAGTAGGCGAGGGAGCGGTCGACGGCCTCGAGGATGCGGTCGGCATCCGGAAGGTAGGTGCCCTCGAGCTTCGCGGGCGGGAACGGGGTGTCGTACCCCGAGACCCGCAGCACCGGGGCCTCGAGTGCATAGAAGGCACGCTCCATGACCGTGGCCGCGATCTCGCTGCCGATGCTGACGAAGCCCTGCGCCTCCTGCGCGTAGACCATGCGTCCGGTCTTGCGCACCGAGCTCAGGATCGGCTCGTAGTCCACCGGCGACAGCGAACGCACATCGACGACCTCGCAGCTGGTGCCCTCGGCCTCGGCGAGCGCGGCCGCCTGCAGCAGCGTCGTCACCATCGCGCCGTGTCCGACGAGCGTCACGTCCGAGCCGGTGCGCACGACGCGAGACGAGTGCAGCGGGGCGGCCGAGGCGTCGAGCTCGACCTCGCCCTTCTGCCAGTAGCGGCTCTTGGGCTCCATGAAGATGACCGGGTCGTTCGACGCGATGGCCTCCTGGATCATCCAGTACGCGTCGTTCGGCGTGGAGGGCGAGACCACCCGCAGTCCGGGAGTGTGCGCGAAGTACGCCTCCGGGCTCTCCTGGTGGTGCTCGACGGCACCGATGTGTCCGCCGTAGGGGATGCGGATCACGATCGGCAGGCTCAGCTTGCCCTCGTGCCGGTTGGTGAGCTTGGCGAGCTGTGTCGTGATCTGGTCGAACGCGGGGAACACGAATCCGTCGAACTGGATCTCGATCACCGGGCGGAACCCGGTCATCGCGAGCCCGATCGCCGTTCCGACGATCCCCGACTCGGCGAGCGGCGTGTCGAGCACGCGCTTGTCGCCGAAGTCGCGCTGCAGGTGCTCGGTCACGCGGAAGACGCCGCCGAGCTTTCCGATGTCCTCGCCCATGAGCAGGACTTTGGAGTCGTCTTCCATGGCCCGGCGCAGGCCCGAGTTGAGGGCCTTGCTGAGGGGCATCGTCTCGAGGGTCACTTGCTGTCTCCTTCGAACGATGCCTCGTACTGCCTGTGCCAGGCCTTCTCCTCCGCGATGAGCGGATGCGGGTCGCTGTACACATGGTCGAAGATCAGGTCTGCGGTGGGCGACCCGAGTTCGACGCTGCGCGAACGCAGGTCTTCGGCGGCGTCTGCCGCCTCGGCGTCCACATCGGTGAAGAACTGCCCGGCCGCTCCCCTGTTCTCCAGGAACGCGCGCATGCGATCGATCGGGTCGCGCTGCGCCCATGACTGCTCTTCGTCGGAGCCGCGGTACTTCGTGGGGTCGTCGCTGGTGGTGTGCGCGCCGAGACGGTAGGTGACCGCCTCGATCGCACGGGGACCCCCACCGCTGCGGGCCTCGTCGAGGGCGACTCGCGAGACGGCGTAGCTGGCGAGCACGTCGTTGCCATCGACGCGCACGCTGGGGATGCCGTAGCCGGCGCTGCGCTCGACGAGCGGCACCCGCGACTGCGTCGACACGGGCACGGAGATCGCCCAGTGGTTGTTCTGCAGGAAGAACACGGTGGGCGCCTGGTAGCTCGCCGCGAAGACCATCGCCTCGTGCACGTCGCCCTGGCTCGATGCCCCGTCGCCGTAGTAGACGATGACCGCTTCGTCCTTGTCGAGGTCGCCGGTGCCGGATCGCTCATCGAAGTTGAGCCCCATGGCGAATCCGGCGGCGTGCAGCACCTGCGAGCCGAGAACGAGAGTGTAGAGGCGGGTGTTGCCGTTCTTCGGGTCGGTCGGGTCCCAGCCGCCATGCGAGACGCCGCGCATGAGCTTGATGATGTCGACGGGGTCGACCCCGCGGATCCGCGTCACGGCGTGTTCGCGATACGACGGGAAGATGGTGTCCTGCGCGCGGGCGGCGCGGGCGGAACCGACCTGAGCGGCCTCCTGCCCACGGCTCGGCGGCCACAGGGCGAGCTGCCCCTGACGCTGCAGGTTGGTCGCCTGGGTGTCGATCGCGCGGATGACCACCATGTCGCGGTAGAACTGCTCGAGCTCGGCGTCGCTGATCGCCTCGATCAGCGACAGGTATTGCTCGGCAGCCGGACTCGGCGTGAAGCGGCCGTCCTGATCCAGGACGCGTACGAGTTCAGTCTCTGGCAAGGTCACGGTGCCACGCTACCGCCGTGCGCATGCTCGGGCACGCATACCTAGGACGTCCTCGCATCTGCCGGGAAACCGGAGAACAGGGCGCCCCGAGCCCGTCAGAGCTGCGTCGCGGCGACCTCGAGAACGCGATCGACCGATGCTTCTTCGCCGACCGAGATGCGGATGCCGTCGCCCGGGAAAGGGCGCACGATGAGGTCGGCCGAGACGAACGCCGCCGCGACCTCGACCGTGCGCTCGCCGGTGGGCAGCCAGATGAAATTGGCCTGGCTGTCGGGCACGTCCCAGCCCTGCGTGCGGAGGCCTTCGACCAGACGGGTGCGGCGCTCGACGATCACCGCGACGCGCTCGAGCAGCTCGGACTCGGCATCGAGGCTGGCGATCGCGGCGTTCTCGGCCGCCGACGTCACCGAGAGCGGGATGCCGGTGGTGCGCGCGGCGTCGAGCACCTTCTCGTTGCCGATCGCGTAGCCGATGCGCAGGCCCGCGAGACCGTAGGCCTTCGAGAAGGTGCGCAGCACCACGACGTTCGGATGCCGTTCGAAGACGCGCTCTGCGAGGCCGTCGACCGCGCCCGGCGCGGTCACGAACTCGGCGTAGGCCTCGTCGAGGATGATCAGCACGTCGGTGGGGACGCGCTCGACGAACGTCGCGAAGTCGTCGCTCGTGATGATCGGCCCGGTCGGGTTGTTCGGGGTGCACAGGATGACCGCGCGGGTGCGCTCGGTCACCGCATCGGCCATCGCGTCGAGGTCGTGGCGCGAGTCGGCGGTCAGAGGCACCTGCACTCCGGTCGCACCGGCGACGAGCGGCAGGCTCGGGTAGGCCTCGAACGAGCGCCACGCGTAGACGACCTCGTCGCCGACCGAAGAGGTGGCGAGGATCAGCTGGTGGAGGATCGAGACGCTGCCCGCGGCGACGTGCACCTGCTCGGGAGCGACCGCGTAGCGGACGCCCAGCCGCTCGCGCAGCCGACCGGCGGTGGCATCCGGGTAGCGGTTGATCGGCGTCGTGTGCTGCAGCGCCGCGGCGACGGAGGGAAGCGGCTCGAACGGGTTTTCGTTGCTCGAGAGCTTGTAGGCGTCGGGGCCCGCCTGCTTGCCCTGTCGGTACGGCGCCAGGGCGGCGATGGCGGGGCGGATGCGCGGCAGGATCGGGTCGGTCACAAGGATGAGTCTAGATTCTGCGCCTTCCCGGTGCCGCAGGCGACCGATAGCGGTCGAGAGATTGGCGAGTGTCTTCGTGCACCTCGCATGGAAGACTGGGATGACTATGCGCTTCATCATCCGAGTCGTCGTCAACGCGTTCGCCCTGTGGGTCGTGACGCTGATCCCCGCCCTGCAGGTGCAGATCACGGCGTTCGCGCCGGGCGAGACCCTGCAGCTCGTGCTGACCCTGCTCGCGGTCGCCGCGATCTTCGCGCTCGTGAACACCTTCATCGGCACGGTGGTGAAGATCGTCGCGTTCCCCCTGTACATCCTCACCCTCGGTCTCATCGGGTTCGTGATCAACGGGTTCCTGCTGTGGCTCACCGCCTGGATCACGAGCAGCTTCGACTGGGGTCTCACGGTCGGCAGCTTCTGGTGGGGCGTGCTCGCCGCGCTCATCATCTCGCTGATCAACGGCGTCTTCGGCTTCATCCTGCGCCCGCAGAGCAAGAAGCAGCGCCGCGACTGACGGAGAGACCCGCGCATCCCCGGCGCGTCCCTCATTCGATGCGCTCGGCCTGATACTCGGTGCGCTCGATCACCTCGGCCGCGTCGAGCTCTCTCCAGAACTCGTCCACCGCGTCCATCCGGGGATCGCTCAGGTCGTCTGCGAACCTCGCGGTGTCTCTGTACGTCTCCAGGTGATGCGCGTCGACCACGAGGTCATCGAGCGTGTCATTCGGGTTCGCCTCCGTCGAGATGGTGACGCTGCCGTCCGACCCTGTGCCCTCGGGTGACCCTCCGCCGGCCAGCGCCGAGACCGGGTCGTTCGTGTGACGCAGCTGGATGATGGTCTGATCGTCGTCGAGGGTCGGCTCGACCGGGCTCCCCGCGGTGATCTGCATCTGCACATCGAACTCGCTCTCCATCGCGAGGTGCGCGGCGACCATCCCCGATTGCGAGTGAGCCACGACGTCGACCTCGTCTGCCGGCTCGGCACCCGCAGCTTTGAGCGCGTCGAGGGTCGACTGATACGACGCCGATCGCTGCCCGGTGTAGAGCTGGAGGTTGGACTTCGAGTCCCACGGCTCCTTTCCTCCCCACCCGACGCTCTGCGTTCCCTCCAGATAGGCGACGAACTTCGTCGTGCCGTCGGCGAAGGAGTACTTCTCGACGGCGACCTGCGCCCCCGCGGTGGTCGGCATGCGCCCGAAGGCTCCCGCCAGGCCCGACGGCGCACCGGTGGGTGACGACGTCTTGACCGGCGAGACCGAGACGGGGTCGGCCTTGCCCCGCAGAGTCTCGCCGGGGAGCACCTTGCCCAAGCCCGACACCACCCCCACCATCGCCACGGTCCTGAACACCTCGTCATACAGCGCGGGTGTCACGAGGTTGCCGGTCAGTCCCTCGAAGCGCTCGGCGCGCCACTGGGCGATCACCTCATCGGCCGTCGCCCGGATGCGGTCATCCGACGCCGCGAGCCGATCTGCACGGCGCAACAGCCGCTGCGCCGTGCTCGGATCGGTCTGCGCGAGTATCTCGGCCTCGGCTCGCAGCTCGACGTACTCGTAGGCATCGGCCATGAGCAGGGTGGAGCTGGCGGTCTCCCGGCACTCGGAGTGCAGGCGAGACACATGCTGACCCGACGCCCACAGCCCGACCGTGTCGACGTGCGCGCTCAAGCCCGGAGTGTCGACGATGATCCGATGCGCCCGCATGATCGCGGAGTGCGCATCGTCATAGCGGCAGGCGACGGCATCCACGCGTCGAGCGACGTCGCGCAGCGCGTCGGGGTCGACCGAGATCGCTCCGCCGTGATCGATGGTCAGCCCGCTCACGAGGCGTCGATCCGCTCAGCCTCGGATTCGCGGCTGCGCATCTCGGACGCCTCGACACGAGCGCCCTGTCGAAGCTCGTCGAGCGAGCGCTGCATCGCGCGCACTCCGTCGGAGTGCCAGTCGGTGTCGGAGGCGAGGACGGCGAGCGACGCGCGCACGTCGTCGAGCGCCTCGACGGCGGTGCGGAGGGCTGCCAGGGTCTGCGCCCTCGCCCAGGCGCTCTCGCCCGCGCCGGTCTGCGTGAGTGCAAAGGAGTACATGCGCCCAGCATCCGCCATGGCCCGCCGAGTCCGAGATCGGAGTCGCCCGGATCGGCGGAGACCGTGGGGGGATCGCTCGACCCCTGCGGTGGTGCAGAACGGGTGCACCACGCCCGGCCGGGATACCCGGCATCGCACGATCGGCCTTCGACGGGCAGAATAGGACGGTGACATCCCCGGATCCCTTCCGCGTGATCTTCGTGTGCACGGGGAACATCTGCCGCTCTCCGATGGCAGAGGTGGTGTTCCGCGATCTCGCGGAGCGACAGGGACTCGGCTCGCGGATCGTGTCGCGCAGCGCCGGAACGGGTGACTGGCACCTCGGCGAACGGGCCGATCATCGCACGCTCGATTCCCTCGCCCGCCGCGGCTACGACGGCTCGCAGCATCGCGCGAAGCAGTTCACCTTCGCCTCCTTCTCGGAGAACGATCTGGTCGTCGCCCTCGACCGCACGCACGAGCGCATCCTGCGTGAGTGGGCGCACGATGAGGACGAAGAGGGCAAAGTCACCCTGCTGCTCGCCTTCGACCCCGATGCCCGGAGTCAGGATGTGCCCGACCCCTACTACGCCGGCGCCGAGATGTTCGATTCGGTGCTCGGTATGATTGAGACCGCGACTCGCGGGCTGTTCCGCCAGCTCGAGCCGGCTCTTCGCCAGCCCCGCACGCCCCGCACTCCCGGGGCCCGATCAGGAGGACTCCCCTGACTTTCCAGCCTTCGCTCCCGCCCCAGCCCCTGAGCCCCCTCGACGGTCGCTATCGCGGCGCCGTCACCGGCCTCGCCGACTTCCTCTCGGAGGCGGGTCTGAACCGCGCCAGGGTCGAGGTCGAGGTGGAGTGGCTGATCGCGCTCACCGACCGCTCGCTCTTCGAGACGAGCCCGCTGTCGGATGCCGACAAAGAGCGGCTGCGCGCCCTCTACCGGGACTTCGGACAGGCCGAGATCGACTGGCTCGCCGAGAAGGAAGCCGTCACCCAGCACGACGTCAAGGCGATCGAGTACCTGGTGCGCGATCGCCTGAGCGCGCTCGGCCTCGACAGCATCGCCGAGCTCACGCACTTCGCCTGCACGAGTGAGGACATCAACTCCGCCTCGTACGCGCTCACCGTGAAGCGCGCGGTCGAAGAGGTCTGGCTCCCCGCGCTCGACGTCGTGATCGCCAAGCTGCGTGAACTGGCCGCCGAGCACGCGGATGCCGCGATGCTCTCCCGCACCCACGGACAGCCGGCCACCCCGTCGACCATGGGCAAGGAGATCGCCGTCTTCGCGTGGCGTCTCGAGCGCGTGCGCGCCCAGATCGCGTCATCCGACTACCTCGCCAAGTTCTCGGGCGCGACCGGCACCTGGTCTGCGCACCTCGCGGCCGACCCCGACGCCGACTGGCCCACGATCTCGCGTGAGTACATCGAGGGTCTCGGTCTCGGCTTCAACCTGCTGACCACGCAGATCGAGTCGCACGACTGGCAGGTCGAGCTCTACGACCGGGTGCGTCACGCCGGCGGGATCCTGCACAACCTCGCGACCGACATCTGGACCTACATCTCGCTCGGCTACTTCGCACAGATCCCCGTCGCCGGTGCGACCGGCTCGTCGACGATGCCGCACAAGATCAACCCGATCCGGTTCGAGAACGCCGAGGCGAACCTCGAGATCTCGGGTGCTCTGCTCGCATCGCTCGGCCAGACCCTCGTCACGAGCCGCCTGCAGCGCGACCTCACCGACTCGACGACGCAGCGCAACATCGGCGTCGCCTTCGGTCACTCGCTGCTCGCGATCGACAACCTGCGCCGCGGACTGAACGCGATCTCGCTCTCGCGCGACGTGCTGCTCGCCGATCTCGACGTGAACTGGGAGGTTCTCGCAGAGGCCATCCAGACCGTCATCCGCGCCGAGGTCGTCGCCGGTCGCTCGTCGATCACCGACCCCTACGCTCTGCTCAAGGAGCTGACCCGAGGACACCGCGTCGGCGCTGCAGAGCTGGCGAAGTTCGTCGACGGGCTCGAGATCGGCGACGCCGCGAAGCAGCGTCTGCTCGCACTCACCCCCGCGTCGTACACCGGCATCGCCGAGCAGCTCGCGAAGTAACCCGCCGAACGCTACGGGCGCGGCTCTGCGGAGTGCGCCGCACCGTGCATGGTCGAAAACGCACCGCATAGTCGGCGCGTGGTCAAAAACGCATCGCAATCGGACGATTCGGACGCTTTATTGACCACGCATCGGGCGGGCCACGCATCAGCCCGGGGCTATTCCGGTCGGGTCGGAGAAACCCGCGATCATCATGTCAGGAGGAGGACGACGTGCGGTCCGGCTTGTCGGAGTCGGGTTCGTCTGACGACTCAGGGTCGAAGAGCACGGGACGGTCGACCGTCTTGGCGACGTCGGCGGGGTCGACCACGAGGATCAGCATCGCCAGGAACAGCAGCGTGACGATGAACGCCCCGCCGCCCACCACGAGACCGAGCGCGATCGGAGTGAGACCGTCGTAGGTGCCGCTGGCGATCGCGTTGTTGACGCGGGCGGTGAACGCTCCCGTCGACACGAGCGTCACCACGGCGGCGAAGATTCCGCAGCCGAGAGCGATTCCCAGCAGGTGCAGAGGGCGCAGGATGTCGCGCCGGGTGGGCTTCTCGTCGCTCATCGCTCTCCTCCGTGCCCGGCGGGGGCGGGGTCGTTCTCGGTCGTGCGACCCTCGGCGACAGCATCCGCTCGCTTCGGGGTGAGACCGGCGATGCCGAGGAAGACGGCGACGATCGCCGCATATCCGCCGAACATGCCGACGCCGAGGATGATGCCGGTGAGTTGGAACGCACCGGCTCCGTCGATCTCGTACGGCTGCACGAAGCCGGCCGGGATCGCGATCAGCAGCACGGCCAAGAGCAGCCCGAACGCGCCGAGGGTGATCGAGTCGCGTGCGTTCGCCTCGCCGGCTCTGCGCGCACGCAGCCCGACGACGAGTTCGAGGATGCCGGTCGTCACCGACCAGGCGATGACGACGACGAAGAAGACGTCTTCGGTTCGCCATGCGGGCACACCGGCCGTCATGCCGGCGACGAAGCTCAGCAGCGCGAAGACGACGGACGGCCAGCGCTGGCCGGCCGGATAGACGAGCCACGTGGCGACGATCATCACGAGGCCGGTCGTGAGCACGAACCCGCTGAAGACGGAGAGACCGACGGCCGCCGAGTGATCGGGCGAGAAGGTGATCATCACGGCTGCGGCGGCGGCGAAGAGCGCGCGCAGCAGCTGAACGTGACGCACGGTGAACGCGCGGGCAGGGGCAGACATGAAGATCGAGAATCCTCCGGGGGTGTTCCCCCCAGTCTACGCGGGGGCGCTGAGTGGGCGCCGCCACCGGAGAGGTGTTCGCGGGGCCCGATGGATCTCCCCAGATCGATCACCAGGCCCCGCGACAGAACGCAGCGACGGGGGCGACACTGCGCTGTGGACCGAGACGCCGTGAGGTCGGGTACCCTGCTCACGATTACTCAGCCCAGTAGACCCCAGAAATAGCACCTCGTCCCCTACGCGATGCTGGTGTGGTCGTAAGCTCACTCTAGAACGCGATTCTTCACATACCGGAGGGGGTGCTGTGATGAGCATGGAAAGTGGCATTCGCCGATATGCCGATGTATTCGCGGCGTCCTTCCGAGACGCGATCAATGCACGTGGATTGACCCTCGCCCGGCTGCACGAGCAGTTGCGCGCTCGCGGCAACAGCGTGTCGATGGCGACGCTCAGCTACTGGCGCTCCGGAGCACGCCGCCCGGAAGGTGCCCAGTCGATGGCCGCCCTCGGCGACATCGAGCAGCTTCTGCACCTCGAGCCCGGCTCGCTCACCGCGCTGCTCGGCACGACGAACCGCACCGGCCCCCTCGGCCCCAATCTGTTCCCCCTCGACGAGCGGGAACTCGAGGAGGCCGTCAAAGAGGCGTTCGCCGCCCTCGGCGCCGAATACCCCGACACGTCACGCGAACTCACGACGCACTCCGTGACGGACGTGGATGCCGCCGGCAACGTGTCGTACTCCATCACCCGCAGCATCGTGCAGTCGACCGTCGGGACGGTCGTGTCGATCCCGTTCCTGGAGATGACGCCGGGCATCAGCACGCCAGCCCCCTTCATCGAGGCTGTGGCCGGGGGACGCATCTCCGCGCGCTACTCGCATCCGAACGGCGAGGTGCACGGCGTCCTGTTCGAGCTCGACGTGCCACTGACCGCGCCGAGCACCGCGATGGTGGAGTGGTCGGTCGCCTACCCGCCCGACTATCCGCCGCAGCGGGAGACGGGTCACGCCGTCGCCCGGCAGTGCCGAGAGCTGCTGGTGTGGACGCGGTTCCACCCCGACGCACTCCCCGACCGCATCGAGGAGCGCGTCGAGACCCCGGACGGCTCGAAGCTCACCGAACTGTCTCTGGAGGGCCGCACGTCCGTGCACCAGGTGCGACGCGCGTTCGGCCCGGGGCTTCTCGGCGTCGCCTGGAGCTACGCGGACGACGCTGATCCCCGGAACCTGACCGCCGACGCCTGACCGCCGACACCTGACCGCCGGCGCCTGACCCCTCAGCCGGGCTGATCGCCGACCGCGACCGGGCGCCCCGGCGTGTTCGACCACTGGCTCCACGAGCCGGGGAAGACCTTCGCCTCGATGCCGATCTCGTCGAGCACCAGAGCGGTGTGCGCCGCAGTGATGCCCGAGCCGCAGTACGCCGCGACAGGGGTGCCCTCGGTCACGCCGACGGCCGCGAAGGTCGCCTGGAGGGTGTGCATGTCGAGGATCCGGCCCTCGGCGTCGAGATGAGCGGCCATCGGCACGTTGAGCGCTCCCGGGATGTGTCCGGCGACGGGATCGAGAGGCTCGTGCTCTCCGCGATAGCGATCTGGAGCGCGCACGTCGAGGAGCACACCCGAGTCGGCGAACGAGGCGGCCTCGTCGATCGAGATCGCGTCGCCGCCGATCTCGTCGAGGACCACATCACCCGGCTCCGCCTGCACGTCATCGCCTGCGACCGGGAGGCCCGCGGCCGTCCAGGCGCGGATGCCGCCGTCGAGCACGCGCACATCGACTCCGCCCTGGCGCAGCAGCCACCAGGCGCGCGATGCGCTGAGTCCCTTCGCGTCGTCGTACGCGACGACGATGTCGCCCTGGTTGACGCCCCATCGGCGCGCAGCATCCTGAAGCGTCTGAGTGGAGGGCAGCGGATGACGGCCCTCAGACGGCTCTCCGTGCGTGGCCAGCTCGGTCGCGAGCGGCACGAAGACCGCCCCGGGGATGTGCCCTGAGAGATAGTCGGCATGGCCGTCCGGCCGGTCGAGTCGCCACCGCACGTCGATCAGACGAAGGGGCGCCTCGGACCTCAGCAGTTCGTCCAGTTCGGCGGCGCTCACGAAATTGCTCATGAGGCGAGGCTATCGATCGGCCTTTCGAATCACGCACCTTGCTGTATTCCGTCGTCATATCGGGCTGTTCGCACGATTCGGAACGGGGGTGCGCACGGCGCTAGGCTCGAGCCGGTCACGTCGAGAAAGGACAGTATGTCCACTCGACTCCGCTCCATGAGCCTGCGTCGGCAGGAGATCGCCCTCATCGCCGTCACCGCGGTATGGGGCAGCACGTTCCTGCTCGTGCACTGGGCGATGCAGCACTCGGGGCCGTGGTTCTTCGTCGGCATCCGGTTCCTGATCGCCGGTCTGATCAGCGTCGTCATCTTCCGCCGGGCGCTGCGAGGCATGCGCTGGCGCGACATCGGCGCCGGCGTCGCGATCGGCGTGATGATCTACCTCGGATACGGGCTGCAGACCGTCGGGCTGCAGACCATCGACTCGAGCACGTCGGCGTTCATCACGGCCATGTACATCCCGCTCGTGCCGCTCGCGCAGTGGGCCGTGTTCCGCAAGCGCCCGCCCGCTATGGCTTTCGTGGGCGCCGCTCTCGCGTTCCTCGGTCTGCTGTTCATCGCAGGCCCCGACGCCTTCGCGCTCACCCTCGGATCCGGTGAGATCCTGACGCTCGTCAGCACGCTGCCGATCGCGGCCGAGATCATCCTGATCAGCGTCTTCGCCGGGAGGATCGACCTCGGCCGGATCACGATCGTCCAGCTCCTCACCGCGGGCGCACTCGGCATTCTGACCATGCCCCTCGTCGGCGAGGGACTGCCGGAGTTCTCCTGGATCTGGGTCGGCTGCGCGGTCGGGCTCGGGGCGGCGAGCTGCATCATCCAGCTCACGATGAACTGGGCCCAGAAGTCCGTGTCGCCGACCCGCGCCACGATCATCTACGCGGGCGAGCCGGTCTGGGCCGCCGTGATCGGGCGCATCGCCGGCGAGCGCCTGCCCCTCGCCGCGCTGATCGGCGGCGCGCTCGTCGTGCTCGGCATCCTGGCCAGTGAGCTCACGCCCGTGCGGCGCCGCCCGAACGAGTAGTCACTCACGGGAATATCGGCGACGTCGGCGCGTTGCACCCGACATGATTGAAACTTCAACCGTCGTTCCGGTCGCCACCGAGCGGACGCGCGTGCGCATGCCGATGCGCTTCGCCGACGGATTCTCCACCACGGCGGATGTCGTCACCTTCGACGGTCTGATCGACGGCCGCGAGCACCTGCTGCTCGGGCTCGGAGACTGGAGGGCGGCCATGGAGCGGGCGGCCGACGGCGGCGACGCACCCCTCGTGCGCCCGCACAGCGAATGCCTGACCGGAGACGTGTTCGGCTCGGAGCGCTGCGACTGCGGCCCGCAGCTGCGGGAGGCCGTCGAGCGCATCGCGGAAGACGGCGGGTTCCTTCTCTACCTGCGCCAGGAGGGCCGGGGCATCGGCCTCTACGCCAAGCTCGATGCGTACGCGCTGCAGGATGCAGGGCTCGACACCTATGAGGCGAACGTGGCTCTCGGTCGCGGCGAAGACGAACGCGACTACACGATCGCCGCGCAGATGCTGCAGGCGGTCGGCGTCGACGGCATCCGCCTGCTGAGCAACAACCCCGACAAGGCTGCGCAGCTCGAGGCGCTCGGCATCCGCGTCACCGAGCAGGTGCGCACCGGCGTGCACCTCTCGGACGCGAACCACCGCTACCTCGAGGCCAAGCGCGATCACACCTCGCACACGCTCGACCTCTCCGCCGCGTGATGGCGGCGGCCGTGAGGGAGGCAGGCACGATGAGCGATCGGCGGCTCGACGACGACGAGATGCAGACGTGGCTGCCGACCATCCGGTTCGTCCAGCTGCTGCCGCAGGTGCTCGACCGCACCCTGAAGGCCGAGACCGGACTCAAGCACTCGCACTACGCGATCCTCGTGACGCTGGCAGGTCAGGGAGACCGCGCGATCCCGATGACCGAGCTCGCCCAGATCGCCGGCCTCAGCCGCTCGCGCCTCAGCCACGCGATCGACTCGCTCGAGCATCTCGGCTGGGTGACGCGCACCTCGTGCAGCACCGACAAGCGCACGCTGACGGCAGCGCTGACGGATGCCGGTCGCGAGCTGCTCCGTGCGGCGGCGCCCGTTCATGTGGCGCAGATCCGCGAGCTGATCCTCGATCCCCTGACCGCCGACGAGCGGGAGCAGCTCGGCACGATCCTCACGAAGCTGCTGCCCGGCGTCGCCGCCGCGCTCTGAAGGCGACGCCGGTCAGCGTTCCCGGTACTGCCAGAACCCCCCTCGACAGCGCGAGGGCGCGTACCGTCGATGACATGGACACCCGCAGCGAGGTGCGCGAATTCCTCTCGTCGAGGCGCGACCGCATCACCCCCGACCAGGCCGGCCTGCCCGCGTACGGCGGCAACCGCCGCGTACCGGGACTCCGGCGTGAGGAGGTGTCGCTGCTCGCCGGCGTCAGCGTCGACTACTACACGCGACTCGAGCGGGGCGATCTGTCCGGCGTCTCCGACAGCGTGCTCGACGCGCTCGCCCGCGCCCTGCAGCTCGACGAGGCCGAGACGGCGCACCTGTTCGACCTCGCCCGCGCGGCGAATGCGTCGCCGGTCGCCCGCACGCCGCGCAAGAAGGTCGAGGTGCTGCGCCCCAGCATCCTGCGCCTGCTCGATGCGATGACCGAGGCACCCGCGATCGTGCGCAACAACTACTTCGACTACCTGGCCGCCAATGCGCTCGGCCGCGCTCTCTACTCGCCGCTCTTCACGACTCCGGTGCCGAACAGCGCGCGATTCGCGTTCCTCGACCCGGCCGCCCAGGAGTTCTACCCCGAGTGGGAGCGCAACACTCAGGAGCTCGTCGCGGCGATGCGCGGTGAAGCCGGACGAAACCCCTACGACCGCAAGCTCACCGATCTGGTCGGCGAGCTGTCGACGCGCAGCGAGCGCTTCCGCACCCTGTGGGCCGCGCACAACGTGCGCTTCCATCGCAGCGGCGTCAAGCGCATCAACCACCCGGTCGTGGGCGAGATGGAGCTGACCTACGAGGCGTTCGAGCTGCCCGCCGACGCCGGGCTGCAGATGTCGACGTACACGGCAGAGCCGGGAACAGCGTCGGCCGACAAGCTGCGGATGCTGGCGAGCTGGGCGGCGACGGACGCGTCCGTCGCCGAGCCCGAGACCGTGTCGCCGGAGCGCACCGAGGCCTGAGCGCGACGGTTCTGCTCTGAGCAGAACCGCTCGAACCCGCGCACGACGGCGGCATATCGTGAGGCATGGCCGACCTCGTCCCGTTCTCCCGCGCACCTCGCCCGTCCCGCCCTCGCCCCAGTGAGCCCGAACCCCTGTGGCGCCAGATGGTCGGGGACCAGCTGCGGCGGCGACGACATGATCGCGACGAGACATTGACCGAGACGGCCGAGAATGCCGGAGTGTCGCCGCAGTACCTCTCGGAGGTCGAACGCGGACTCAAAGAACCGTCGAGTGAGATGATCGCGGCGATCGCCGGCGCCCTCGACACCTCGCTGATCGAACTGACGAGCGCTGTGGCCGACGAGCTGCGTCAGGTGACGGCCGCTCCGGCATCCGCCGCCGTCTCGGCCGCACGCGGGGCCTTCGCCCTCGCTGCCTGAGCCATCGCGGGATCCCCGGCCGGAGTCTTCGGGCCGGGGCGTCGGCCAGATCTTCGGCCGCGGCCCGTGTCCTTGGCCCGTCTGCAGGACCACGGCACGTCTGCAGGAGCAGATCGGCAGAATCACCCCGCATCCGTGCTTCGATCCTGCAGACGGCCGGCCGGGCATCGGGTCAGACGGCCCGCTCGCCCAAAACGGTGTCGATCAGCCCGTAGTCGAGAGCGGCGGATGCCGTGAAGACGCGATCCCGGTCCGTGTCGGCGCGCAGCTCGCTCAGCGAGCGCCCACTGTGCCTGGCGAGGATCGCCTCCATGTCTGCCCGCACGCGCACGACCTCGTCGGCCGCGAGGATGAGGTCTGGAATTGCCCCCCGCGACTGGCCCGCCGGCTGATGCAGCACGATGCGTGCGTGGGCGAGCGCGGCCCGCTGACCCGGCGCTCCGGCGGCGACGAGAAGTGCGGCGGGTCCGATCGCCTGCCCGACGCAGGTCGTCGCGACCGAGGGGCGGATGTGCTCCATCGTGTCGTAGATCGCCAGCGCCGCCCCCGGGTCGCCGCCTTCACTGTTGATGTAGAACTGCACGCCCGCGTCCTGACTGTCGGCGTCGAGGTGCAGCAGCTGCGCGATGAGGGCGTTTGCCACTCCCGCGTCGATGCCGGTGCCGAGATAGATGACCCGTTCGGCGAGCAGATGCGAGTAGACGTCCATCACGCGTTCGCCGCGCGGATGCTGCGCGATGACGTTCGGGATCGTGTAGCCGCTCATGCGCTCGCCCCCAGCCCGACGCGGGCCCGGCGACGGGGCATGAGGTCGGCGAGCGAGTCGAGGACCTCATCGATGAACCCGTAGTCCTTCGCCTGCTCTGCGGTGTACCAGCGGTCGTGCAGCGAGTCCTCGAAGATGCGATCCACGGGCTGCCCGGTGTCGGCGGCGATCAGCCCGAGCACCGTGTCGCGCATGTGCCGCAGGTCGTCTGCCTGGGTCTCGAGCTCGCCCGCCGACCCACCGATGCCGGCGGAACCCTGATGCATGAGGATGCGCGCGTGGGGCAGCGCCCTGCGCTTGCCCTTCGCGCCCGCCGAGAGCAGGAACTGCCCGGCGCTGCATGCGAGTCCGAGCGCGAGAGTCGACACGTCGTTCGGCACCAGCGTCATGAGGTCGCGGATCGCGAGCATCGACGGCACGGAGCCGCCGGGCGAGTGGATCCACAGGGCGATGTCGGTCGTCGGATCCTCGGCCGAGAGGGTGAGCAGCTGCGTCATCAGCAGCGTGCCGTTGTCGTCGTCGAGGGCGCCGTCGAGCACGAGCACGCGCTCGTGGAACAGCGCTCGCCTGGCCTCGGGTCCGAAGTGCGGGATGGGGGTCTCTTCGCTCATGGCCTCAGCATCCGCCGTGTCGAGTCCGTTCGGAACCGAATCCGCCCTCGGCAGATCCGCCGGAGGCAGAGCGACCCGAGACAGAGCGACCCGAGACCGAGCGACCGTCGACATGCACGGATGTGCACGCGTAACACCACCGACTCACGATGCTCCTACCCTCGAAGCATGGCGAAACAGCAGACACCCGAGTGGCAGTGGTCCGAAGACGGCATCAACTTCCGCACCCGCAAATGGGTGAAGCCGGAGGACCTGAACGCGAACGGATCTCTGTTCGGCGGCAGCCTGCTCAAGTGGATCGACGAGGAGGCCGCGATCTACGCGATCGTGCAGCTGGGCAACTACCGCGCGGTGACCAAGCACATCTCCGAGATCAACTTCGAGGCCTCAGCCGTGCAGGGCGACCTGATCGAAATCGGCCTGCAGGCGACCCACTTCGGCACCACCTCGCTGACCATGCGCGCGGTCGCCCGCAACATGATCACCCGCAAGCGCATCCTCACGATCGAGAAGATCGTGTTCGTGAGCCTCGACGAGGACGGCACGCCGACCCCTCACGGGTACGACGAGATCACCTACAACCGCGATCGGATGCCGACGGAGCGGATCGCCACAGGCACGATCCGCCTGCCGTAGAGCCAGGCTCCGGCATCCTCTCGCCCTGCGTCTCACGCGCGCGGAAGGAGATCTCCCGTATCGAAGGACGATCGTGCGGATCGGGTCCTTCGGAACGAGAGATCTCCTTCGATGCGCGCGGCGTCAGTCCGGGATGCCGCTCAGACGCTCCGACGGTGACTGACGCGGTGGCCGATCCAGAAGCCGACCGCGATGAGTCCTGCCAGTGTGACGACGAGCATCCAGGGCAGCATCGACGGCGCAGCGCCCGCCGTCGCGGTCGCGAGCGTGCCGGAGCCGTCGGCGATCAGGCCGTTGCCGTCTGCGAGTTCCGATGCACCCGCCTCGAGCTTGTCACCGCCCTCCGCCAGTTCGCCGGTGCCTTCGGCCACAGTGGCAGCACCCTCGGAGAGCTCGCCGACGCCGGTGCTCAGGTCTGACGCACCGACCTTCAGCGTCTCGGTGCCCTCGGCCAACGCGGTCGCGCCCTCGTCGAGGCTGGCCGCACCGGCGCTGAGCCGCGCCGAACCGTCCTGCAGCGACACGGCGCCATCGGCGAGAGTGTCGAGACCAGCGGCGAGCCGATCCGCGCCGGCCCACAGTTCTGCGGTGCCCGCCTTCAGAGGCTGCAGTCCCGTGGCCAGCGCGAGCGCGCCTCCCGAAAGCTGCGAGGCTCCGTCGCTCAGGGGCTGCACGCCGTCGGCGAGCTTCAACGCACCGGCCGATACCGCTGAGGCGCCTGCCTTGAGCGTGCCCACACCGGACTCGAGCGTCGAGGCGCCGGCGGCGAGACCGGAAGTGCCGGCCTTCAACTGCTGCACCCCCGTGACGAATGCCGGGGCCCCTGCGGTCGGGTCTGCCAGCGCGACCGTTCCCGGCCATCCCTGCGCCGCATCGCCGTTGACCAGCGCATTCGCACCGCCGGCGACCAGCTGCGCTCCGGCGGCGGCCTGGATCGTCCCCTGCGCGAGCACGGGTGCCGCGGCGGCCGCTCCGGCGATTCCGTCGACCTGAGCATCCACTCCGGCGGCGAGAGCAGCGAGCTGCTGCATCTGAGCGTTCGTCGGGTCTGCCGCAGCGAGCTGGGAGAGCGCATCGGCCAGCTGCTGCGCGTTCGCGGGGGCACCGTTGGCCGCCTCGGTGATCGCCGCGGCGTTCTCCGGGCTGGCGAGCGCCTGAAGCTGCGGCGTCACGGCGCCGGTGATCGTCGAGCTGAGCTGGTTCGCCCCGTCGAGCACCTGCCCCGCGACCTGGTGCGCGCCGGCGACCCCGGCGGCGAGATTCGTCGCCCCGTCGAGCACCGACTGGGCTCCCGCGTCGACCTGCAGCGCGCCCGTCGTGAGGTCCTGAGCGCCGTCGACGAGCGACTGGGCTCCGCCGTCGACCTGCTGCGTTCCTGCGGCCACCTGCTGAGCGCCGTCGAGTGCGGCCCGGGCTCCTGAGTCGATCTGCTGCGCACCGGCCGAGACCTTCTGCGCACCGTCGAGCGCAGACTGCACACCGGCATCCGCCGTCGTGAGTCCCGATTCGAGACGCTCGGCACCTGTGAGCGCCGACAGTGCTCCGGCGCTCAGCCGAGCAGCCCCGGACGCGGCGTTCGAGGCGCCGATCGCGAGAGTGTCGGCACCTACGGCGAGCGCGGCGGCGCCGGTGGAGGCGCTCTGCGCACCCGTGGCGACCTTCTCGGAGCCGACGTGGGCGCTCGTCGCTCCCGCCGCGAGCTGCTCCGTGCCGGCGGCGAGCTCGTCGGCGCTCGCAGAGAGATCACCGGCACCTGCGGCGAGGTCGGCCGAGCCGTCTCGTGCGGTGGTGGTGCCGTCGGCGAGTTCCGCGGCACCGGCCGCGATCTTGCCCGTGGTCAGGAAGAACAGGATCACCATCGCGGCCAGCAGCAGGCTGAGCACGATCACGGCTATGCGCATTCCGATTCCGTGCGCGTGGGGCTTTGCACTCGTCATTGAGGACTCCCGGGGTCAGTGGCGTCGTTGCCACCGGCGAGTGTATGGGCGGGTTCTCAGGATTCGCACAGGTTTGCTCCTCGGAACTAGATCCCGTTCATAGTGAGACTCAGTTCCTTGTAGCTGTTCGACAAACGTCGCGACCTCACGCCCACGGACGGCCGGATGCCACGGCGCCCTCCACTCGCGACAGTGCAGCGAATGCCTGCGCGAGGTCGGCGATCAGGTCGTCGACGTTCTCGAGACCGATCGACAGTCGCAGCACATCGGCGTCGGGGCGCGCTTCCGCCGGCACGGGCCGGTGCGTGAGCGCGGCCGGATGCTGGATCAGCGAATCGACCCCGCCCAGCGAGACGGCGTGGGTGAACAGCGACGTCGATGAGGTGACGGCGGATGCCGCGGCATACCCGCCCCGCATCCGCATCGCGATCATGGCCCCGGTGCCCCGCATCTGACGCTGGATGATGCCCTGCGGGTCGTCGTCGAGTCCGGGATAGAACACCTCGGCGATCTCGGGGCGGTCGATCAGCCACTGCACGATGCGGCGAGCGCTCTCCTGCTGCGCGCGCATGCGCACGGGGAGGGTCGCGAGCCCACGGTGCAGCAGGTAAGCGCCGAGCGGATGCAGCAGACCGCCGGTCACGGCACGCACACGGCGGAGCGCCTCCGCGGTCTGCTCGTCGCAGGCCACCACGCCCGCGATCACGTCGCCGTGTCCGCCGAGGTACTTCGTGGCGCTGTGCAGCGACATCGCCGCACCGTGGTCAAGGGGATTCTGCAGCAAGGGCGTCGCGAAGGTGTTGTCGACGACCACCGGCACGACTCCCGCCTGCGCCACCACGGCGGCGATGTCGGCGATCTCGAGCGTCGGATTGGCGGGGGTCTCCACCACCACGAGTCCCGTGTCCGGACGGATCGATGCGGCGACCTCGGCAGGGTGGCAATAGGTGGTCTCCACACCCAGCAGGCCGGAGCCGAGCAGGTGATCGGTGCCGCCGTAGAGGGGACGCACCGCCACGACGTGGTTCTTCCCCGCTGCGGGGCCGTGCGCGAGGATCACCGCGGTCATCGCCGCCATGCCCGATGCGAAGGCGACGGCGGCCTCGGCGTGCTCGAGCTCGGCGAGGGCGTCTTCGAACCGCCCCACGGTGGGGTTCCAGAGCCGCGCGTAGACCATGCTGCCGTCGGCGGGCGGCCGCCCACCCGTCGCCATCGCCTCGTACGAGTCGCCGCCGCGCTCGATGTCGGGCAGCGGGTTGGTCGTCGACAGGTCGATCGGCAGTGCGTGGACTCCCAGTGCCTCGAGGTCTGAGCGGCCGCTGTGCACGGCGACGGTGTCTGGATGCAACGGTGCAGTCATGTCTGCCACGTTGCCCGAAACGCGA
Source organism: Microbacterium sp. MEJ108Y (assembly GCF_000834175.1). Lineage (NCBI taxonomy): Bacteria > Bacillati > Actinomycetota > Actinomycetes > Micrococcales > Microbacteriaceae > Microbacterium > Microbacterium sp. MEJ108Y. Next base: position 27,698 of record NZ_JXQX01000019.1, on the reverse strand, counting down.
TGGATGCGCAGGGATTCGACAGTATCCGTCGGATTCTGGCTCGTTCTCGATATTCTGAGCAAGGAAGCGATACGAGGAGGTGCGGGCATTGGCGAAAGCACAGCTCGACGAGATCGATCTCGAGATCCTCGCCGTGCTCACCCGCGACGCCGAGGTCACGAACAAGGCGCTCGCGCACGGGCTGGGTCTCGCCGAGTCGACATGCGCCCACCGCGTGCGCGCACTGCGCGAGCGCGGGATCATCCGCGACACCCGGATCCGGGTCGACGGATCGGCTCTCGGACTGCCTCTGCAGGCGATCATCAAGGTGCGCCTCGCGAATCACACGGGCCCCAAGGTCACCGCGCTCTTCGACGCGCTGGCGGCCATCCCGCGGGTGCTGCAGGTGTTCCACGTCGCGGGCGTCGACGACTTCCTCGTGCACGTCGCGGTGCAGGATGCCACCGCCCTGCGCGACATCGTGCTCGAGCACATCACGATCCACCCCGTCGTCCGCGGCACCGAGACGCAGCTGGTGTTCGAGCTCCGCGACGGCGCCGGCCTGCTCGCGCGCTGAGCGGATCGTGGGCGAGGATGGACACGTCTGCCGAGCAAGGGAGCCCAGAATGAGCCGCAGCGCCACCGCAGCCACGTCCGCGATCAGAGAGATGCGCGACTTCCTCTTCGCGAATGCCACCGACTACGCGGCGGCGCGAGACGGGTTCGTCTGGCCGACGCCCACGGAGTTCAACTTCGCGCTCGAGTGGTTCGACGTCATCGCGGGCGAGACGCCCGACCGCCCGGCCGTGCAGATCGTCTCGGCCAATCTCAGTCTCGAGTCGTGGACATACGGAGAGCTGTCGGCCCGCTCGGATCAGGTCGCGGCCTGGCTGACCGGCCTCGGCATCCGACGAGGCGACCACGTCATCGTGATGCTCGGCAACACCATCGAGCTGTGGGAGGTGATGCTCGCCATCACCAAGATCGGCGCGGTGTCGATTCCGACGTCGACACTGCTCTCGGCATCCGACCTCGCCTACCGCGTCGAGCACGGCCGGGCGCGCGCGATCGTCACGCTCGGCAGCCTCGCCGAGCGCATCGCCGACATCGACGCCGACGTGCTGCGCATCGGCGTGGGCGACGGCATCCCCGCCGAATGGACCCGCTTCGACGGCTCGTCCGACGCCCCGACGACCTTCGAGCCCGACGCCGCCACACCGGCCGACGACACGGCCCTGCTCTACTTCACGAGCGGCACGACCAGCCGCCCGAAGCTCGTGCAGCACACGCACGTCTCGTATCCCGTCGGACACCTGTCGACCATGTGGTGGCTGGGCGTGCGACCCGATGACGTGCACCTCAACATCTCGTCACCCGGCTGGGCGAAGCATGCGTGGTCGAGCTTCTACTCGCCGTTCCTCGCCGAGGCGACGGTGTTCGTCTACAACTACGACCGGTTCGACGCGAACACCCTGATGCAGGTCATGGACACCCACCACGTCTCCACGTTCTGCGCTCCGCCGACGGTGTGGCGGATGCTGATCCAGGCCGATCTCGCACGACTCACCCACCCGCCGCGGGAGCTGGTCGGAGCGGGCGAGCCGCTGAACCCCGAGGTCATCGACCGGGTGCGCGCGGCGTGGGGCGGCACGATCCGCGACGGCTTCGGGCAGACCGAGATGACGGCCTGTGTGGGCAACTCCCCCGGTCAGGTCGTGAAGGTCGGCTCCATGGGGCGCCCGCTGCCCGGGTACCCGGTCGTGCTGCTCGACCCCGCCACCGGAGAGATCGCCGAGCACGAGGGCGAGATCGCGCTCGACCTGGCCCACCCTCCGGTCGGGCTCATGGCCGGGTACTACGACGATCCGGAGAAGACGGCCGAATCCCGCGTCGGCGGCTTCCACCACACCGGAGACATCGCCCAGCGGGATGCCGACGGATACCTGACCTACATCGGCCGGGCGGACGACGTGTTCAAGGCCTCCGACTACAAGATCTCGCCGTTCGAGCTCGAATCGGTGCTGCTGGAGCACGACCTCGTGATCGAGGCGGCGGTGATCCCGAGCCCCGACCCGACGCGACTCGCGGTTCCGAAGGCGTACGTGTGCCTGCACCCCGACGCGGTCGGCGCCGAAGCCGACGCCGCCCGCTCGATCTTCGCCTACGCCCACGACCGCCTGTCGTCGCACCTCTGGGTGCGGATCATCGAGTTCGTTCCCGAGCTGCCCAAGACGATCTCGGGCAAGATCCGCCGCGTCGAGCTGCGCGCCAGAGAGGCCGAGCGCGTGACCTCAGGAGACGAGGCCGCACAGCACCGCGACCGCGACTACCGCTGACGAGCTCTCAGCCTGCCAGCGCGGGCTGACTGCCTGTGCTCGGCGTCACCGTCGTGCCGCGCGGCACGACGACCGGGTCCGGTGCGTCGATGAGCGCCTGGACGCGCGCGGCACGGGCCGCTTCTCGTGCCGGCTCACCCGTGTTCACGATGCCGCGACCCACGGCTCCGATCACCAGCATCGCGACGAGCGCGGCGCCTGAGATCAGCAGCGGCGTCCACTGATTCGCGAACGATGCCGTGGAGCTGAGCATCGCGCTCGGAATCCACAGACCGACCGCTCCGCCGGCGAGACCCGCCGCTCCGCGCATGATCGCGATTCCTGCGATGAGCGCACACAGCGCTGCGAGCACAGCCCCCACCACTCCGATCGGCACCAGAATCGATGCCAGTTCGCTTGCCACCCTTGACGATGTCATCACGACCCCCCGGTCTGCGGAATCTCCGCATCACCAACATTACGAAGTGTCGGCATGCCGGGCATCCATCTCAAGGATGATGTTCTGCAACTGTGACGAGCTGTTCAGCGGCGCGTCAACCGCGCGAAACGCGAGGTCCTGATCACTCGCACCGGCTGGGTGACGACCGCGTCCACGACCATCGAGCCGTCGGTGGGTCCGATGATCGCCATCGCCGAGGTCTCGGTGGCCTCGACGGGGTCGACGCGCATGCGGCCGAGCGACCGGTGCGCACGCACGTACGCCGGCACCAGCAGCACGATCGCGCCGAGCCAGGCGAGAGGGTTGCTGAGCGCGACGCCCTCGAAGCCGATGAGCGCGCCGAGCACGATCGCGGCGCCCACGCGCATCACCAGCTCGATCACACCCGTGACGGTGGGCACCAGGGTGTGGCCGAGGCCCTGCAGCGCACCACGGAGCACGAACAGCACGCCGAGCGCCCAGTATCCGCATCCGTTGATGATCAGCATGAGGTGCGCGAGTTCGACGACCCCATCCGCCGCCGCGCCCTCGCCGACGAACAGCCGCACCAGCGGCGCCCCGAACGCGATGATGACGCCTCCGAGCGCGATGCCGGCGGCGATCGCCATCCAGGTGCCCTCCACGACACCGCGGCGGATGCGGTCGGGTCGGCGTCCGCCCAGGTTCTGCGCCGTGTACATCGACGAGGCGAGACCCAGCGACGAGAGGAAGGCCACGGCGAGGCCGTCGACACGGGACGCCGTCGTATAGGCGGCGACGGCCTCGGAGCCGAGGGTGTTGAGGGCCACCTGCACGACGAGCGTGCCGATCGCGATGATCGAGGCCTGGAAGCCCATCGGCAGGCCGAGGCGCAGGTGCTCTCGGATGTCGTCGCGGGTGACGCGCCAGTCGGCACGACGCAGCTGCAGCATCGGCAGCCGGCGACGCACGAACTCGAGGCACAGCACGACCGACACGGCCTGGGCGACGACGGTCGCGAGAGCCGCACCGGCCACGCCCCAGTCGAGCGGGCCGACCATGAGGATCACGAGGCCGACGTTGAGCGCACACGACACCGTGAGGAAGATCAGCGGCGTGCGCGAGTCGCCGATGGCACGGATGATCGCCGAGAGGAAGTTGAAGAACATCGTCGCGCTGGCGCCGATGAAGCTGATCTGCGTGAAGATCGTCGCCTCGGCCATGAGCTCGTCAGGCGTCTGCAGCAGGGCGAGCGTCGGCGCCGCGATCAGCGGCGCGACGATCGTGAGCACCACGCTCGTGATGCCGGTCAGGATCACGCCCGTCGCGACCGAGCGACGCACCGCTGCGCCGTCTCCCGCGCCGAACGCCTGCGCGATCGGGATAGCGAAACCGCTCGTCAGGCCCCAGGCGAAGCCGATCAGCAGGAACAGCAGGCTGCCGGTCGCGCCGACGGCGGCGAGGGACTCGACACCGAGGTGCCGGCCGACGACGACGGCATCGGCGAACTGGTACATCTGCTGCACGACATTGCCGAGCAGCAGGGGGATCGAGAACGACAGGATGACACGCCACGGGCGGCCCGTGGTGAGAGAGGTGGCCATGGTGGGAGCGGCTCGCAGAACTGGGGGGATGATCGGGGGTCGGACCAGGATATCGAATCGATTCGGTTAACTGCCATCCCCGATCGGCCATTACGGTCGGAAGGATGCCGCAGCGGGACGCGGCGCCCAACACCGGAGGTTCGAGCGATGACGACAGAGAGAACACGGGGATCCGTCGGGGTGGACGGAACCGCCGACGGCGACGACCAGCACCTGAAGAGGGCCCTGAGCAACCGTCACATCCAGCTGCTCGCGATCGGCGGCGCCATCGGCACCGGCCTCTTCATGGGCAGCGGCAAGACGATCTCGGTCGCCGGCCCCTCGGTGATCTTCGTCTACATGATCATCGGCTTCATGCTCTTCTTCGTGATGCGGGCGATGGGCGAGCTGCTGCTGTCGAACCTCAAGTACAAGTCGTTCAGCGACTTCGCGAGCGACCTGCTCGGCCCGTGGGCCGGCTTCTTCACCGGATGGACGTACTGGTTCTGCTGGGTCGTCACCGGAGTCGCGGATGTGATCGCGATCGCGGGGTACACGGATGCGCTGATCCCCGGCATCCCGTTGTGGATCCCCGGCGTCCTCGTGATCGTCATCCTGCTCGCACTGAACCTGCCCACGGTCGCCGCGTTCGGCGAGATGGAGTTCTGGTTCGCGCTGATCAAGATCATCGCGATCGTCGCGCTCATCGTCACGGGTCTCGTGATGATCTTCACCGGCTTCCAGCACGATGCGGGAACCGCGAGCTTCAGCAACCTGTGGGACCACGGCGGCATGTTCCCGCACGGCTTCATGGGCTTCGTCGCCGGGTTCCAGATCGCCGTGTTCGCCTTCGTCGGCGTCGAGCTCGTCGGCACCGCCGCGGCCGAGACCAAGGACCCCGAGAAGAACCTGCCCAAGGCGATCAACGCGATCCCGATCCGCATCCTGCTCTTCTACGTGGGCGCGCTCATCATCCTGATGGCGGTCACCCCGTGGACCGAGTACGTCGCCGGCGAGAGCCCGTTCATCGCGATGTTCGCCCTCGCGGGTCTCGGCATCGCCGCGACGGTGGTGAACCTCGTCGTGCTGACCTCGGCCATGTCGAGCGCCAACTCGGGCATCTACTCGACGTCGCGCATGGTGTTCGGCCTCGCGCAGGACGGCGACGCCCCGCGCATCTTCGGCCGGCTGTCGAAGCGACGTGTGCCGCAGAACGCTCTGTTCCTGTCGTGCATCCTGCTGCTCTCGGGCGTCGTGCTGCTCTACGCGGGCAAGGACATCGGCACCGCGTTCGACATGGTGACCACGGTCTCAGCCGTGTGCTTCATGTTCGTCTGGACGATCTTCCTCTGCAGCTACCTCGTGTACCGCCGTCGGCGGCCGGAGAAGGTCGCAGCGTCGAAGTTCCGCATGCCGGGCGGCATCTTCATGGTCTACGTGGTGCTCGCGTTCTTCGTGTTCATCCTCTGGGCGCTCACGACGCAGCCCGACACCCTGATCGCGCTGCTCGTGACGCCGATCTGGTTCGTGCTGCTGCTCGTCGCCTGGATGTTCGTGCGCACGTCGCAGAACCATCTGACCCGTCACGCGGAGCACATCGCGTACCTGCGCGACGACTCCCCGGAGTAGTCCTGCTCGTGCCGAGGGAGGTTCTGACAGCCCCTCCCTCATCGTCGGGGCCGCGCGTAGCGTCGGTCTCGACGAAAGGACACGCAATGCACACTCGCACACTCGGACAGGGCCTCGAGGTCTCCGCCGTCGGGCTCGGATGCATGGGGATGTCGCAGAGCTACGGGCCGAACCCGGGCACCCGCGACGAGATGATCGGCGTGCTGAGGTCGGCTCTCGACCTCGGCGTCACCTTCTTCGACACCGCGGAGGTCTACGGCCCCTATGTGAACGAGGAGCTGGTCGGCGAGGCTCTCGAGCCCATCCGCGACCAGGTCGTCATCGCGACGAAGTTCGGCTGGCGCATCGAAGACGGCAAGAGCGTCGGGCTCGACAGCCGGCCGGAGCAGATCCGACGCGTCGCCGAGCAGTCGCTGCGTCGCCTGCGCACCGACGTGATCGACCTCTTCTACCAGCACCGTGTCGACCCGGATGTGCCGATCGACGACGTCGCAGGCACGGTGGCCGAGCTCATCGCCGAGGGCAAGGTGAGGCACTTCGGGCTGTCCGAGGCATCGGCCTCGACGATCCGCCGGGCCCATGCCGTGCAGCCCGTCACGGCGCTGCAGAGCGAGTACTCGCTGTGGACGCGCGACCCTGAGGCCGAGATCCTGCCCACACTCGGCGAGCTCGGCATCGGCTTCGTGCCGTTCAGCCCGCTCGGCAAGGGGTTCCTCACCGGCACGGTCGATCGCACCACCTCATTCGCTGACGGTGACATCCGCGGCACGATCCCGCGCTTCAGCGAGGAGAACCGGGCGGCGAACGAGGCGCTGGTCGGCCACGTCGCCTCGCTCGCGGAGTCCAAGGAGGCCTCCCCCGGCCAGATCGCCCTCGCGTGGCTGCTCGCTCGGGAGCCGTGGATCGTGCCGATTCCCGGCACGAGGCGCACGTCGCGGATCGCCGAGAATGCGGGAGCCACCACGGTGGCCCTGTCGGCCGACGAACTCGCCGACCTCGATCAGCTCGCCGACCGGGTCGGCGTGCAGGGAGATCGGTACAACCCGCAGCAGATGTCGTTCGTCGACCGCTGAGTCGACATCTGAGTCGACCGCTGAGCAGCGGCGTGCGCTGGGTAGTCTGAGGCGGATGACTCCGCCCCGCACCTACCCGGCCACGATCGCCGCGCCCGTGGAGCATGAATTCATCATCAAGAAGTCGCGGTTCATCGCGACCGTCGAGCCGGTCACCTCGGTCGAGGACGCGGATGCCGTGATCGCACGCCTGCGCAAGCAGTGGTGGGATGCGCGGCACAACTGCAGCGCGATGGTCACCGGCCTGCTCGGCGATCAGGCCCGCTCGTCGGATGACGGTGAGCCGTCCGGCACTGCGGGGGTGCCGATGCTCGAAGTGCTCAGACGGCGCGAGCTGACGGACGTCGTGGCAGTGGTGACCCGCTACTTCGGCGGCGTGAAGCTCGGCGCCGGCGGGCTCGTGCGGGCCTACTCGACCGCTGTCTCGGAAGCCCTCGATCTCGCATCGCTCGTGCACCGGCAGTCTCTGACCCAGGTGACGATCGACGTCGCGCAGGCGGATGCCGGACGCTTCGACAACCTTCTGCGCGACTGGGTGCCGCGTCACGGCGCGACGCTCGGCGAGCCCCGGTACGCAGCGCTGGCGACTCTCGAGGTGTGGGTGCCTGCGCAGGAGCTCGACCGGCTCGCGGATGACATCGCAGCGGCATCCGCCGGTTCCGTGGTGCCGGTGATCGGCGTGGAGCGCGTCGTCGACGTGCCGGCCTGACCCCGGCCGACGCGCCCGGCTGATCCACAACAGCATCCGGATATTCTGGATGCCGCGATCTCGGAAGGAGAGCGATGTTCGACAGCCCGCTCTCGGCTTCCGCCTATGAGATCCTCGGCGTGGACCCGACCGTCGACGACGGCGAGCTGCGGCGTGCGTATCGCCTGCGCCTGCGGCAGACCCACCCGGACACGGGCGGAGACGCGGCCGTCTTCATCCAGGTGCAGCGAGCATGGGAGCTGATCGGCACCCCTGAGGGCCGCGCCGCCTACGACCGTCGCTCGGGTGCGCACCCCGGCATCCCGGCCGAGCCTGAGTGGAACGGCTGGCGACCGCAGTCGGCCGCCCGCACGGACACCCGCCCCCGAGCTCGCTCGTACGGGCATCCCGGCGGCTGGCGCCGCGAGCGCTACCTGTCGCTGATCCGCGAATGGGCCGGCCGTGGCGTCGAGGTGCCCGACCCCTATGACCCGGCGCTCGTGCGCTCGGCCCCGCGCGACCTGCGACGCCTGCTCGCCGATGCTCTCGCCGAAGAGGCGACCGCCCGCACGGTGAGCGCGCTCGGCATGGGCTTCACGGTGTGGCACGACGTCGCCACAGGAGCGGATGCCGACGACAAGCTCGACCATGTCGTGCTCAGCCCCTCGGGCCTCTACGGCGTCATGTCGGAGGACTTCGGCGGAGTCGTCGGGTTCCGTCGGGGCGAGATCACGGGCCCGAGTCTGGGCACACGCGCGCCCGTCACCGCCGCACTCTCGCGCATGCGCACCGTGGCCAAGGCCGCGCGGGTGAAGTTCGGCGGACTGATCATGGTGCTCCCCGACGACGATCTCGCGCAGGCCGTCACCCCGCTCGGCAGCAGCCGCGGCGTTCCCGTGGTCGTCGTGCGTCGCAGCGCGCTCGCGATGGTGCTGCGCCAGGGAGTCCCCGGTGCCCGCGCCATCGGCGGCAACGAGCTGTTCGACGTGCGCACACGCCTGCAGCAGACCGTCACCTTCGTCTGACACGGATCCCTGAGATCGACCGCCGCTCTTGACCGCGGTTGTCAAACCGGTTTACACTCGCTTCACCCGCATTCGTCAAACCGGTTAAATCGTGCCGTGTCGAGTGTTCAGGGATCAACCCGGAAGTTCCACGAGGAGGTGGCATGAGCCGCACGACGATCGCCGACGTCGCCCGCGAGGCCGGCGTCACCAAGGCCACCGTCTCGCACGCGATGAGCGGCAAGCGGCCCATCTCCGACGACACCAGGGCCAAGGTGCTCGCCGCCGCCGAGAAGCTCAACTGGGTGCCGAGCCAGAGCGCCCGCGCGCTGGCTACGCAGAAGGCCAATGCGATCGCCGTGGTGCTGGCCCGTGACCCCGAGGTCATCGCCAACGACTCGTTCTTCCCCGCGTTCATCGCTGGCGTCGAATCGGTGCTGGCTGAGACCGAGACGGCGCTGATCCTGCAGGTCGTTCCCGATCGGGCGGCCGAGGAGCGGGCCTACCGGTCGCTCAGCCACGGGCGCGCCGACGGCGCCCTGCTGCTCGACCTGCGGAACGACGACTGGCGCGTGCCGCTGCTCGAAGAGCTCGACCTCCCTTCGGTGCTGGTCGGCGCCTACGAGCAGCCGACCCGATTCTCGTGCGTGCGCACCGACGACGATGCGCCCGTGCGCGAGATCATCGCTCACCTGAGTGCCGAGGGCCACGAACGCATCGCTCATGTCTCGGGTCCGCTCGACTACGTGCACTCGCGCGTGCGGGCCGATGCCTACACCGATGCCGTGGGCGGCGATGCCCTGCTGCGCGAGGGCGACTTCACCGCCTCGAGTGGCCGGGAGCGCACCGCCGAGCTGCTCGCGCTGCCCGATCGCCCGACCGCCATCCTCTATTCCAACGACACCATGGCGATCGCCGGGCTGTCGTTCGCGCGGTCGAGCGGCCTCAGCATCCCCCGCGATCTCGCGATCGCCGGCTTCGACGACGACCATCTCTCGGCCCACCTCTCCCCCGCACTCACGAGCGTCTCGTCGGGCCCCGCCGCGCGAGGACGCGCTGCCGCCCGCCTGATTCAGGCCGACATCCTCGGCGCCGAGCCGCGCACAGAGGTCGTCGACTGCAACGTCGTGCACTTCCGGGAGAGCACAGCCCGCTAGACGATCACCCGAACCATCGCGTCAAGGAGGACAACATGAAGAAGAAGATCCGCGCAGCAGCGCTCCTGGGAGCCGTCGCGCTCGTCGCCACCGGATGCTCATCCGGAGGTGGAGGCGGCGATGCCTCGGGCGAGGGCACCGGCTCGATCGACATCTGGCTGTCGAACAACGAGCAGGAGGTCGCCTGGGGCACCGCCGTCGTCGAGGCCTGGAACGCCGAGCACCCCGACGAGAAGGTGAACGCGCAGGAGATCCCCGCCGGCTCGTCGTCGGAAGAGGCGATCACCGCCGCCATCACCGCCGGCACCGCACCCTGCCTGGTCTACAACGTGGCTCCGGCGGCGGTCTCGGGCTGGGTCAAGCAGGGCGGGCTCGTCGACCTCAGCACCATGGAGGGCGGCAGCGACTACATCACCGAGCGCGGTGGTGAGGTCGACTCGTATGCCACCGACGGAAGCTTCTACCAGCTGCCGTGGAAGTCGAACCCGGTCATGGTGATGTACAACAAGGCCCTGTTCGAGGCTGCAGGCATCGATCCCGAAGACCCCCAGATGGCCTCGTACGACGAGTTCCTCGCCGGGTCACGCGCGATCGTCGAATCCGGAGTGCAGAGTGCGATCTGGCCGGCACCCACCAGCGAGTTCTACCAGCCCTGGTTCGACTTCTATCCCCTGTACCTCGCCGAGACCGACGGCACCATGCTCGTCGAAGACGGCGCGGCGACGGTCGACTCGGATGCCGGGCGCGAGGTCGCGGAGTTCTGGAAGACCTTCTACGACGAGAAGCTCTCGCCCAACGAGGCGTCGACCGATGACGCGATGTCCGCGGGGACGACCGCCATGCAGCTCGCCGGTCCGTGGGCCATCCCCTCGTACGCCGAGACCGTGGACGTCGGGTTCATGCCCGTGCCGACCAGCGACGGTCGCGAGAACCCGACGACGTTCGCGGACTCGAAGAGCGTCTCGATGTTCACCGCGTGCGAGAACCAGGGCACCGCATGGGAGTTCCTGAAATTCTCGACGAGCGTCGACAGCGACGGTCAGCTGCTCGAGGCGACGGGCCAGATGCCGATGCGCACCGACCTCACCGAGACCTACGCCGACTACTTCGACGCGAACCCGAACTACGTGGCGTTCGCCGAGCAGGCCGAGGCCACGGCAGACGTGCCCAGCATCCCGAACTCCGTGGAGGCCTGGCAGGCGTTCCGCGACGAGTACTCCGCCGCCGTGATCTTCGGCAAGGAGTCGATCGACGACTTCCTGAAGAACGCCGCGACGAAGATCGACGATCTCGTCGCCGAGTGATGAGCCGCATATGACTCTCCGAGACGACGCCGTCGCGGACGTGGCCGGGGGCACCACCGCCCCGGCCCCGTCCGCGGGCCGGTCACCGAGGGCGCGGTTACGCAACCGACTGCTGGGTGCACAGCCGATCGGCGGCCTCTTCGCCCTGCCGTATCTGGTCTTCGTGCTGGCGATCTTCGCGTTCCCGCTGGGATTCGCGGTCTACATCGCCTTCCACGACTACTTCTTCACCGCACCCAATGTCGACGTCGACCGGCCGTTCGTGGGCTTCGACAACTTCGTCACCGTGCTCACCGACCCGAGGGTGCTCGGATCGTTCCGCAACACCCTGATCTTCCTCGTCATCAACGTGCCGCTCACCGCCGTTCTCTCGCTCGTGCTCGCGGCGGCGCTGAACACCGGCATCCGCTGGGTCGCCGCCTACCGGGTGGCGTTCTACGTGCCGTATCTGACGGCCAGTGTCTCGCTCGTCGGCGTGTGGATGCTGCTGTTCTCGGGCAACGGCCTGATCAACACGATCCTCGGGCCACTCGCCCCCGATCCGTCGTGGCTGGTGAACAGCGGTCTCGCGATGCCGATGATCGCGCTGTACGTCACGTGGAAGCAGCTGGGGTTCTACATCCTGCTCTACCTCGCCGCACTCCAGAACGTGCCGAAGGAGCTCTACGAGTCGGCAGAGACCGACGGCGCGGGCGCGTTCTCGCGCTTCTGGAACGTCACCGTTCCCGGTGTGCGCAGCGCCACCACGCTCGTGCTGATCCTGTCGATCATCACCGGAGCGAACCTCTTCACCGAGCCGTACCTGCTCACGAATGGCGGCGGCCCCGACGGCGCCTCCTCGACACCCGTGCTGCTCATCTACCAGCTGGGCATCCAGCAGCAGAACCCCGACACCGCGGCCGCGATCGGCATGATCCTCGTGATCCTGGTCGGCATGCTGTCGCTCGCCGCCAACCGCGCCACCAGGGAGCGATGACCATGAGACGCAAGCGTTCACTGCCCCGCATCCTGAGCGTGATCCTGCTCACGGTCGCGGCGATCGGATTCGCGTTCCCGTTCTACTTCATGCTGGTCGGGGCGTTCCAGGAGAACCCGACGAACTCGCCCGACGAGCTCTTCCCGACGAGCGGCTGGACGATCGACAACTTCCTCGCGATCGACTCCCGCATCGACCTGGTCGGCTCGCTGCTCAACTCGCTGATCTTCACGGCGGGCGTGCTGCTGGGCACCGTAGTGTTCGGACTGCTCGCCGGGTATGCGATCGCACGGCTCGACTTCCGCGGTCGCGGAGTGATCTGGGTGCTCATGCTGCTGGTGCAGATGGTGCCGTTCCAGCTGCTCATGATCCCGCTGTACGTGCAGATCACGCGCAATTACGGGCTCGGGGACTCGTACATGGGCATGATCCTGCCGTTCCTCATCAACACGACGGCGGTGTTCATCTTCGTGCAGTTCTTCAAAGCGCTGCCCGTCGAGATCTTCGAGGCCGCCCGCATCGACGGCGCCGGCGAGATCCGCCTGCTCACCTCGGTCGCGATCCCGCTCATCAAGCCGGTGCTCGTGACCGTCGTGCTCGTCACCTTCATCGGCCCGTGGAACGAGTTCCTCTGGCCGTTCCTGATCACGAAGGACGCATCGCTGCAACCGCTCGCCGTGTCCCTCGCGAACTACATCTCGAACGTGGCGCAGTCCACGGCGAACCCCAACGGCGCGATCCTCGCCGGAGCGACCGCCCTGGCGTTCCCCGTCGTCATCCTGTTCATCGTCTTCCAGCGCTTCTTCCGGGCCACCGACCTCGGTGCGGCCGTCAAGGGCTGACCGGCCCCTCCCCAGAATCCCCGAAAGGACCCCCATGTTCACCGGAGCATCCTTCCCCCTCGGCCCGTTCACCCCCTACGAGGGCAACCCGATCCTGCGTCCGAAGGGCGACAGCTGGGAGTCGGCCAATCTCTACAACCCGGCGGCTCTCGTCGACGGCGACGAAGTGGTGCTGCTCTACCGGGCGCACGCCGACGACATCGTCTCGCACATCGGCATCGCCCGCTCGAGCGACGGCGTGAACTTCACCCGCGAGGACGCACCGATCCTCTCGCCCTCCGAGGACTACGAGCGCTACGGATGCGAGGATCCGCGCATCGCGCTGATCGACGGCACCTACTACCTGACCTACACCGGCTGGGATCGGCGCAGCGCGCAGCTGTGCCTCGCGACCTCGACCGATCTGCGCACCTGGACCAAGCACGGACCGCTGTTCGACGATTTCGACACGTTCAAGACCATGGACCCCCGCGGGTTCAACTGGTCGAAGGCGGGGGTCATCGTGCCGCAGAAGATGCACGGCAAGTGGTGGATGTACTTCGGCGAGGGCGGCATCTACTGGGCCACCAGCGACGACCTCCTCCGCTGGACGCCCGGCACCCCCGACACCGAGCCGATGTACTCGCCGACCCCCGGCACCTGGGACGAAGCGCTCGTCGAGATCGGCACCTCGCCTGTCGTCACCGACAACGGGTTGCTCGTGATGCTCACGAACGGGGCGACCAGGACCGTGCACGAAGACGGTTCGGTCGACGTGGACTACCGCTGCGGCCAGATCGCGATCGACCCCGATGAGCCGACCAAGGTGCTCGCGCGGCTGCAGGAGCCGTGGCTGCGTCCGCAGACCTTCGAGGACATGCACGGGCTCGTCTCGAACGTGACCTTCGTCGAGGGACTCGTGAAGTTCCAGGGCCGGTGGTTCGCGTACTACGGGCAGTCGGACACGACGCTGGCCGTCGCCATCCACGACCCCGCCCAGCCGTGGGGCCGCGCACTGCGAGACGGCGCCGACTCGAACACGGGCGAGGAATGAGACCATGGCCATCTCCCGACGGACCTTCCTGACCGCGGCAGCCGCCACCTCGGCGCTGGCGCTCCTGCCGCTGGATTCGGCCGGGGCGCAGGCATCGGCGTCCGCTGCCGGACTGCCTCTCGGGTCTCCGCCTGCGGGGGCGGGTGCCGGGGCGCGACTCACGAACCTCGCACACCTGCGCTTTCTGCTCGCGGAGGTGCCGGTCGTGGCGAGCGTCACGCACACCACGTTCGACATCGACATCTCGCCGCGCGTGCTCGCGCCATGGACGTATGCCGACGCCGACGGCGCCGGGGGCTACCGACCGGTGGGTGGCGGCACTCGCGACGCCGTGACCGGCTCTTGGACACAGGGCGCGTACAACGCGGATGACATCGCCCGAGCCGCGATCGTGTTCCTGCGCGAATGGAAGGCGACCGGCGACGCGCAGGCCCGCGACGAGGCACGCGATGTGCTGCGGTCGCTGGCGTTCCTGCAGACGACCAGCGGGCCGAATGCCGGCCGCGTGGTGCTGTGGCAGCAGGAGGACGGCACGCTGAATCCCAGCGCGATCCCCGTCGAACTGCCGGATCCGTCGGACTCCGCCGAGTCGTACTGGCTGGCGCGCACGGTGTGGGCGTTCGGTGAGGGTTACGCGGCCTTCCGACGGGAGGATGCCGAGTTCGCGGCGTTCCTGCTCTCGCGGCTGCATCTGGCCCTCGATGCGCTCGGTCGCGAGTCGCTGTCGCGCGCCGGGCAGTGGGTGCGCAGCGACGGACGCGACCTGCCCGCCTGGTTGATCGCCGGTGGAGCGGATGCCACGGCCGAGGCCATGCTCGGACTCGCCGCCGCGACCGAGGCCGGAGACGCCCGAAGCCGACAGGCTCTGCAGACGTATGGAGAAGGTGTCGCGGCGATGGCCACTGATCCTGCGAAGGGCTGGCCGTTCGGCGCCGTGCTGCCTTGGACCGGGTCGCTGGGATTCTGGCACGCCTGGGGTGCGGCCGCCCCCGAGGCCCTCGCTCGCGCCGGTGCGCTGCTGCGACGTCGCGAGTGGACCGCGGCGGCCGTGGCGGATGCCGGGACCTTCACCCCGCAGGTGCTCGCTTCGGGGGGTCCGCACAACGCCTGGGCGCCGTTGCCCGCGGAGGCGCAGATCGCCTACGGCGCGCACGGTCGCGTCGCGGCGGCGGTGCAGGCGGCATCCGTCGGCGGAGAGGGACTGCGGGTGCTCGCAGGACTCGCCGCCGGGTGGTTCTTCGGCGCGAACACGGCGGGTATCCCTGTCTACGACCCGGCCACCGGTGTGACTTTCGACGGTGTCGAGACGGATGGACGGGTGAATCGGAACTCCGGAGCCGAGTCCACCATCCACGGACTGCTCACGATGCTGCTGCTGGATGCGAACCGTGACATCGCCCGGATCGCGACGTCGATCACCGGGCTGTCGTCGTTCTCGGGGCTGCGAGTGATCGATGCCGGGGGCGCCCGGCTCTCGGCGGGCTGCGTGGTCGTGCGCCCCGAGGGCGGCGCCTGGACCGGCGAGGGAAACCTCTCGGGTGGCGCGTACGTGCGCGTTCCCGCGGGCGAGTCGGTTGAGTTCGATGTGACCGAGGCCGACGGCATCCTGCACGGCCTCGTCTGGAGACAGGCGGCGGATGCGGGCGAAGCGGTGTGGGAGGTGTTTCGCGGTCGCCGGCGTCTGTGGAGCACTCGCACGCCCGCGGGTGGCACCGGCGAGCGCGGACTCACCGAAGCCGACGGGATGCTGGTGCCGCAGCTGCTCGGTGGCGAGCTGCCTGCGGAGGCGGTGACCGTGCGATGCACGAGCACCGGCGACGTGCGGCTCGATGCTCTCGTGATCCAGCCGGCCGTCGCGAACGCGGTGTACTCGACGACCTCCGGCGCGGCGGTGCTCTATGCGAACGGGACTCGACGGGACCAGCGGGTCGCTGCGCTCGCACCCGGTGCCGGCCGAGCCTACGAGGCGGACGGATCGCAGCGCGGCCAGGCCGTCGCCGGCGGAAAGGTGCGCGTGCGTGGGGGCGGGTTCACGATCACGCAGTGACCGGGCCCCGACGTCGGGCTACGGTTGCGGTGTGCCTGCGATCCCTGTCTATGACCAGCTGCCCGACCGCCCCGCGCCCGACAACCCGACGGGAAAGCTCGTGCTCCTGCGCCATGGCGAGACCGAGTGGTCGAAGGCCGGCCTGCACACCGGCCTCACGGACATCCCGCTCACAGCGCGGGGCGAGGACCTCGCCCGGGGTGCCGGACAGCTGGTCGCCGACTACGACTTCTCGCTCGTGCTGTCGTCGCCGCTCGAGCGCGCCCGGCGCACGGCCGAGCTCGCCGGTCTGCACGCCGAGATCGATCCGCTGCTCGTCGAGTGGGACTACGGCGGATACGAGGGCCGCACGACGAAGGACATCCGCGAGGAGCTCGGCTACGACTGGAGCGCATTCACTCACGGAGTGATCCGAGGCGCCACGCCGGGCGAGACCGTCGAGGAGGTCGCGGCCCGCGCATCCCGCGTGCTCACCCGGGTTCTGCCGAAGCTGACCGAGGGTGATGTGGCGCTGGTCGCGCACGGGCACTTCCTCCGCATCCTCACCGCGGTCTATCTGCGCCTCGCGCCGCGCTTCGGCGCTCAGATCACGCTGGACGCCGGATCGGTGTCGGTGCTGAGCTTCTACCGCGAGCAGCCGGCGATCCTGACCTGGAACTACGGCCTCGAGCTGCCTCTCGCGCCGTCGGAGTCCTGACGCCCGCAGTGGATCCGGACGACCGCGCGCTCAGGACGCCTCGACGAGCGACAGCGCGTGGACCGTGGGGGCGCCCTCGAGAGCGAGTGCGAATCGAATCCCGGTGCGAGCATTCGTGACGTCGAAGGCGATCGTCTCGTTCGCGCACACGACCGGCTCTGTCGGGTCTCCCTCGTCCAGCTCGCTGGTCACGAGAGTGATGGTGCCGTCACCCCTGCAGGCGAACTGAGCCTGGTACGACCCCGGCGGGAGTGACGTGAAGGACGTCACGTCGTGGGCCGAACTGTTCTCGCTCATCCACCCGGAGAAGCCGAAGACGTATCCGTCGGCGTCTCCGCCGGCAACGGCAGTCTTCGCCCAGTCGGCGATCTCCTCGACCGGCACCGGGAGCAGCGCTTCATCCGCCTCGGCGTCCGGAGTCGGGGTCGGCGTGGGGCTCGACGCCGAGGCGGAGGGCGACGGGGACCCCTCGCCCGACCCTGAGGGTTCGCCACTGCATCCGGCGAGCGCGACGCCCGCCATCAGGATCAGTCCCACTGCTGCCGCTCTTGTCGTAGACATCCCTTCACGCTACGTGCACGTGTGCAGGATGCCACCCGCGCGGCCGACACGCCATTCTTTTGAATTACTCAAAAGAGACGCTAGAGTCGAGGCATGGAGACAGAACTCGACTCGGCACTTCGCGGTGCCGGGCTGCGTGCGACCGCGGGCCGCGTCGCCGTTCTCGAGGCTCTGGAATCCATGGCCCACACGGATGCGGAGCGGGTCTTCCGCGCCGTCTCCGAGGTGCTTCCGACGACGTCGATCCAGTCGGTGCACAACATCCTCGCGGACCTGACGACGGCGGGTCTGATCCGCCGGATCGAACCGGCAGGCTCCGCGGCGCTCTATGAACGGCGCATCGACGACAACCATCACCACATCGTGTGCACCCAGTGCGGTGCGATCGGCGATGTGGACTGCGTCGTCGGCGAAGCGCCGTGCCTCACCCCGTCTTCGGCGGGGGGATTCACCGTCCAGACAGCCGAAGTGACCTTCTGGGGCCTGTGCCCCAGTTGCCAGAACGCCGCGCAGTAGCATCCGACGTCCGATCCCGGGCACCCGGGGTGATCGTCGTCCCTGTGCGCAGAAGGAGAAGAACATGACCGACCCATCGACCACCACCCAGACGGGCACTCCCGTCGCGAGCGACGCCCACTCGCTCACCGTCGGAGCAGACGGACCCACGGTCCTGCACGACCGCTACCTCGTCGAGAAGCTCGCGTCGTTCAACCGCGAGCGTGTGCCGGAGCGCAACCCGCACGCCAAGGGCGGCGGAGCCTTCGGAACCTTCACCGTGACCGAGGATGTGTCGGCCTACACCCGTGCCGCAGCCTTCCAGCCCGGCGCTCAGAGCGAGACGCTGCTGCGCTTCTCGTCGGTCGCCGGCGAGCAGGGTTCGCCCGACACCTGGCGCGACGTGCGCGGCTTCGCGCTGCGCTTCTACACGTCCGAGGGCAACCTCGACATCGTCGGCAACAACACCCCGACCTTCTTCCTGCGCGACGCCATGAAGTTCCCTGACTTCATCCACTCGCAGAAGCGCCTCGGCGACTCGGGTCTGCGCGACGCCGACATGCAGTGGGACTTCTGGACCCTCTCTCCCGAGTCCGCCCACCAGGTCACGTACCTGATGGGAGACCGTGGCCTGCCGCGCAGCTGGCGCCACATGAACGGCTACGGCTCGCACACCTACCAGTGGGTCAACGCCGCAGGCGAGCGCTTCTGGGTGCAGTACCACTTCCTGTCGAAGCAGGGCGTCGAGGCGATGAGCGCCGAAGAGGCCGAGAAGCTCGCAGGATCGGATGCCGACTACTACCGTCGCGACCTGTTCGACGCGATCGCGAGCGGCGACGCCCCCTCCTGGGATGTCTACGTGCAGGTCATGCCCTACGACGAGGGCAAGACCTACCGCTTCAACCCGTTCGACCTGACGAAGACCTGGTCGAAGAAGGACTACCCGCGCATCAAGGTCGGCACGTTCACGCTCGACCGCAACCCGCAGAACTTCTTCGCCGAGATCGAGCAGGCCGCCTTCTCGCCCGGCAACCAGGTTCCCGGCACCGGCATCTCGCCCGACAAGATGCTCATGGCTCGGGTGTTCGCCTACTCCGACGCACAGCGCTACCGCATCGGCGCGAACTACAACCAGCTTCCGGTCAACCAGCCGCATGCGGCCGAGGTGCGCAACTACATGCACGAAGGCCAGATGCAGTACAAGTTCAACCCGGCCGAGCACCGCGTCTACACGCCGAACTCGTACGGCCCCGCCGGTGGACCGACGGCCGACCCGGCCGCCGGTGTCGAGGCGAGCTGGGAGTCGGACGGCGAGCTGATCCGCGCCGCGGCGACCCTGCACCTCGATGACGACGACTTCGGTCAGGCGGGCACGCTGTACCGCACGGTCTTCGACGACGAGCAGCGCGCGCGCTTCCTCGACACGCTGACCGGTCAGGGACAGGCCATCACGATCGACGCGATCCGCGAGCGCTTCTTCCAGTACTGGACGAACGTCGACGGCTCGCTCGGCGAGGCCCTGCGCGCTCGCTTCTGAGCCGGAGCTGCTGACGACCGAGACCCACCGTTCCCTCGGGGCCGGTGGGTCTCGGCGTCTCCGGGCATCGCAGGAGGAGGACAATGGATGCCGTGGCTGTTCCTCTCTCCGACCTGACCAACATGCCCGAACCCCAGCAGGTGTACGCCGCTGACGGCACTCGCCTCGCGACGTACACATGGGGCGAGATCGATGCGCCGGTGGTGGTGATCGTGCACGGCTTCGCGTCGAGCGCCCGCGACACCTGGGTGCTCACGGGCTGGGTGCGCGAACTCACCAAGGCCGGATACCGCGTGCTGGCGCTCGACCAGCGGGGCCATGGCCTCAGTCAGAAGCCGCATCAGGCCGACGCGTACGGCATCCGCACCCTCGCGACCGACGTCGAGACGGTCATGGACGCATACCTCGTCGATGAAGCCGTCTACGTCGGATACTCGCTCGGCGCGCGGGTCGGCTGGGAGGTCGTGCGTGATCTTCCGCATCGCATCGGTCGTGCCGTGCTCGGCGGCGTGCCCGACGGCATCCCTCTCGCCCGGCTCGATCTCGATCAGGTGCGCGCGTACCTGGCGGACGGCACGCCCGTGTCGGATGCGACGACGCAGAACTACATCACGCTGACCGAGCGCGTGCCGGGCAACGACCTCGGAGCCCTGGTGGCACTGGCGGAGGGGATGCGGTCGTCACGGACGATCGACCCCGATCCGTCGAACGCCCCCTCGAGCCCGATCCTGTTCGCGACGGGCTCGAAGGACGCGATCATCGAAGGCTCGCGCGCGCTCGCATCCGCAGCCCCTCAGGGGCGGTTCTTCGAGATCCCGGATCGTAACCACTTCAACGCTCCGGGGTCCCGCGCGTTCAAGGAAGCAGCGCTGGCGTTCCTGTCGGAGGGCTGACCGCAGGCACGAGAAGAGCCCTCCGTCACGAGGTGACGAAGGGCTCTCGGGGTGACGGTCAGACCGTCGCGTTCTCTTCGCGCTTCGGCAGCACCCATCCCGCACGCGGGAAGTGGCAGGTGTAGCCGTTGGGGTACTTGATCAGGTAGTCCTGGTGCTCTTCCTCCGCCTGCCAGAACGGGCCCGCGGGCTCGATCGTGGTCACGGCCTTGCCCGGCCAGAGGCCTGAGGCGTCGACGTCGGCGATGGTGTCGCGGGCGACGGCCTCCTGCTCGGGGCTGAGCGGGAAGATCGCCGAGCGGTAGCTCGAGCCGACATCGTTGCCCTGACGGTCCTTCGTCGACGGGTCGTGGATCTGGAAGAAGAACGCGAGGATGTCGCGGTACGTCGTCTTGGTGGGGTCGAAGACGATCTCCACAGCCTCGGCGTGACCCGGGTGGTTGCGGTAGGTGGCGTGGTCGTTGCTGCCGCCGGTGTAGCCGACACGGGTGTCGAGCACGCCGGGCTGGCGGCGGATCAGGTCTTCCATGCCCCAGAAGCAGCCGCCCGCCAGCAGGGCGGTCTCGGCTCCGGGGGTGCGGGTGATGGTTCCGGTGTCGGTCATGACTGCTCCTCAGAGGTGGGGGTGGTGGGGAAGAGGTGACGGTAGCGACCGTACCCCTCATCTTCCAGGCTGTCAGCCGGGATGAAGCGCAGGGCGGCGGAGTTCATGCAGTATCGGAGCCCTCCTGCATCGCGGGGTCCGTCGTCGAAGACGTGCCCCAGGTGGCTGTCGGCGCCGGTGGAACGCGCCTCGGTGCGCGTCATCCAGAGCTTGCGGTCGGTGCGCGTGGTCACGGCATCGGCCTCGATGGGCTTGGTGAAGCTCGGCCATCCGGTTCCGCTGTCGAACTTGTCGGTCGACGCGAAGAGCGGCTGGCCCGAGACGACGTCGACGTAGATGCCGTCGTCGTGGTTGTTCCAATACGCGTTGCGGAAGGGCGGCTCGGTGGCATCCTCCTGCGTCACCTCGTACTGCAGGTGCGTGAGGTCGCTGACCGCCGCGGGGTTCTTGCGGTACTCGTTCGACATGATCTGACTCCTTGTCCGACGCGGCTGGCTGCAGCGTCTTAGAGGAGAACCAGGCGGGCGCCTGTTTTGGTCCCGCAGGACTGTGAGCGGGCTGTGAGTTTGAAAGGAGTCGATAGAGTTGCTCAGCCACACACACCACAGGGAGACGCACATGTCGGTTGGACTGCTCGCCGTCGTCGATGACATCCTCAGCGCGGCGATGAAGGCCTCGGCGAAAGCCGCGGGCGTCGTGATCGACGATGCCGCGGTGACCCCGCAGTACGTGCAGGGCATCACGCCGGCGCGCGAGCTGCCTGTGGTCGCGAAGATCGCGCTCGGTTCGCTGGTCAACAAGTTCGTGATCATCATCCCGATCGCGCTGGTGCTCACCGCCTTCGCGCCGTGGGTGCTGCCGTACCTGCTGATCCTCGGCGGTGCCTATCTGTGCTTCGAAGGCGCCGAGAAGGTGCTCGAGTGGTTCGGCGTGCAGCACGGTCACGCCGATGAAGGCGCCCGCGACGAGAAGAAGCTGGTGCTCGGCGCCGTGCGCACCGACCTGATCCTCTCGACCGAGATCATGCTGATCTCGCTGGCGAACCTCGAGGCCGGTCTCGACATCTGGACGACCCTCGCGATCCTCGCGGTGATCGCCCTGCTCATGACGGGCGTCGTCTACGGCGCCGTGGCCCTGCTCGTGAAGATCGATGACATCGGTCTGAAGATGGCCAAGAACCCGGTCGCACGCGTCCGCCACACGGGAATGCGGATCGTGCGCTCGATGCCGGCGGTCTTCCGCTTCATCAGCATCCTCGGCACCGTGGCGATGCTGTGGGTCGGTGGCCACCTGCTGCTCGTGAACCTGGGCGAGGTGGGCGTGCACTTCGGCGAGGACATCCTGCATGCCATCGAGCACGCGCTCGAGCCCCTCGGCGCTGTCATCGTCTGGATCGGCGACACCCTCTTCTCGGCCATCGCCGGCCTGATCGCGGGTCTGATCATCGTCGGGATCATCCTGGGCATCGGCCGCCTGATCGGCAAGAAGCCGAACTTCCACGAGGGCGAGGAATCGCCCGCCGACGTGCACGTCTGAACCGCGCACCACGGAATCGACGTCAGGCAGCGATGTCATAGCGGGCCCGACCCCCGAGGCGCGGAGCCCTCGCGAGATCGATGCTTCGCGGCGGGATCAGCCATACCCGTGCCGCGGCTCCGATCCCCTCGATGCGGATATCCCACCCGTTGTCGTGGATGCGATGGTGACACGACTCGCACAGCAGTACGCCGTTGTTCAGGTCGGTGGGTCCGGTGTCTCGCTGCCACCACCTGATGTGGTGGGCCTTGGTCATCTGCGGAGGGAGACCGCACATGGCGCAGCCGCCGTCTCGCTCGACGAGTGCCAATCGCTGCGCCCGGGTGAACAACCGCTTCTCGCGCCCCCAGTCGAGGATCTCCCCCGCTGATCCGAGAACCACCGGGATGATGCCGCCACCCGCAGCCATGCGACGCCAGGTGCTGACGCTCACGGGCTGGTCGCTGCCGTCGATCGTCGCGCGGCCCTCGCCCGACATGAGCTGGTCGAGGTTCACGCGCACCACCACTGTCGCACCCGATGCGGGCATCCCGCCGTTGTCGCAGGCGATCGCGTGCTCGCAGATGGCGGTCAACGCATCGGCCTGGATCATCGCGACCGAACGGCGATCGGCATCCGGCGCGTCAGGGTCTGTCGCGGTGATCCGCGACTGAAACGACGCCGCCACGTAGGCCTGTATCGCGGCCTTGATCGGCGCCCCTGAGGCGATGTCGGTCTGCAGCACGAGGTGAAGCGAGCCGTCGCGCTCGAACATCGTCAGGGAACGGCGGTCGCGGGCCTCTCGCTCTCTGGGTGCGACGCCGTCTGGGTCGAGCCAGGCTTCGGCACGGGCCACCAGCTTGCCGACGTCGGCGAGGGACATCCCCGCTGCCCTGCCGACGAGGAGACGCTCGGCCTCTTCGACCCGAGCCGACCCCACCTTGAGTCGGATCCGCTCGAGCAGGCTGACGATGAGCGCGGCGGCCGCGACGGAGATCTCCCCTGCGGCGAGCGCCGACGCCAGCGCCGGATACCGCGCGGGCAGGACCTCACCCAACAGATTCGTCCGCGGCGCCGCTGCCTGCCCCACCGCGATGAGTCGTTTGGCGTCGCCGGCCGACCCACCCGTGTGCGCGGCGATCATCGCCGCAGCACTCCGGTATCCATGCTGCTTCGCGAACCCGTCAGGGCCGAGTTCCGACCGCGACTCGTGCGCGATCGTCGCCGCGAGCTCGGCGTGGAGCCCGTCGAGGCATCGCTGCGCCTGGCTCACCGCACGATGCGCGTCGAGCAGCTCGATGCGCGAGAGCTCCGCCGACTCCTCGGCGTCACCCCAGACGTCGCCGAGGCGCTCGAAGGCCTCGAGAAGCGGCATCAGGCGGGATGAGGGCATGTCTCCATTTTAGAACAGATGTTCGAATATCGAGCGAGATGCCGGAATCCGCTGGAGCAGGAGATCGAGCTCATGAAGGCAGGTGGTCGTCACCCCGCAGCCACTCATCGAACGTGATCCGACCCTGCAGAGCATCCGCCCCTCCGCGCAGCGACCCCGACGCCAGCCCTCGCCCATAGGCGCCGGGCAGCCGCACCCCCAGCACCCGCCGGCGCACTCCGTCGAACGCCAGCTGCCTCCGCGCCACATCCGCGAGAACCTCGTTTCTCGGCCCGACCAGGTCGGACGCACGCCCGGCCGGCGCGCCCTCGGCGACACGCACCAGATGCTCCCCGACCTCGCGCGCAGCCACCGGCCGCATGAGCAGCTTCGGCAGCACCGCCACCGGGCCGGACATCCCCGACAGCAGCTGTCCGGCGAACTCGTGGAACTGACCGGCCCTCGCGATCGTGAACGGCACCGACCCTGCAGCCACCGCGCGTTCCTGCGCCAGCTTGCCCGCGTAGTACGAGGCGTCGATGCCATCGATCCCCACGATCGACAGAGCGACGTGGTGCGTGACACCCGCACGCGACTCCGCAGCCAGCAGAGTGCGGGTCGCCGTCTCGAAGAACTTCACCGCCTTCGCAGCCGAGAGCGTGGTCGTGTTCGTGACGTCGATGACGGCATCCGCCCCCTGCATCCGCTCGGCCAGTCCGGCGCCGGTGAGCACATCGGCTCCGGACGACCGCGACAGCACCACCACCTCGTGACCGGCCGCTCGCGCCGCCTCCACGGCGTGCCGACCGACGACCCCTGTTCCTCCTGCGACCGCGATCCTCATCCGATTCCCTCTCCGCTCCGGGGCGACGTCCACGCCTCCTGCACCAGATGACGAATCAGCACCCGAGAACGTGAGGCCTCACACTCCACCCTGCTCCGTCGTCATATCCTGCGAAAGCACACTCGCACCCGCATCCGAAAGGCACCCCATGGATGACGACCTCGACGACGTCTTCCGCGAGCGGCGACGCCTGCTCGCCCTCGGATACCGGATGACCGGCACTCTGGCGGATGCCGAGGATGTCGTGCAGGAGACCTACCTGCGCTGGTACCGGCTCACCGAAGCTGAGCGCGAGACCATCGCGAACCCCGCCGGCTGGCTCACCACCGTCGCAGGACGCGTCGCCCTCGACCTTCTGGGTTCCGCCCGCCACAGGCGCGAGCAGTACGTCGGGCCGTGGCTGCCCGAGCCCGTTCCGGCCGAGCTCTTCGCCGGAGCGATCGGATCGCGCACGGCCTCGACGCCCGAAGATCCTCTCGATCGCATCACTCTCGACGACGACGTCTCGACCGCGCTGCTGGTCGTGCTCGAGGCGATGACTCCCGCCGAGCGCGTCGCCTTCGTGCTGCACGACGTCTTCGCCGTGCCGTTCGACGAGATCGCCGAGGCCGTGGGGCGATCTTCCGCGGCGGTGCGGCAGCTCGCGTCATCCGCTCGTCGTCACGTGCGCGAGAACCGGGCGACCGCCGTGCCTCGCGCCGAGCACGACCGCGTGGTGCGGGCCTTCCAGCAGGCGACGCGCACGGGCGAGGTCGCTCCGCTGCTGAAGTTCCTGGCACCAGACGTCGAACTGCGCAGCGACGGTGGCGGCGTGGTCAGCGCCGCCCGCAATGTCGTGAGCGGCGCTGACAACGTCGCGCGCTTCCTGCTCGGGATCGCGGCCAAGAACCCACACTTCACCGCCGAGGAGAAGCACTTCGGCGACGGTCTCGGCCTGGTGTTCCGCGACGGAGAGAACGTGCATTCGGTCATGAACCTGCACGTCGAGGCGGGTGTGATCACCCAGCTGTGGATCGTGCTCAACCCCGCCAAGCTCACCTACTGGAACTCGTCGCAGTGAGGCGAAGCGGGTGCCCGAGAGCCCCCGCCCCGGCATCCTGCTACCGTCGTGCAGTGCGCACCCGAGCGCAGATGCAGGAGACAGCCGATGAGCGACCCCCAGATCCGGGATGCCGAGACCGCCGACCTCGAAGCGATCACGGCGATCCACAACGACGCGGTGCTGAACACCACCGCGATCTGGAATGAAGAGGCGGTCACGGTCGAAGACCGCGCCGCCTGGCTCGCGGAGCGCACGGGCCGCGGCTATCCCGTCATCGTCGCGGTCGACGAGACCGGCGTGCTCGGGTACGCGACCTTCGGGGACTGGCGCCCGCACAGCGGCTACCGGCACACCGTCGAGCACTCGGTGTACGTGCGCGACGGCCAGCGGGGTCGCGGCATCGGCAAGGCGTTGATGATCGAGCTCATCCACCGCGCCCGCAGCCTCGGCAAGCACGTGATGGTCGCCGCGATCGAGAGCAGCAACACGGGGTCGATCATCATGCACAAGCGCCTCGACTTCATGCAGGTCGGGCGCATGCCGCAGGTCGGCACCAAGTTCGATCGCTGGCTCGACCTCACGTTCCTGCAGCTGGTGCTCGATCAGCGGCCCTTCCCCGACGAGACGAAGTGAACGTCTTCCTCTGGCTGGTCGACGCCTTCAACTCGCAGTGGATGCTGCCCGGCGGCCAGGTGCTGCTCGTGCGCGAGGTGGTCGGCAACGCATTCGGCCTCGCCAGCGCACTCGGCGGCATGCAGCGCAAGATCTGGGCGTGGCCGGTCGGCATCGTCGGCAACGTGCTGCTGCTCACCGTCTTCCTCGGATCCATCCTCAATCCCGATCATGAGCTGCCGCACCTGCTCGGCCAGGCCGGTCGTCAGGTCATGTTCATCATCGTGGCGATCTACGGGTGGGTGCGCTGGCGGCAGGCCTCGTCGTCGGGTGGTCGCGTCACGCCCCGGTGGGCACCGAACAGCGCGCGCATCGGCCTGGTGCTCGTGATGGTGATCGGCACGATCGCCCTCACTCCCCTGTTCCGCGCCCTCGGCTCGTGGGAGCCGGTGTGGGCCGACACGTGGACCTTCGTCGGGTCCCTGCTCGCCACCTACGGCATGGCCAAGGGGTGGACGGAGTTCTGGCTGATCTGGATCGCCGTCGACGTCGTGGGCGTGCCGCTGCTGTTCAGCTCGGGCTTCTACGCCACCGGGCTCATGTACGTGTTCTACGGCGTCTTCACCGCGGTCGGATTCGTCGTCTGGTGCCGAGCGCAGGCGAACGCCAAACCGCAGGTCGAGACGATCATGCCCGACCCGCGCCCGATCACCTCCACCACGAAGACCGTCGACGGCGACCGGAGCTGACCCGGCCGGACTCGACCGACGAATGTGTCGCCCCGTGTCGCGGGGGCTGACACGGGGCGCCTCCGCAGGTTTTGCTTGACCCCATGACCCGTCAGATCCGCTTCAACGCCTTCGACATGAACTGCGTCGCCCACCAGTCGTCCGGTCTGTGGCGACACCCGGACGACCGCTCGCGCCAGTACAACACCATCTCGTACTGGACGGATCTTGCGAAGCTGCTCGAGAGCGCGACCTTCGACGGCATCTTCATCGCCGACGTGCTCGGCACCTACGACGTCTACGGCGGCACCAACGAGGCGGCGATCCGCAACGGCGCACAGGTTCCCGTGAACGACCCGATCCTGCTCGTGAGCGCGATGGCGGCGGTCACCGAGCACCTCGGCTTCGGCATCACCGCCGGCACCGCCTTCGAGCACCCCTATCCGTTCGCACGGCGTCTGAGCACGCTCGACCACCTGACCAACGGACGCGTCGGCTGGAACGTCGTCACCGGGTACCTGCCCAGCGCCGCCCGCAACATGGGCCAGCACGATCAGCTCGCGCACGACGACCGCTACGACCACGCCGACGAGTACGTCGAGGTGCTCTACAAGCTGTGGGAGGGATCGTGGGAAGACGACGCCGTCGTCGAAGACCGCGAGCGCGGCATCTTCACCGACCCGGCGAAGGTGCACCCGATCGGCCACGAGGGAAAGCACTTCAGCGTTCCCGGCATCCACATCTCCGAGC
>NZ_JXQX01000018.1:0-37533 GCF_000834175.1 Microbacterium sp. MEJ108Y | reverse complement strand
ATGACCACCGAGATCGCTGTGAGCGTCAGGTGCTCGCCGAGGAGTTTCGGCAGGGCGTAGTTGCCGGTCCACTGGGCCGGGGCCAGCATCCACGCGAATGCTTCGAGGAAGAGGTTCATGCGGGCGCCCCCACCACGACGGGCCGCGCCGTGCTCGTCTTCGTCGCCGCACGCGTCCACGGCATGAGTGCCCGACCCGCGAGCAGAAGCAGCAGGTCGATCACCAGGGCGATGACGACGACGGCGATGATGCCGGCGAACACCTCGGCGATGATGCGGCGATCGAGGCCGTTGGTGAAGAGGTAGCCGAGGTTCGTGATGCCGATCAGGATGCCGACGGTCGCGAGCGAGATGGTGCTGACCGCGGTGACCCGCAGACTCGCCAGGATCACCGGGCCGGCGAGCGGGAACTCGACCGCCCAGAAGCGCCGGAAGGACCCGAATCCGGTGGCCGTCGCCGCCTGGCGGATGTCGTCGTCGACGGAGTCGAGGCCGTCGGAGACTCCCCGCACGAGGATGGCGATGGCGTAGATCGTCAACGCGATGATGAGGTTGGTCTCGCTGCGGGCCGAGTATCCCGCGACCGACGGCAGCAGGATCAGCAGGGCCAGCGAGGGGATCGTATAGAGCAGCCCCGTGAGCACGATGATCGGCCCGCGCACGAGCTTGAATCTCCACGCGACCCAGCCGAGGGGCAGCGACAGCACGAAACCGAGCACGATCGGGATGATGCTCTGACGCAGGTGAACCAGAGTCAGCTCGAGGATCAGGTCGAGGTTGTCGACGACCCAGTTCACGTGAGCCCACTCTGCACGGCGCCCAGGGCGGCGGCATCCGGCCCTGCGAGCGGACCGTCGGACTTCTCGGCCTCAGCCACGATCGCGCCCTGCGTGCGACCCTCGGAGTCGACCACGACGGTGCCGTGGGGCGTCTCCTTCAGGTGCAGCGCGCGGCGGCCTCGGTCGGCTCCGATGAAGGAGGCGACGAAATCGTCTGCCGGGTTCTCGATGATCTCGCTCGGGCTGCCCACCTGGACGATGCGCGCACCCTTGTCGAGGATCACGACCTGATCGCCGAGCAGGAAGGCCTCGTCGATGTCGTGCGTGACGAACACCACGGTCTTGTCGAGCTCGTGCTGCAGCCGAAGGGTCTCCTGCTGCAGGTCGGCGCGCACGATCGGGTCGACCGCGCCGAACGGCTCGTCCATCAGGAGGATGTTCGGATCCGCTGCGAGGCCACGGGCCACACCGACGCGCTGCTGCTGACCGCCCGAGAGCTGGCTCGGATACCGCTCGGCCAGCGACTGGTCGAGGCCGACGGTCTTCAGCAGCTCCCGCGCGCGCTCGTGTGCCGGCGCCTTCTTCACACCTGTGAGACGCAGCACGGTGGCCACGTTGTCGATCACCGTGAAGTGCGGCATCAGACCCGAGTTCTGCATGACGTAACCGATGCGGCGACGCAGCGCGACGGGGTCGCCGCCGAGCACGCTCTCGCCGTCGATCTCGACCTCACCCGAGGTCGGCTCGACCATGCGGTTGATCATGCGCAGCAGTGTGGTCTTGCCGCATCCCGAGGATCCGACGAACACCGTCGTCTTGCGTGACGGCAGCACCAGGCTGAAGTCCTTGACGGCGGTCGTGCCGTCGGGGAACTGCTTGGTGACGTTGCGGAACTCGATCACGATTATTCTCCGGTCGGTCGATCGACGAGGCGGGCGTCACCGCCCCGGCTGCGGCATACAGAGGTCATGCGGAGACTTCGACCCGGGGGTCGAACGCGACGAAGCCCGAGAAATCCTTGCCGACGCGGTCGAAGGCACTGGGGAACGGAGTGGGGTACGACCATGCGTAGTCGGTGTGCAGCTCGCCGCCCGCCTGCACGGAGTAGTACTGCGCATCGCCCTTCCAGGGGCACGTGTACTGGGTCGGGCTCTCGACGAGCGCTCCCTCGGTGATCGATGCGGGCGGGAAGTACCAGTTGCCCTCGATGCGGGCGAGATCGCTCTCGTCCGCTTCGGCGATGACGGTTCCTGCGAGTACAGCCTTCATGGTCCTGCCTCCTCGGATGTGGGTTCGAGCGTATAAGAGGTGTGCGACATTCGGCCGGGGGTTGCGCCCGGGGCCGTCAATATGGGAAACAATCCTGCTCCGGGCGCGCCGATCGCGCCAGGTCTCTCACCGGCTGTTCGGAGCGGATGGCGCCGCGGATGGCGCCGCGCGGCATCCGCTCTTCGCATCCGCCCGACACGATCATGCCGAGTCCCGCCCGTAGGTCTCGAGCAGTCGCAGCCAGATCTCACTGATGGTGGGGTAGGCCGGAACCGCGTGCCAGAGCCGGGCGATCGGCACCTCGCCGACGATCGCCACGGTGGCCGTCTGCACGAGCTCGGCGACCTCAGGGCCCACGAACGTCGCACCGACGATGACATCGCGTTCCTTGTCGATGACGAGTCGCGCCTGGCCCTCGAACCCGTCTTCGTAGAGGCTCGCGCCGGCGACCGAGCCGAGGTCGTAGTCGATCACGGCGACGTCGGTGCCCGCCTTGCGGGCGTCCGCCTCAGTCAGACCGACGGACGCCACCTCGGGGAACGAGAAGGTGACCTGCGGAGCCCCTGCGCTGTCTGCGGTCGCCACGTGCTTGCCCCAGGGAGCGCCGTCGACATCCTCACCCTTGGCGCGTGCGGCGATCACGTCTCCGGCAGCGCGGGCCTGGTACTTGCCCTGGTGCGTGAGCAGAACCCGGCCGTTGACGTCGCCGACCGCATAGAGCCAGTCCGACCCGGGCACCCGCAGTGTGTCGTCGACGGTGATCCAGCGCCCGGCCTCGAGGCCGACGACGTCGAGGCCGATGTCGCCGCTGCGCGGAGAGCGCCCCGTGGCCACGAGCACCTCGGTCGCCGTGACCGTCGATCCGTCGTCGAGCACGATCGAGACGCCGTCGTCGCCGCGCGTGACGCTCGTGGTGCCGGTGTCTGTGCGCACGTCGACGCCGAGCTCCTTCAGCCCTGCCGCGACCCGCTCGCCCGCGAAGGGCTCCATCGACCCCAGCAGACCGCTGCGGGCGATGATCGTGACCGTGGATCCGAGCGCCGCATATGCCGTCGCCATCTCGACGGCGACCACTCCGCCGCCGATCACCGCGAGCGACTCCGGAAGCTCCTCGGCGCTGGTCGCCTCGCGGCTGGTCCAGGGAGCGGACTCCTGCAGCCCCTCGATCGGCGGGATCACGGCATCCGACCCCGTGCTGATCGCGACCGCGTGGCGGGCGTGGAGCACACGGGTGCCGCCATCGGCATCCGTCACCGTCACCTCGCGCTCGCCCGTGAGGCGACCGTGTCCGCGGGCGAGGTCGATGCCGGCCGAGTCGAGCCACTTCACCTGCCCGTCGTCAGACCAGTTGCTCGTGAACGAGTCGCGACGGTCGAACACCGCGCGCACGTCGAGCCTTCCCGTCACGGCCTCGGCCGAGCCCTTGACCTTCTGCGCCGCGCGCAGTGCCTGGGCCGGACGCAGCAGGGCCTTCGACGGCATGCAGGCCCAGTACGAGCACTCACCGCCGACCAGCTCGCTCTCCACGATGATCGCGGTCAAGCCGTTCTGCACGGCGCGGTCGGCGACGTTCTCGCCCACCGGTCCGCCGCCCAGGACGATCAGGTCGTATTCGTCTGTCTTCTCAGCAGTCATGAGATGCACCTCTCCGTCGCCCAGTCTTGCTCAAGAGCAACGTCGAGTCACGGGCCGGTTGTTCCGTGGAGGCGTCGCCGGGCGCGTCGCCGGTCTCCCCGCGCGCCTCGTCGGGGCTCGATCCGGGGCTCGACCCGGGGGATCCGATCCGTCTGCAGGACCGATCCGATCCGTCTGCAGGACCGATCCGATCCGTCTGCAGGACCGAGGCACGTTCGCAGGACCAGATCCGCCCTTTCGTCCTGCATCTGTGCCGCGGTCCTGCACACGGACGAGCCCGCCGCTCCAACACCCCACCACGCAACCCAGCACCCGGCACCCGTCCTCCGGTCATGGCTCGCCGCCGTGAACGATTCAGCACGAACCGGCCGAATCGCCCCCGATGCCACCCGTTTCGGCCGAATCAACGCCATCCATGCTGAGTTGTGAACGGCCGACTCACGGCTCCCGGGGCGCGACGCGCACGGCGAGCACCGCCGCGGCGAGCGCGATGATCGCGGCGAAGGCGAACACCGCGATGAACGGATCTCCCGCCGCGGCCAGCCCGGTGAACAGCACGCCCGTGATCGCGAGGGCCAGCGCACTGCCGAAGGAGTCGGCCACGGTCATGGCAGAGCTGTTGAAGCCCTGGTTCTCGGGCGCCGACATCTCGAGGGTCAGGGCGCTGGTCCTCGGGCTCATCAGGCCCATGCCGGCGCCCGCGACGATCCACGCGACGATGATGACGACCACGGGTGCAGCGAGCACGGTGGCGACGAGGGCGAGAACCACGCCCACGACCACCAGCACCGTTCCGATGCGCACGGCCCGCACACTCGAGAGCCTGGCGCCCATGCGTCCCTGCACGGTGGCGGCCGCCGACCAGGCGAGTGCGCCGCCCGTGAGCGAGAGCCCGGCGACGGTCGGCGAGACCTCGTAGCGCTCGGTCAGCAGGTAGGGGATGTAGACCTGAGCACCGAAGAACCCCGCGGCGGCGAGACCGCGCACGAGCAGCACCGACGGCAGACCCCGTTGCGCCCGCAGCGTGCCCTTCGGCAGCAGCGCACGAACGGCGACGAGGGCCACGACCACGGCTGCGGCCGCGAGCACAGGCCCGGCTCCCGGCAGATCGCCGACGAGATTCAGTGCGAGCACGGCGACCGCGGCGAGCACCGACCAGCCGAGCCGCCCGAAGGCCCACGGCGTGGTGGCGTCGCCCTCGCCCGAGAGTCCTCGGAGAGCAGGGACGACCATGAGCAGCGCGGGGACGACCAGGAAGACGACGCCGAGGAACACCCAGTGCCAGCTCCAGATCTCGGTGACGGCCCCGGCGACGGTGGGCCCGACCAGGGAGGGAACGACCCAGGCCGCAGCGAAACCCGCGAAGATCGCCGGATGCAGGTCACGCGGGTACACGCGGGCGACGACCACGTAGAGCGCCACCATCAGCCCGCCGTTGCCGAGACCCTGCGCGAAGCGCCCGGCCACGAGAACTTCCATGCTCGGCGCGAGTCCGGCGACGATCAGCCCGATCACGAACAGGCCCACCGAGGCGTAGAGCGGAGCCACGGGCCCGCGGCGATCCGCCCAGTTGCCCGCCACGGCCATGCCGATGACTCCGGTGGCCAGGGGCCCCGCGAACGCGAGGGCGTACAGCCGTTCGCCGTCGAGGTCGGCACTCACCGCAGGCATCACCGTGGTGACGGCGAGGGACTCGAACGCCCCCAGGAACACGAGCGCGCAGGCGCCGACGGTGATCCAGAGGTAGGCGCCGCTCAGGATGCCGGTGGCGGGCTTCGCGGTCGGAACGGCATCGGTGTCTATGGTCATAGGCTCGACCGTAGAACCTCAATAAAGGTTGAGGTCAAGCTGCGGCCTGCGACCGCCTCAGCGCACCGGCAGGATGTGCGTGGGCGCCGGAGCCTGGGCGATGTGCCGGATGTCGAGCGGTGCCCCCGTGCGCTCGTCGAGGTCGATCAGTGCGACGGTGTCGGAGCGCTGCCCCGCGACGAGCAGCTTGCCCTCGTGCACGAGGTGATGGCGCGGCCAGTCGACCCCCGAGTCGGCGAGCGCGATCGCCTCGAGCGCTTCACCTCCGCCGCGCACGCGCAGCGCGGCGATGGTGTTGCTGCCGCGCAGGGCCGTATAGAGGAACCGGGCGTCGCGGGTGCGGGCGAGCTCGGCGGGGAAGTCCACGCCGATCTCGGCGACGGGGCTCGCGAGCACCGACGACACGACCGCCCACGTGCCGTCGCGTCCTGCGGCGAGCGTGAAAACCTCGCACGAGTACTCGGTGACCACGTGCAGGTGGCCGCTGGGGTGCGCGACCATGTGACGCGGACCGGTGCCGACGGGCAGCACGACCTCGTGATCGAGCACGAGGCCTCCGGCGATTGGACGCCAGATGCGCACGAGGTCGAAACCGAGGTCGGTCGTCGCGATGCGCCCGTCCGCGAGGAAGGCCGCGGAATGCGCATGCGAGGAGCGCGCATCGCCGGTGGCGGTCAGTTCACCGGAGTACGGATCGGATGCCGCGGCGGCCACGCCGGCCGGCGCCGTCTCCTCGAGCGGTTCGCCGAGGAGTGCCGCGCGCAGCTCGGCGGCCTTGTTCACGGCATCCGGCACCAGCTGTCCCTGCGCGTCGATGCCGATGCGCACGACTCGCCCGTCGCCGTAGCAGCTCGCGATGAGGAACGATCCGCTCGACGACACCGCCACGTGGCACACGCCGTCGCCCGCGGCGACCGGCTCGCCGAGCGGCCGCAGAGCCGACTCGCCGCTGCGGCCGAACGCCTGCACACCGGCATCCCCCTCGAGCGCCGCATAGACGACATCGAGCGACGGATGCTGCGCCAGCCACGACGGCGAGGAGGTCTGGGTGACCGCACCGCGGTACTCGAGCGCTGTCGGCGCGCTCTCGTCACCGGCGAGCAGGCCGATGCCCTCGGCGGAGCCGTCCATCGCGGGGCCGTACCCGCCGAGCCAGAAGCGTGTCACGGGGCGCTCAGTCGAGCAGGTCGTGGCGCACGATGACCTGGTCGCGCTCGGGGCCCACGCCGATGACCGAGATGCGCGTGTTGCTCATGCCCTCGAGTGCGATCACGTAGTCCTGCGCGTTCTTCGGCAGGTCGTCGAAGGTGCGCGCGGTCGAGATGTCCTCGCTCCAGCCGGGGAAGTACTCGAGCACGGGCGTCGCGTGGTGGAAGTCGGTCTGGTTGACCGGCACCTCGTCGAAGCGCCGACCGTCGACGTCGTAGGCGACGCACACCGGGATCTGCTCGAGTCCGGTCAGGATGTCGAGCTTGGTGAGCACGAGATCGGTGATGCCGTTGACCCGGGTCGCGTAGCGCGTGATCGGGGCGTCGTACCAGCCGACGCGGCGCGGCCGGCCGGTGGTGGTGCCGAACTCGAAGCCGCGCGAGCGCAGCCATTCGCCCTGCTCGTCGAACAGCTCGGTCGGGAACGGGCCCGAGCCGACGCGGGTCGTGTAGGCCTTGACGATGCCGACGATGCGGTCGAGAGCGCCGGGTCCGATGCCCGAGCCGGTCGATGCACCACCGGCGGTGGCCGACGACGACGTGACGAACGGATAGGTGCCGTGGTCGACGTCGAGCATCGTGGCCTGGCCGCCCTCGAACACGACGACCTCGCCGCGGCGCAGAGCCTCGTCGAGCAGGTATCCGGTGTCGGCGACCATGGGCCGCAGGCGCTCGGCATACGACAGCAGGTCTTCGACGATCTCGTCCGCGGTGATCGCTCGACGGTTGAAGATCTTCACCAGCAGGTGGTTCTTCTGGTCGAGGGCGCCCTCGACCTTCTGACGCAGGATGTTCTCGTCGAAGAGGTCCTGCACGCGGATTCCGACGCGGTTGATCTTGTCGGCGTAGGCCGGACCGATGCCGCGGCCGGTCGTGCCGATCATGCGCTTGCCGAGGAAGCGCTCGGTGACCTTGTCGAGCGTGCGGTGGTACTGGGTGATCAGGTGCGCGTTGGCGCTCACCTTGAGGCGCGAGACGTCGATGCCGCGGCCGCCGAGCGCCTCGAGCTCGCTGAAGAGCACTTCGAGGTCGATCACGACGCCGTTTCCGATCACCGGGGTCACCCCTGGCGACAGGATGCCCGAGGGCAGCAGGTGCAGCGCGTACTTCTCGTTGCCGACCACGACGGTGTGGCCCGCGTTGTTGCCGCCGTTGAACTTTACGACCCAGTCGGTGCGCTCGCCGAGCAGGTCGGTGGCCTTGCCCTTGCCTTCATCGCCCCACTGGACGCCGACGATAACGATTCCTGGCATGGGTATCCCCCTTGCTTTCGCCGGGTTTGCACCGGCTGATGAGCTGGCCCTCTTCGGGCGGCTCCATCCTATCGAAGGTCGTTCGCCGACCCTCCGGGCTGCGGGGCGGCAACGCGTCGCTGCCGGCGGATCCCGTCCTCGGGGCGCCGGCGGACTCGACGGAGGACTGGCGGAAAAGCACCGGATGCTGTCACTCACGCGCATCGCCGATGTCGGTGGCCGGTGCCAGGATCGAAGGATGCCGAAGACCGGTCGCGCGATCCGCGACGACAGCCTGACCACAGCGAAGCCTCGAACCCAGGGCCCGCTCGTGCTCGTCGCCGCTCTGGTGACGGTGGTGCTGTGGGCGTCGGCGTTCATCGGCATCCGCGGCGCAGGGCCGCACTTCGATCCGGGCGCGCTGGCGCTGCTGCGCATGGCTGTGGGCACCGCCGTGCTCGCGATCATCGCGGTGCGCCACGGCATCCGTCTGCCCGAACGCCGGCACTGGTGGCTCGTGGCGGTGTGGGGCGTGGGGTGGTTCTGCGTCTACAACCTGGCCCTGAACGCCGCCGAGCGCACGCTCGACGCGGGCACCGCGGCGATGGTGGTCAACCTCGCGCCGCTCATGGTCGTGGTCTTCAGCGGGCTCTTCCTGCGTGAGGGTTTTCCCAAGCCCCTCATCATCGGAGCGCCGATCGCGTTCCTCGGGGTCGTGCTGATCGGCATGAACTCATCGACGAGCGAGGGACCCGACATCACCGGATTGCTGCTCGCGCTGCTCGCCGCCGTGATGTACGCGGGATGCACCCTGCTGCAGAAGCGCCTGCTCAGCGCGGGCACCGATGCGACCACATTGACCTTCCTGGGCGCCGCCGCCGGCACCGTCGCGCTGCTCCCCTGGGTGGGCAGTCTGATCGGCGCGCTGCAGACCGCTCCGCTCGGCTCGACGCTGTGGGTCGTGTATCTCGGCATCTTCCCGACGGCGATCGCCTTCACGACCTGGGCGTACGTGCTGCAGCGCAGCACCGCCGGCCAGACCTCAGCGACCACCTACGTCGTGCCGGCGATCGCGATCCTCCTGTCGTGGGCGATCCTCGGCGAGGTGCCGACCCTGCTCATGTTCGTCGGCGGCGCGCTGTGCCTGCTCGGAGTGCTCGTGACCCGGATGCGGTGGGGCCGTCGCTCCTGACGATCGCGACTCTCCCGTCGAGCCACCTCCCGTCGAGCCCCCCTCCCGTCGAGCCACGGGCAGTCCCCTCGTCGGCGGCCTCGCATATCGGTATTTCGGTCTAGCGATCGCACGCACCCCGACCGATAAAGTGTGCGCGGAGGCGAATATGACGACCTGGTGGCCCTTCGCACGACTCGCAGCAGCCGTGCTCGGACTCGCGGCTATCGTCGCACAGCTCGCCCGCAGCATCGAGAACGCTCTCGCGGCCACCACGGAGTGGGGCCAGCACCTGCCGACGGTCGCGGCGAACTTCCTCAGCTTCTTCACGATCCTGTCGAACGTGCTCGCCGTGATCATTCTGACGATCGGCGCGATCTGGGCACTGCGCCACCGACACGGCACCGAGCCCGAGCCGACGTGGTTCGCGGTCCTGCTGGCCTGCGTGAGCACCTACATGATCGTCACCGGCATCGTCTACAACACGCTTCTCCGCAACGTCGAACTGCCCCAGGGCGTGACCGTGCCGTGGTCGAACGAGGTGCTGCACGTCGTCATCCCGCTGTTCCTCCTGGCCGACCTGCTGTTCGCCCCTCGACGACGGGCACTCGGCTGGAGCGCTGTCGCCATCATCGCGATCTTCCCGATCGTCTGGGTCGTCTACACGATGATCCGCGCGAACTTCATCATCGCCCCCGCGACCGGCGAGGCCTGGTGGTATCCGTACCCGTTCCTGAACCCGCACCGGGTGCCCGGCGGCTACCTCGGCGTCTCGGGATACATCATCGGAATCGCGATCGCCATCATCGGCGTCGCGTGCGTGGTGGTCTGGGTCGGCCGCCGGCGCGGCACCGCGACGGACTCGGCTAGCGGATCGCGCCCTCGGGGCTGAACACCGAGAGCACCGGAGCACTCACATGCTGCGGGGTCGTGGCGACGGCCGCCCGCGGATCGAGAAGTCGGATCGGAACCCGGTCTCCGCGAAGCTCCTCCCGGGTCGACCGCTCCAGTCGATAGAGGCGGAGCGCGAGCCACAGCAGCGTCCCGTCCACCCCGAGCGCGCCGGGGTCGACGTCGATCACGCCGCGCCTGCGTGAGAACGGATGACGCCACCGCTCCCGATAGCTGACAGCCCCGGGACGCACGGCGACCTTGAGCACGATCGAGTTGTTCATCCCGACGCCGACGTCGATGCTCAGGATGTCGTCCCAGTGCACTTCGGCATCGAGGTGGAAGGTCGCGGATCCGAGACCGCGCGGATGCAGGAACAGTCGCCGAGACTGCCGCAGCGAGATCAGGTGACTGACGATCGGACCGAGCAGCAGAACCGCGAACACCGCCCACACGACACTCCACGCACCACTGACGGTCACCGCGGCGACCGCGAAGGTCGACGCAGCGGCGAGCGCCGCGACGAGGATCATCGCGGGCACGAGCTTCGATCCGGGAAGGAGGATCCCCCCGGGGACGCTCGCGCTCGCCCGGCTGATGTCCTCCGCGCTGACGCGTCGGCGAGTCAGGGTCGTGAGCCACAGCGTCACCGCGATCACCCACCAGAGCGCGGGGACGGCGATGAGCACACCCAGGATCGGGCGCATGGATGCGGTGTCGTGCAGATACATCCAGACGCACAGCACAGTGGCGACGGCCGCGAGGATCAGGTTCAGCACCACCACGGCCACCCACAGCGGTCGTCCGATCGCGTACTCGAGCGCACTGCGCGGCATCGTTCTGGGTTGCTTCATCGTTCCCGCATCATCCGAAGATCGAAAGTTCAGCTAACCACGGGGTCATCGCACCTGCCGATATACGCGTCGGCTCGCACCAGGGTCGACGACGTCGAGCCGCCGGATGGTGCATCTGTGATCTCGACCTGCATCCGTGCCCGGGCCGAAGCGGCGAGATCGGATGCGGTTACGCTGGTCGACGGGGGGTCGTCTACGCGTCCCCCGTGGGAACGAGGAGACATACCGATGAACGAGCCCTACGCGCCCGGCCCCTCTGCAGGTTCGACGCCGCCTCCGCCTCCGGCGCCCTCCGCCCAGGCAGCCCCACCGGCGCCTCCCGCTCCTGCGACCCGCGCCGAGGCATCCGCAGCGTCCGCTCCCGCGGCCCCTGCGGCGTCGACGTCTGCGAGCAAGAAGTCCGAGGCCCCTTCCGAGGCTGAGCTTCAGCGCGCAAGTGCCGTGCTCAAGACCGTGTCAGACGCGTACTCGGCCAAGATGGTCGGCCAGGAGCGCCTGCGCATGAGCCTGCTGATCTCGCTGATCGCCGGTGGGCACATCCTGCTCGAGAGTGTGCCCGGCCTCGCGAAGACGACCGCGGCGAGCACGCTCGCCGACACGGTCAGAGCGCAGTTCAAGCGCATCCAGTGCACCCCCGACCTGCTGCCCAGCGACATCACCGGCAACCAGATCTACGACGCCGCGACGGGCTCGTTCCGCACCGTGCTCGGCCCGGTGCACGCGAACTTCGTGCTGCTCGACGAGATCAACCGGTCGAGCGCCAAGACCCAGAGCGCCATGCTCGAGGCGATGCAGGAGCACCAGACCACGATCGGCGGCGAGGTGCATCATCTGCCCAAGCCGTTCCTCGTGATCGCGACGCAGAACCCGATCGAGCAGGAGGGCACCTACGAGCTGCCCGAGGCGCAGATGGACCGCTTCCTGCTGAAGGAGATCGTCGAGTACCCGAGCCCGGCCGAGGAGTTCGAGATCCTCGGGCGCATCGACTCGGGGGTGCTCGACCCCGACCGCCATGTCTCGAGCGCGATCAGCCTCGACGACGTGCACATGCTGCAGGACGTGGCGAGTCGCATCTACGTCGACCCGGCCATCCGCAACTACATCGTCTCGATCGCGTACGTGACCCGAAACCCCGCGCCGTACATCGGCGAAGAGCGCGCGCGCTTCATCAAGTACGGCGCGAGCCCTCGTGCGAGCATCGCGTTCCTGCAGGCATCTCGGGCTCTGGCGCTGCTGAACGGACGCGGCCACGTGATCCCGGAAGACATCCGCTCGCTGCGCCATCTCGTGCTGCGCCACCGCGTGCTGCTGACCTTCGAGGCCGACGCAGAGGGCATCCGCAGCGAGGAGATCATCGACCAGATCTTCGCCGCAGTGCCCACCCCCTGACCTCGCCATGGCCAGCCTGATCGCCCAGGTGAAGAGCAAGCTCTTCATCCACTCGTCGCGCAAGTCGCTGCACGCGCTCGACGGCGCCTACGCGTCGCTGCTGCACGGCCGCAGCCTCGACTTCGAGGACCTGCGCAAGTACGAGTACGGCGATCAGGTGCGCGACATCGACTGGCGCGCCACGGCTCGGTTGGGCACCCCGCTGGTCAAGCGACACCGCGCGATGCGGATGCACACGATCCTGTTCGTGGTCGACACCGGACGCTCGATGGCCGCGCTCGCGCACGACGAGAGGTCGAAGAAGGACCTCGCGATCCTCGCCACCGGCGTGCTCGGCGTGCTCGCTCTTCGGCACGGAGACGACTTCTCGCTCGTCTACGGCGATTCCGACCGCATCCGCCGTCGCGCACCGGGTCGCAGCGAGGGCGCGCTCGAGCATGCCCTGCGCACGATCGATCAGTCGATCGACTCGAGCACGGCGTCGAGCGACCGAGACGCGCTCCTGTCTTACGTGACCCGCACGGTCTCACGGCGCATGATCGTCGTCGTCATCACCGACGAGGCGCCGGTCACGACGGAGACGGAGCGGATGCTGCGCCGACTGCGCGTGCAGCACGACGTGCTGTGGCTGACCGTGAGCGACGCCGACCCGGTGCTCGACCACGCGACGGGCACCATCCGCAGCGATGTCGACAGCATGTGGGAGGTGCCCGACTTCGTGCAGGGCGACCCCGACATCATCCGCGAGCTCGCGGCGCAGACCGAAGCCGACGCCGCGCGTCTGGCTGAGCTGCTCAAGCGCATGGAGATCAGCCACAGCGTTCTGGCAGGTCAGGACGACGCCGTCTCGCAGCTGCTGCAGCTGCTGAATCGGAGGTCGAATGCCCGGCTCTGATGAGCTCTACCCGCCGTTCCAATACGGCTGGGGATGGCTCCTGCTCGCCTTCGGAATCCTCCTGCTGCTGATCGCGGCGGCGTGGCTGATCGTCGCCCTGACGCGTCCGCGGCGTGACCTCACGCTGACGCGCGACGCCCAGGGACCGACCCTGCTCACGACCGACGTGCTCTCGCAGCTGAGGGTCGAGTACTTCGACCGCATCCAGCGCATCGAAGACGACTACCGCGCACGCGCGCTCTCGGCCCGCAACGCGAACCTCGAGCTCAGCCGGGTGGTGCGCACGTTCGTGAACGAATACAGCGGCCTCGAGGCGCCTGTGCTCGCCCTCGACGATCTCGTCGCTCGCGGAGTGCACCCCGCCCTGGTCGACGCCATGGGCCGCCATTACTATCCGAGCATCTTCCGACCGGGCCCTGCGATCGATCCGATCGCCGGCGCCGAGGCGGCCAGAACGGTGGTGCGCACATGGCACTAGCGAACGGGTGGCTCATCCTCGTCGCCGTCGGCGTCGTCGTGATCGCGATCGCGCTCGGCATCGTGATCGGTCTGCGCAGCACTGCGAAGACCGAGGCGCACGAGCGCGCTCGTGTCGCCCGAGCCGAGCGGCTGCGCGCGCTTCCGACCTTCCGGCAGGCGCTGAACCGACGAGTGCTGGCACTGTCGAGCGTCCTGCTGATCGGCGTGGTCGCGACCCTGGCCGCCGGAGTCGTCTCGGCGCGCCCGATGGCGTCACAGACCATCCAGCCCGTCAACACGAGCCGCGACATCATGCTGTGCCTCGACGTCTCGGGCTCGATGAGTGAGGTCGACGTCGAGGTGCTCACGGTCTTCGAAGAGCTGCTCGAGGATTTCGAGGGCGAGCGCATCGGCCTCACGATCTTCAACAGCTCGCCCGTGCAGATCTTCCCCCTGACCGATGACTACGAGTTCATCCGCGACCACCTGCAGAGCATCCGAGAGAGCTTCGAGTTCACCGAGTCGATCCCCGAGCACTGGGTCGGCACGCTCAACGGCAACGGCGCGTCGCTGATCGGCGACGGCCTTGCCGCGTGCGCGATGGCGTTCGACCACCCCGATGACGAGCGGTCGCGGTCGATCATCTTCGCGACCGACAACGAGGTCAACGGCGCCTCGATCGTGACTCTCGACGAGGCGGCGGCGTACGCCGATTCGAACGGGGTGCGGGTGTTCGCGCTCAACCCGGTTCAGGGCAAAGACGCCGACGTCAGCGCGGAGCTCGCGAAGGCCGCCGAAGCCACGGGTGGTGCCGCCTACGGTCTGCGCGACACGACCACCGTGAGCGACATCGTCGCGCAGGTGCAGGAGCAGGAGGCGGCCGCGCTGCAGGGTCAGGCGCAGGTCGTCTGGACCGACGCCCCGAACCTCTGGATCGTCGTGCTGATGATCTCGATGCTCTCGTTCATCGTCGTGCTCTGGAGGGTGAGACTGTGATCTTCCAGCCCGTGCTCAACGTCTTCCTCCTGGCGCTTCTCTGCGCGCCGGTGGCCGCTCTCGCCGTGATCGCGCTGGTCAAGGCCAAGGGACGCGACAAGGCCCTGTGGGCCATGCGGCTGGTCATGCTGCTCGCGTGCTTCGTCATGTTCCTGCGCCCGGGGATCCCCGGGGGTGCGACAGAGACCCTCGCCACCGACACCGACATCGTGCTCGTCGTCGACACGACCGCGAGCATCGTCGCCGAGGATTGGAACGGCGACGAGCCGCGCCTGGACGGCGTCCGCGCCGACGTGCAGGCCATCGTCGACGAGTACCCGGGCGCCCGCTTCGCCCTGATCACCTTCGACGCCTCGGCGGATCTGCGCATGCCGCTCACCACCGATACGACCGCGCTCGTCTCATCGCTCGAGGTGCTCCGCCCCGAGGTGACGAGCCAGTCGCGCGGCAGCTCGATCGGCATCGCCAACCAGCTGCTCACCGACACGCTGTCGAACGCGGCCGAGGCCTCACCCGACCGCTCGCGCATGGTGTTCTACTTCGGCGACGGCGAGCAGACGGTGACGTCGCCGCCCGAGCCGTTCGACGGCAGCGAGAAGCTCACGGACGCCGGCGCGGTGCTCGGCTACGGCACCGCCGAAGGCGGGCCGATGAGGCTCACCACCGGCGGCGTCGACGGCTCGTCGAGCGAGTACATCGAATATCAGGGGGCGAACGCGCTGTCGGTGATCGACGAGGCGAACCTCGAGGCGATCGCCGCGGATCTCGGCGTCGAGTACCAGCACCGCACGGCGGAGGCCGAGCTGACGCTGCCCGACGCTCCATCGACCACCACCAGCTACGCCGAGTCGGGTTCGGTCGGCACCGTGACCGAGCTGTACTGGATCGCCGCCCTCGTCGTCGTGGCGCTGCTCGGGGTGGAGCTCACGAGGGCGAGCATGCTCGTGGCCCGGCTGCGTCTGCTGCGAGCACCGTCGGCGTCGCCGCGCCGGAAGACACCGACCGGCGGAGGTGCCGCATGACCGATCTGTCGACCCAGGCGGGCGCGACGCCAGCCGTCAGCCCCGACGACCTGAAGGCGTCGGCCGCCGCTGCTCTGCTCGCCTCGAATCGCCGGCGGCGCAGCATCCGACGGTGGATCGCGATCGGCACCCTGCCCCTCGCGCTGGCGGCGCTGCTGTTCGTCGGCAAGATCCTCAGCATGTACGCGTTCGCGCACCAGTCGATCACCGCCTATGTGGCAGACGACTACGCGGGTTCCGAGGCATCGGCCCGAGGCCAGGAGTTCCTCAACTGGTTCGAGCCCTACAAGGCGCCGTTCAACGTGGGCACCGCTCTCGCCGGCGCCGAGAAGCTGCCGGAGGCGCGGGGGAAACTCGAGGAGTCGCTCGACCTCGCGACCGGCCTCGAGGTGTGCACGGTGCGCATCAACCTGGGACTGGTGCTCGAGCGCATGGGAGACGCGGCACGGGCCGACGGCGACGGTGCAGCAGCCGCAGAGTTCTACGGCGAAGCACTCACCCTGACGACCGAGACGCCGGAGGAATGCAACAGCGAAGAGGCCCAGGAGCAGTCGTCCGACCCTGACCGCGACATGCAGCAGAGCAAGGAAGACCTCGAAGACCGTCTGAAGCAGAAGCAGCAGAACGAGCAGCAGCCGCCCCCGGAGGAGCAGCAGGAGCAGGAGCCGCAGCCCTCGGAGGAGAAGCTCGAAGAGCTCGAGAAGAAGCTCGAGCAGGGCACGCAGGAGCGCGATCAGCAGCAGGGCGACGACGGCGGCGGCTCGGGGACGGACAAGCCATGGTGATGGATCACGAGAAGCAGCGGGCGCGCTACGTCGCCGGCTCCGAGGGTGCGCCACCCGTGCCGCCGCCCGGCGGCTATCGCAATGCACGCCGTCAGGCCGGCCCCGTCGTGCAGCATCCGGGCGCCCCGGCCATGTCGGGCACGGCGACCGCAGCCGAGGGCGCGTCGGAGGAGAAGAAGCCGGCGAACGCATTCGGCTGGGTCGCGCTCGTCGTCGGCATCCTCTTCGCTCTGATCCTGCTCATCACGCTGGCGGTCGGCGCCACCGACGCGCTCTACGGCGTGACGATGCTGGCCCTGCAGCTGGTGGTCGTCGCCGTCATCATCGGCGCGCTGTTCACCGCCCGTGGACGCACCCTGGGAGCCGTCGCCCTCGCGATCACCCTGATCTTCAACGTCGCCACGGTGGGCGGCATCGGCGCACTGCAGACCTCGGCCTCCGGCAGCTACGACGGCATGAAGACCGACGAGCAGAAGCACGAAGAGGCCTACCCGGGCATCAAGGGCACGGACCCGCAGGATGCGCTGCGGCAGCAGTCGCTCGAAGAGGTGCAGGCCGAGGCGGACAGCCTGTTCGCCGACATCCGCGAGCGCGTCACCGCCGAATACGGGTACGACTGGGTGCAGGTCGGCGACGAGGATCTGCGCCCCGAGCGCAACGGCTACGGCGGAGAGTCGATGCTCATCGAATACACCTCCGTCGGCTGGGCGACGACCGAGCCGATCCAGGACTACAGCCTCAAGCTCGAGGTCATGGCCACGATCGACGAGGTCGTCGCCGAGCACGGTCTGCCGTCGCTGTACTCGTTC
Source organism: Microbacterium sp. MEJ108Y (assembly GCF_000834175.1). Lineage (NCBI taxonomy): Bacteria > Bacillati > Actinomycetota > Actinomycetes > Micrococcales > Microbacteriaceae > Microbacterium > Microbacterium sp. MEJ108Y. The sequence continues at coordinate 20,331 of NZ_JXQX01000018.1, read as the reverse complement.
AACGGCGAGTACTCGGGAATCGACCCGTCGATGATCGCGAAGCTCTACGGCAGCGAAGACCCCCGTGAACAGCACACGTGGGAGTACTACACCGAGAACTACCCCGATCCGATGCGCTTCTACGCGAACATCTTCGACCTCTCGAACGACCCGTCCGGCGACTTCCTGAAGACCCGGGAGGCGCAGAACGCCCGCACCGGAGAACCGCTCGAGGGGCTGCAGATGGTCGTCATCGCGAGCGCAGTGCTCAGCGAGGCCGACCGCGCCGAGTTCGAGGAGAAGCTGCAGGAGTACCCCGGGTTCTGAGTCCCGGTGAGCAGGTCGCGCGTCCGACCCGCCCTTCAGCCGGAGAGCGAGAACAGCATGCGCGCCAGCACGTAGCGGGCGTGCCCGCGCGACGACCTCGGGTCGTAGCCGAGGACGCCGATCAGCGCGGTGAGGCGGTCCTGCACGCTGGAGTGGTGGCGTCCCAGGCGCACGGCTGCGGCACGCACGCTCAGCTCGTCGACCACGGCGTCGAGCAGTTCCCGACTGCGGGCGTCGAGGCGCGCGAGCGCAGCAGCATCCGGATGCACGTCGCCAGACTCCGCGGCGGTGGCGATCAGGAGCAGGGCACCCAGGTCGTCTGCGGCCACCACGGGTTCGGAGGCGGTGCTCAGACGCGCGGCGATCAGTGCTTCCGCCCACGACTCGGGGAGGTGCTCTCCGGGCCCCGCGGTTCCGACGCCCAGACGCAGGCCTGTCGCGTCCGTCCACACCCGATCCACGGGCGCTCCCTCGACGACGATCGTCGCCCTCGTCAAGCCGTGTCTGGTCGCGACCACGACGGAGGGATGCTGCGGCAGCGGCGCGGGGTCGGGCGGCGAGGCCACGACCGCCACCGGAAGGGCCGGAATCCTGAGCCTCGCCAGTGCCGAGACGCGCTCCCCCTCGCCCGCGAACTCGCTGATCGCCAGTTCCACGGCGCTCCCCGCGTCGCCTGCGCGGCGGGCACGGAGGATGCCGAGCGCCAGCGTGAGGCGCTCGAGGATCATCGCGTCATTCGTGTGCGGGTCCCCCTCGCGCTCGATCCAGGCGACGGCCTCCGGGCCGCTCTCACGCAGCATCCACCTGTCACCGGGGTCGATCGGATCGATGCGCACCCCGTCGGCGCGCACCCGGATGATCTGTCGGGCGTCGCGCTGCCCCACGGTGGCACCGCTCAGCACGGCGGCCCCGCGCAGCATGCCCTCGACGCCGACTGCACGGGCGATGAGCGTGTCGAAGTAGGAGACGACCTTGAGGGTCTCGCTCGCATCCGGGTCGAGGGCGGTGAGCCGCCCCAGCAGATCTTGCATGTCGGGCTCCATCGCGCGGGGCTTCCACCCTACGGGTTCATCGACCGAGCCCGTAGGGTGCCGAAGGTCACCCGAGCAGCCGGTTCACCCAGTCGTCGCGGGCGGCCAGCATCGCCTGCGCGACGGCCGTGTGCGGAGCGAACATGTCGAAGCCGTGGAACCCGCCGGCCCATACGTGCAGCTCGGCCTGCACGCCGGCCGCCCACAGCCTGGTCGCGTAGTCGACGTCCTCGTCGCGGAACACCTCGGCGCTTCCGCAGTCGATGAAGGCGGGCGGAAGACCGGTCAGGTCCGTGGCGCGCGCCGGAGCCGCATAGATCGAGACGTCGTCGGTGCCCTTGCGTCCGCCGAGGAGGGCGGTCCACCCGGTGATGTTCGACCCGCGGTCCCACACGCCGATCCCGTCGATCTGCCTGGTCGAGACACTTTCATCGCGGTCGTCGAGCATGGGGTAGATCAGCAGCTGACCGATGAGCCCGGGGCCGCGGCGGTCCCGCGCGAGCAGGGTCGTTCCCGCGGCCAGGCCGCCACCGGCACTGCCCCCACCGATCAGGATGCGGTTCGGATCGATGCCCAGCTCTGCAGCGTTCTCGGCCGTCCACACCAGACCCGCGTAGCAGTCCTCGACCGGGTACGGATCGGGGAACTCCGGAGCAAGCCGGTACTCGACTGTCACGATCACGCCGTTGAAGCGCTCAGCCCAGTCGAGGAAGCCCACGACGCCGAGCCAGCGGTTGCCGATGATCATGCCGCCGCCGTGCGTGTGGAAGAAGCCAGGACCCGTGCCGGTGCGACCCGCCTTCTCGACCACCGAGACGACGATCTCGTCGCCCTCGTGACCCGCGATGGTCACGTCGCGGCGCGTGAAGCCCCGCTCGTCGAGCACGGTGAAGATCTCGTCCTCGCCGCTCACGGGAGACTGGCGCAGCAGGGGAATCATCTCGGCAGTCAGGGTCGACGGCAGCGTGTCTGCGACCAGCGCGAGTGCGGCCTCCAGTTCGGGGTCGAACGGAGGGCGAAGGGTTGTCTCGGTCATCAGAACTCCTTTGTTCTCGGCCGCGGTCATGTCGGCGTCCCGCCAGCCTCCCGGAGGTCGCACCCGAGCGTAACCCGCCAGACAGGGCCGTTCTGCGGCCGGGGGGCCGCCGGATGGCGGGCGGCCGCACCGGCATCGGCAGCCTCGACCCGCTCTCAGCTCGCGAGCGACAGCCCGGCGGCGAGCGCGAAGCCGAGCACGGTCGCGAGCCCCGTCACCTGCTTGGCCTTCTGCTGAGCGTCGGGAACCATCGAGTCGACGAGCATCACGAGCAGCGCACCGGCCGCGAAGCCGCTCGCCCCGGCTCTGAAATCGTCGCCGGTGCTGCTCGCGAGGGCGAAGCCGGCGACGGTCGCGAGTGCGCAGATCACCGAGATGCCGGCCCAGAGCAGCAGCACGCGCGACTTGGCCATGCCTCCCTTGAGCAGGTCGGAGGCCGAGCCGATCGACTCCGGCAGGTTCGAGACCACGATCGCCACGACGAGGGCGATGCTCACCGGCTCGCCGGAGGCCAGACCGATTCCCAGCACGAGCTGTTCGGGGATGCCGTCGAGCAGAGCGCCCAGCGCGAGCGGGACGCCCGCGCCGCTGTCCTTCGACTTCGCCGCTCGCGCATCGAGGATCCGGTCGGCGATGAAGTACGCGAGGGCTCCCGCGACGACGCCGACGATCAGGGGGATGGGGCCCGCGAGATCGAGCCCCTCCTCCCACAGCTCGAACGCGATGGACGCCATGAGGGCGCCCGCGCCGAAACCGAGCACGATGCCCAGCCACCGCGGTGGCCAGGTGCGCAGCAGGGCGAGGATCGCGCCGACGATGAGGGGCGACGCGGCGACCGCGCCCCACAGGATCGCTCCGCCCATGCCGTCCTCCTTCACGGACACTCTGCCACCACCGTCGCGGAATGTGCAGAGGAGGGGGCTCACACGCGCGCGCGTCGGACCGCTCCTCCGCTCACTCGACCGTCACGCGATGGATGCCGAGGTCGGTGCGACTGGGGAGCAGATCCGCTCGGAGGGCTCGGGTGCCGTGATAGTCGCCGTCGCGCAGCCGTCGGTAGGGATGGCTCGGTGACTCGTCGCCGAGCCCCGAGAGCCGTTCGACCAGGCGCGCGCTCTCGTGATCGATGCCCGCCGCGTCCATTCCGTCCGCATCGTGGACGACATGCAGGTCGAGCGGCTCGATGCCCGTGTACCAGAGGGTGCCGTGGGTGAGCGGGAACATCAGCGAGTCCAGATCGCCGCTGATCCCCCGTTCCCCGATGGACCGGTCGTCCTCCCCTGCCGTGACGATCACGAGGGCCCGGCGCCCCGCGAGAAGCCCCTCCCCGTACCGCAGCGGAAGACCGGTCTGCGCGTCGACCGGTCCGTACGCGAACCCGTTGGTGAGCACGCGGTCGAACCACCCCTTCAGGATCGCCGGCGGACCGTACCACCACAGCGGGAACTGGAGCACGACGAGATCTGCGGCCCCGAGCTTGCGCTGTTCCTCGATCACATCCGCCGGCAGCTGCCCCGCGGCGAACGCCTCGCCCATGAGATCGACGACGTTGCCCTCCCTGCCGTGGGGCTCGCCGAGGTCCTGGGCGGCGAGGACGGGGTCGAACCGCTGAGCATACAGATCGGTGATCTCGACGTCGTGGTCGCGCGAGAGGGCTTCGACTCCGTCGCGGAACAGTCGGGCGTTGAAGGAGTTCTCCTGCGGGTGGGCATAGATCCAATGGACGGTCGGGCGTGATGCGGACACGGATGGCCTTTCTTCAGTGGGAGACGGGGTGGCGAGCCGTGCGCCGCCACAGCGGCAGGAGTGCGGCGGCGACGACCGCTCCGGCTGCGATGAGGAGGGCGACGACGAATCCGCGAGACCCGGCGATCACGGCGATCGTGCCGAGCACCGCGATGCCGAGACCGCCGCCGAGGGCGAAGCCGACCTCCTGGATCGCCCCGACCTGACCGGCGTCGTCTCCGGTCGTCACGTCGAAGAGCGTGGTCGCGGCGAGCGTCGCCGCGACCCCGAATCCCCCTCCGATCAGCACGAGCGGGATCGCGACGAGATCGACCCCGGTCGACAGCCAGATGAGCCCCGCGCCCTGCACGACGAGAGCGAGCACCGTGAGCGTGGGTGAGCTCAGCCACCGCAGGAACAGAGGGGCCAGCACCCCGCCGAGCGCGATCGCCACAGCCTGCGGGAGAATCGCGATTCCGGCCTCGGCCGCGCTGAAGCCCCTGGCATCCTGCAGGTGCAGGCTCACCAGGAGAACGGATGCCGTCGACACACCGCCGCTCGCCACGATGCGCACGATGGCGGGGCTGAAACCGGGTACTCGGAAGAGCCGCATGTCGATGAGCGGTTCGGCGAGGGTGCGCTGTCGGCGGATGAAGAACACGAGCGTGCCGACCGCGACCACTCCGGCGATGCCCGCGGCGAGGGGAGCGGCGAGCACCTCGTGCAGGGCGAAGACGAGGGCTCCGAGCGCGACGATCGACGACAGGATGCTGAGGATGTCCCACGACGGCCGTCGCGAGCTGCGGGAGTCGGGCACGAGCCAGATCGCGAGCACACCGGCGACGACCGCGAGCGGCACACTCCCCAGCAGCAGCCATCGCCACCCCGGACCCTCCGTGACGAGGCCGCCGAGCACGGGGCCGAGCGCGCTGCCCGCGCCGAACGTCGCGGTCCACATGCCATAGGCCAGCACTCGCTGTCGCGCGTGATAGTGCGCGCCGATCGTGGCGACGACGCCGGCCACGACGAAGGCCTCGGCGACGCCGAGGAGCGCGCGGACGACGATCAGCAGCATCCCGTCCTGGGCGAACCCGCCCACCAGGTTGAGCACGGCGAAGCCGGCGAGGCCCGCGAGCACGATGCGCTTGCGCCCGAACGCATCGCCGATCCGGGCGGCGATGATCAGGGTCGCCGCCAACGAGAGCGCGTAGACGTCGACGAGCCACAGGGCACCGCTGTCGCTGAGGGTGAGGTCGCCGCGGATCGCGGGCAGCGCGGTCGACATGCTGCTGATCGCGAGCGCCCCGATCAGGATGCCGAGAAGCAGCGGGATCATGGCGAGCCACGGATGCATGGCCGTGCGCGGACGAGCGGATGCCGCAGGGATCGAGAAGGTCACCGCCTCAGTCTCGTGGGCGAGTACACTTCAGGCAAGTACGGTCATTCAGGGTACATAGTGACCGCTTGGATACCATGGCGCGAACGGAAGGCGGATCCCATGAGGGAGAAGACGGAGCGCATCGTCCGCGAGTGGGGCGACGCGTGCGACGCGGAGGTCTCGATCGCGGTGCTCGGCGGGGCCTGGAAGCCCAGCATCCTGAGCCTGCTCGGCGAGCATGAGGTGCTGCGATTCGGCGAGCTCAGCAGGTTGCTCGACGAGCCGACCGCTCGCGTGCTCACCCGTCAGCTGCGTGAGCTCGAAGACGACGGGCTGCTCATCCGCACGGTGTACCGCCAGGTGCCACCCAAGGTCGAATACCGGCTGAGCGACCTCGGTCGGGGGTCGATGCCCCTCGTCGACGCGCTCACCGACTGGGGCGGTCGGTATGCGGCTCACCAGCGAGGCGAACTCGAACGGCTCGCCGCCGAACCCGAGACGCTCGACGCCGCCGTCGCGCGCTGACTCTCCTTCCCGTCCGAAACAGCCGACACGCCGCCGATAGACTGGGAAGCATGTCCAAGGTCCTCCAGTCACTTCCCGTCGGCGAGCGCGTCGGCATCGCCTTCTCCGGAGGACTCGACACCTCCGTCGCCGTCGCCTGGATGCGCGACAAGGGTGCCGTCCCCTACACGTACACCGGCGACCTCGGGCAGTACGACGAAGACGACATCGAGTCGATCCCCGGTCGCGCTCTCGAATACGGCGCCGAGGCCTCGCGTCTGGTCGACTGCAAGACCGCCCTGGTCGAAGAGGGTCTCGTCGCACTGTCGTGCGGCGCCTTCCACATCCGCTCGGGCGGACGCACCTACTTCAACACGACGCCCCTCGGCCGCGCCGTCACCGGCACGCTGCTCGTGCGCGCAATGAAGGAAGACGGCGTCGACATCTGGGGCGACGGCTCGACCTACAAGGGCAACGACATCGAGAGGTTCTACCGCTACGGCCTGCTGGCCAACCCGCGCCTGCGCGTGTACAAGCCCTGGCTCGACGCCGACTTCGTCACCGAGCTCGGCGGCCGCAAGGAGATGAGCGAATGGCTCGTCGCCCATGACTTCCCCTACCGCGACTCTGTCGAGAAGGCGTACTCGACCGACGCCAACATCTGGGGTGCCACGCACGAGGCCAAGACCCTCGAGCACCTGGACGTCTCGCTCGAGACGGTCGACCCGATCATGGGTGTGAAGTTCTGGGACCCTTCCGTCGCGATCGAGACCGAAGACGTCTCCGTCACGTTCGAGGCCGGACGCCCGGTCGCCATCAACGGCGTCGAGTACACCGACCCGGTGGCCCTCGTGATGGAGGCCAACACGATCGGCGGGCGCCACGGCCTCGGCATGAGCGACCAGATCGAGAACCGCATCATCGAGGCGAAGTCGCGCGGCATCTACGAGGCTCCGGCCATGGCGCTGCTCTTCATCGCCTACGAGCGCCTCGTCAACGGCATCCTGAACGAAGACACCCTCGCGACCTACCACGAGCAGGGTCGCCGTCTCGGTCGTCTCATGTACGAGGGACGCTGGCTCGAGCCGCAGTCGCTCATGCTCCGCGAGTCGATCCAGCGCTGGGTCGGCCTCACGATCTCGGGCACCGTCACGATCCGCCTGCGCCGCGGAGACGACTGGACGATCCTCGACACCACGTCGCCCAACCTGTCGTACGGCCCCGAGAAGCTCTCGATGGAGCGCGTCGGCGACGCCGCGTTCGGCCCGGTCGACCGCATCGGACAGCTCACGATGCGCAACCTCGACATCGCCGACTCGCGCTCGCGCCTCGAGCAGTATGCGGGCCTCGGCCTCATCGGCGGCGCGACCGGCGAGCTCGTCGGACGCGTCACGGCCGGCGAATCGGGCGAGATCACGGGTTCCGTCGAGGAGGTCGACGAGAACCTCGCCGATGCGGTCGACAACGCATCCGAGGGTGCGGCGTTCGACTCCGGACTCGACTGATCTGACGGTTTCAGAGGGGGCGGATGCTGCGGCATCCGCCCCCTTTTGCGTGTGCTCGGCGGTTCGGCGTTCACAATTCAGCATGAGCGTCGGGCTAGGACGCTGGATCGTGCTGGTAGAGGCTCTGAGCGGCGATCCGTGCTGAGTTGTGAACGCCCACTGTTCAGACCCTGTGAGTCCTTCGAGTTATCTTGCACACTGCTGTGCACTATACGTAGAATGGCCGCATGACCACCCGTGCTCCCCGCCGTGACTCCGTCGAGAATCGCGCCGGAATCCTCGATGCGGCCCGAGCGACCCTCGCGACCGACCCGCGCGCATCGATCGACGTCATCGCCCGCAGCGCCGGTCTGTCGCGCCGCACCCTCTACGGCCACTTCGACGACCGAGAGGCCCTGATCCGCGAGCTGATCTCGGTCGGAGCGCAGCGCTTCAACGCGATCGCCGAGTCCGTCACCGACACCGACTCGCGCATCGCGCTCGCCCGCCTCGCCGCACGACTCTGGCAGGAGGCCGCGCACGTGCAGGTCGCCGCGGCGCTCGCGCTCGACGAAGCCCACGTGCAGCACACCGCCGACGCTCTCGCCCCTCTGCGCCGCACCGTCGCCGCCCTCGCACGGCGCGGGCAGGAAGACGGCAGCTTCCGCACCGACCTCCCCGCCCCGACCCTCGCCCGTCTCATCGAAGAGGTCGCGCGCACGGTCGTCTCGCGCACGGATGCCCACAGCGCCGGCGCGGCCGGGCTCGCCGTGCGCACGCTGCTCAGCATCGCCGGGCTCTCGTGGCGCGAGGCCGACGAACTGCTGGCAGCACACCCGGACATCGTCGAATCGCAGGAGGTCAGCGCGTGAGAGTCACTCTGCACGAGGTGAGCAAAGGGCGCGGCGGGCAGTCGCTGCCGACGACGAGCCTCGAGTTCCACAGCGGTGCGGTGCGCTTCGCCCTCGCCGAGACCGAGCAGCGACCGACCGTTCTCGGCCTGATCGCCAGCGGACGGATGCGGCCCGACACCGGACGCGTGACGATCGACGGCGACTCGAACAACAAGGCGCTGCGCCGCACGATCGCGTTGGTCGACGCCCCCGACGTCAGCGACCCGCATCCCGACATCACCCTCGCCGGCGTGGTGGGCGAAGAGCTCATGTTCGCCGGGGTCGGCGCGACCCCGCTGCACGCTCGTCGGTGGCTGAATCAGCTCGGATTCGGCGAGCTCGCCGGTGTGCCGATCGGCAACGTCGACCCGGCCGCGCGGGTGCGCATCCTGTGCGAACTCGCGATCCTCCGCGAGGGCACCGAAGGCATCGTGCTCGTCGCGCCCGACCGTCACGGCGGCAGCCCGGACGGCTGGTGGCGCATCGCGTCGGAGTTCGCCGACCGCGGCTACGCCATGCTCGTCGTCATCGGCGGATCCGCTGCGGTCGCCCTCGAACGGATGCACGAACTCGAGGCGATCAACGCCTCCGGTCCGATCCAGCCCCTCGTGCTCGACCGCCCGGGCGACGCGGCATCCGCGTCCGAGTCCGCATCCGCATCCGCATCCGGTGAGCACTCGACCATCGACGCGGGGCCGGAGAGCCCAGACGGCCTGCCCGCGGTGCCGCCTTTCGATGACGAATATGCCGAGGAGGATTCTCCCGCGGGTGCCGACCCCGGCTCGGTGAGCGAGAACGCCGACGCCGAACACCGCGAAAGGCCCGACGCAGACACAAACACAGACCCAGACACAGACCCAGACCCAGACACAGAAGAGAACGGAGGCGAGCGATGAAGGTTCCCGCCATGATCGCCGCCGAGCTGCGGCGGCTCACCGCGAGCAAGATGGGCATCATCGCCCTGATCGCGCTCGTGTGCGTGCCGATCCTCTACGGCGGCCTGTACCTCTGGGCCAACCAGGACCCGTATGCGAAGTTCCCCGAGGTGCCTGTGGCACTTGTCGTCGACGATGCCGGGGCCCCTGCCCCCACCACGGGAACGGAGGCCGAGACCGGCGAGACCGTCAACTACGGCGAGGACGTCGCCGAGAACCTCATCGACGGCAACGCCTTCGACTGGCAGCGCATGTCCGCCGACGAGGCCGCAGACGCGTTGCGCGAGGGCACGGTCGACTTCACCGTGACGATCCCTGACGATTTCTCTTCGGCGTTGACCTCGGCCGCGGGCGACGACCCGCACCAGGCGCGCATCGAACTCGAGACCAACGACGCGAACAACTACCTCGCGTCGAGCATGGGCACTCAGGCGGTCGAGAAGATCCGCAGCTCGGTGGCCGAGATGGTCGGCAGCGAGGCGGCAGAGCGCCTGCTCACCGGACTCAGCGACGTGCGAGACAACCTCGTCACCGCCGCCGACGGGGCGAGCCAGCTCACCGACGGTGCCAACACCGCGGCGACCGGCAGCGCCACACTCGCCGACGGCACGTCTCAGCTCGCCGACGGCACGTCTCAGCTCGCGGGTGGCGCGTCTGAGCTCGCGGGTGGCGCGTCTCAGCTCGCCGGCGGAGCGGCGACTCTCGCCTCGGGTGCTCAGCAGGTCAGCGACGGCAACCGGCAACTGGCCGACGTCGCAGACCGCGCCGGGTCTGCCGTGCAGCAGGCGACGGATGCCCTGCCCCAGGCACGCCAGGACATCGCGACGGTGCTCACAGATCAGGGCCTGACGCAGGAGGAGATCGATCGGGTGCTGTCCACCCTCGATCCGCTCGGCACCCGCCTCGAAGAGGGCAACGCCACCGTGCAGAACGCGGTCGACAAGGTCGACCAGCTCGCCGCCGGAGCCGAGTCGGTGGCATCCGGTGCCTCGCAGCTCGCCAGCGGCACGCAGACGCTCGCCAGTGGCGCCCAGACCCTCGCCGGCGGCGCGCAGACCGCCGCCACGGGCGCGGCGGCGGCGAGGGACGGCGCGGCCCAGCTGCGCGACGGACTCGGCACCCTCGCGTCCGGCACGGCCGAGCTGCGCGACGGACTGTCCGACGGGGTGGAGCAGATCCCCGCGTCGACTCCCGACCTGCGCGCGCTGCAGGCCGACACGATCGCGGATCCCGTCAAGGTCTCGAGCGACAAGGTGGCGTCGGCCGAGGACTACGGCGCGGGCCTCGCACCGTTCTTCGCCGCACTGTCGGCCTGGATCGGCATCTACGCGCTGTTCCTCATCGTCAAGCCGATCTCCCGTCGCGCCGTGACGGCGCTGCACTCCCCCATCCGGGTGACTCTGGCCGGGTGGCTGACTCCGGCGATGCTGGGCGCGGTGCAGATGGTCGGGCTCATGGGCATCCTCGCGATCACCCTGGGCTTCACGTTCAACAACCCCATCGGCACTCTGGGCGTGATGATCTTCGCGTCAGCGACGTTCGCGGCGATCATCCTCACGCTGAACGTCTGGCTGGGCTCGGTCGGCCAGTTCCTGGGTCTCGTGCTCATGGTGCTGCAGCTCGTCACCGCCGGCGGCACCTTCCCCTGGCAGACGCTGCCCGCTCCGCTGGCCGCGCTGCACCACGTGCTGCCGCTCGGCTACGTCGTCGATGCCATGCGACAGCTCATGTACGGGGGCAATCTCGGCAGAGCCGGATGGGATCTGGTGGTGCTGGGGATCTGGCTGGTCGGCGCTCTGCTGCTCGCCGCCATCGGGGTGACGCGCATGACGCACCGGCGCACGCTGCGCGATCTGCAGCCGAGCCTCATCGGCTGACGCCGCGTGGCGGGGCGAGAAGTTCCCCCGCCACGCGTCGTCGTTGTGGGTAGTATTCCCAGAGTGCGTCGGTGAGACGCCCTCTGGGACTCTCTGGGACTGAGTCCCGCAATGCCACCCGAAAGAGTTCTCGATGATGACAACCGATTCGCCTGAGATCGCCGTGCCCTCACGCCCGTCACTGGGTGGGCGCATCGGCCGCATCGCCTTCCTCGTCGTGGCGGCGATCATCGTCGTCGCCGTCGCCGTCGCCTTCTTCGTGACCTGGACCATCCAGCGGTCCTTCCCGCAGACCGCGGGCACCCTGCCGCTCGAGGGTCTGCAGTCCGAGGTGACGGTGCAGCGCGACGACCGCGGCATCCCGACCATCACGGCCGACTCATCCCACGATCTGTTCTATGCAGAGGGGTTCGTGCACGCGCAGGACCGCTTCTTCGAGATGGATTTCCGACGTCACGTGACGGCCGGTCGCGTGGCTGAGATGTTCGGCGAGTCGCAGGCCGGAACGGATGCCTTCCTGCGCACCCTCGGCTGGCGCAAGGTCGCAGAGGCCGAGGTCGAGGCGATGGACGACGTGACGCGCGGGTACTACGAGGCTTACGCCGACGGGGTCAACGCCTATCTCTCGTCACGCTCGGGTGCCGAGCTGTCGCTCGAATATGCCGTGCTCGGAATGCAGAATCCGGAGTACGAGCCCGAGCCCTGGGAGCCCGCCGATTCGGTCGCCTGGTTGAAGGCCATGGCCTGGGATCTCCGCGGCAACATCGAGGATGAGGCCGAGCGTGCGCTGCTGACCGCGCAGCTCTCAGACAGCTCAGACGGTACCGACGGCTCCGACGCGACCGACATCACCGCGACGCTCGATGAGCTGTACCCCGCGTATCCGTTCGACGAGCACCCGGTGATCGTGCCCGAGATCTCCACGGTGCCCACTCTTGAGACCGGCGCCGAGCCCGCCGCGTTCACGACCGACGCGAACGACGATGAGATGCAGCAGGCCGCGACGACGATCGAGTGGCAGGAGGCCTCCGACGTGATCGAGGCCGCGAGCCTGCTCGTCGGCGATGTCGGCGAGGGCATCGGCTCGAACTCCTGGGTGGTGTCGGGAGACCTGACCGAGACCGGCATGCCGCTGCTCGCCAACGACCCGCACCTGGGCGCATCGCTGCCATCGGTCTGGTACCAGGTGCAGCTGCGCTGCAGCGAGGTCACAGACGAATGCCCGTTCGACGTGGGGGGCTTCTCGTTCTCCGGACTCCCCGGCATCGTGATCGGCCACAACCAGCAGATCGCGTGGGGCTTCACCAATCTGACCACCGATGTCACCGACCTCTACATCGAGCGCATCGAGGGCGACCAGTACTGGCGCGACGGAGCGCTGGTGCCGATCGAGGAGACCACCGAGACGATCAAGGTCGCGGGCGGCGACGACATCGACCTGACGATCCGATCGACCGCGCACGGCCCCATCATCTCGGGGCTCACCGATGACTTCACGGCGATCGCCGACGACCCGGAGCCTGGACTCACGGCCGGAGGCGCGACGGGCACCGCGCCCACCGGCGAGGCCTCCGAGTATGCGGTCAGTCTGCGCTGGACGGCGCTCGACCCCGGCACGGCCGCCACGGCGATCTTCGCGCTGTCGACCGCCCAGGACTTCGAGGAGTTCCGCTCGGCGGCCGCCCTGTTCGATGTGCCGGCGCAGAACCTCATCTACGCCGACGTCGAGGGCAACATCGGCTATCAGACTCCAGGACGCCTGCCCGTGCGAGGAGCCGGCGACGGATGGATGCCGCAGCCCGGGTGGGACAGCAGCTACGACTGGACGGGGTTCATCCCCTTCGACGAGCTGCCGGTGTCGTACAACCCGGCATCCGGCTACATCGTGACCGCGAACAACGCGATCGTCACCGACGACTACCCCTACTTCCTCTCGCGGGACTGGGACTACGGCTACCGCGCGGATCGCATCGCGCACCTGATCGAACGACGCGTGGCAGCCGCACCGCTCACGGCGCAGGACATGCGCGAGATCCAGATGGACAGCGAGATGTGGATCGGCAAACGTCTGGCATCCGCGATGGACGATGTCGAAGTGAAGGGCGCAGGCACCGAGGATGCCGTGGCCCTGCTGCGCTCGTGGGATGCGCAGAACGACCCGGGGTCGGCAGCGGCCGCCTACGCGAACGTGCTCTGGTCGAACCTCGTGCAGAACCTGTTCGCCGAACGCGACCAGCCGCTGCCGATCGACGGCCAGGGCCGCCTCTTCACGGTCGTCGCGGATCTGCTCGACGATCCCTCCGACCCGCTCTGGACGAATCCGACCATCGACGTCACGAGCATGGACGAGATGCTGGCGCTGTCTGCCGAAGAAGCATACGACGAGCTCTCCACCCTGCAGGGCGACGCCGTCACCGGGTGGCGGTGGGGCGACCTGCACGCGATCACCCTCACGAGCGACACTCTGGGCTCGTCGGGCATCGCGCCGATCGAGATGCTCTTCAACCGCGGCCCGTATGCGGTAAGCGGCGGCGCATCGGTGGTCAACGCGACCGGGTGGGATCTCGGCACCTCCTACGCCACGACCACTGTGCCGTCGATGCGGATGGTGGTCGACCTCTCCGACCTCGACGCCTCGACCTGGATCCACCTCACCGGGGCATCCGGTCATGCGTTCGATGAGCACTACGTCGATCAGACCGCAGACTGGGCGGCCGGCGCGCAGAAGCCGTGGGCGTTCTCCGAGAAGGCGGTCGATGCGGCGACGCAGAACACCCTGGTGCTGACCCCCGCCGGGTAGCGCTCCTCGGCCCGCGCCTCAGGCGGATGCGGGCCCGCGCCTCAGGCGGATGCGGGCTCGGCGGATGCGGCCGCGCGGCGTGCGATCGCCCAGATGCCGACCGCGGCGGCGAGGAAGATCGCCGCCAGCATCGCCCAGCCTGCGAAGCCGAAGGTGATCGCCGTGGCATTCACGACGATCGGCGACGCGAGGGCTCCGAGCGAGAAGCCCATTCCGAACACGCCTTGATAGGCACCCGCCCGCACCGGATCGGCGAGCTCGAAGCTGAGCCCCCAGGCTCCGGCCTGCGACAGGATCTCGGCGAACGTGTGCGTGATCATTCCGACGACGAGGATGACGATCGCCGCCCACGTCGGAAGACCGGCGGCGAGCGCGTAGATCAGGCAGGCGGCGACCATGAGCCACCCCGCGATCATGGTCACGCGTCCCGCGACCCGGATGTCATGCGTGCCGCGCGAGGCACGCACCTGGAACAGCACGACCAGCGCCGTGTTGACGATCAGGAGCACGGCGAACGTGGCGTCCGGCGCCTTCGTGTATTCGCTGATCCACAGGGGCACCCCGAGTTCCGCCACTCCGAACTGCATGCCGAAGATCGCCGAGAGCCCGCTCAGCAGCAGGTACCGCGGGTCGCGCCACGGCGAGCGACGGTTCCACTCCCTGCGCTCAGCGGATGCCGCAGCCGTCGCCTGCGTGTCGATGGATCCCGTCTCGGTGAGCTGAGTCGCGACACGACGGCGTGCGGGGGCGTCGACCGCCGACGTCAGCCGGAGGAGCGAGAGCGACCCGAGTGCGCAGACGGCACCCGCACCGGCGATCACGACCCGATAGGCCTCGGGTGTGCCCAGCGCCAGAGCGATCGCGCCGAAGCCCGAGCCCGCGGCGATCGCGAGGTTCGTGACCGTGCGCAGCACGGCGCGGGCATGCACGCGCCTGTCGGGGGCGAATCCTCGCGCGATGATGGCCGACCGCGCCGAGTATCCGAGCGAGTCGAAGAAGCCCGAGAGGCTGGCGAGCAGAAGCGCCGACACGAAATCTCCGACGAACGCATAGGCGGCGAGCAGCACGCCGCCGGCCATCTCGAAGCCGAATGCGAGGCGTCGTGCGCTCCACCGATCGGCGAGCCACCCGCCGAGGAGCGACCCGACGACACCGCATCCGCTCGACACCGCGAGCACCACCGCGGCCTGCGCGGGAGAGAGACCGATGATCTGCGTGAAGAACAGCACCGTGACCGCGAGGAACACCCCGCGGCCGATGCGCGACACGGCGGTCGCGGCGACGAGCGCCCGCAGCACCGGATCGCTCAACCCGTCTGCGATGCGTGCGATGAAGCCCTTCGACGGACGTGCGGTCTCGCCCCCCGTCTCGATCTGATCGGGATCGGGGCTGGGCGAAGACACCCTTCATCCTCGCATGGCGCGCACCCGCGTCTCGCCGCACACCGGCATACGGCGCACGCTGCATCCGGTTAGCCGCAAGGCCCCCACTCGGTTAGCGTGGGTGCGTGGTCTCCAGCTATCTCGCCCCGAAGGGCACCCCCGTCACCCTGCTCGAGTTCGAGCATGCAGGGGCGACGCTCATCGCGGAGACCTTCGGCGAGGGCCCTCGCACGTTCCTGCTGCTGCACGGCATCGGCATGGGTCGCAGTGTCTACCTCGATGTCGTGCAGCGACTGCGCGGCAGGGTCATCGCGCTCGACCTGCCGGGTTTCGGCGAAGCGCCCGAACCCGCACGCACCTTCACCATGGAGCGCCATGCCGACCTCGTCGCGGCCTATCTCCGGCACGCCGACGAGGGGCCCGTCGTCGTGATCGGCCACTCCATGGGCAGCCAGATCGCCGCCGAGCTCGCCGCCCGGCATCCGTCGCTCGTCGAAGGCGTCGTGCTCGCCGGCCCCACCGTCAACAAGGCAGCGCGCAACATCGCCTCGCAGGCGAGGTACCTCCTCACCGACCTGATCGGCGAGCGCCCGCTGGTCATCTGGCGTGGCGCCCGGGAGTACCTCCGAGGCGGCCCGCATCTGATCCGCAAGATCCGCGCGACCATCGTGCACCAGCCGGAGAAGGCGTTCGCTCGCATCGATCAGCCGGTGCTGGTGCTGCGCGGCGAAGACGACCCGCTCGCGCCGATGAGCTGGTGCCGGGAGATCATCGACGAGATCCCCGGCGCCGACCTGCGGGTCATCCCCGACCACGGTCACGGCACGCTGATCAGCGACTCCGAGCCGGCGGCCCGCCTGATCCAGGCCTTCGCCGACGATCTCTGACCCGTACTCTCTTCGCCGCGTAGTTCACAACTCAGCATGAACGCGGCTCCGCGCCGGCGCGCGGCGAGTCCGCCTCAGCGCAGCGGCGGGGGTGTGGTCGGAAGGAGCATCGCGTTGCGTCGCGCCCTCGTCAGCAGCAGGGCGAATGCCCCCAGACCGCCGAAGAGCACCGCGAAGATGATCCCGAACACGATCATGAACCCGGTGACGAGACTCTGCTCCATGATGCTTCCCGCTACCGCGACGACCAGACCGACCACCGCGATGCCGACCACACACCAGCCGACGATCATCGAGGTGAGATAGCCGCGCGGCCCGGCATGCCCGGGGCGCGGGCCGAATCTCGTGCCGAGGTACCAGGTCCAGCGGGAACCGGTCCACCAGCGGCTGGCCTGCCCCGTCACCGGATACCACCCGGCATCCGGTCCATCGACCTCTCCGGGCAGCGGCTGCACGGAGGCGTCGACGACCGCCGCCGACTGCGGGGCGGGGAGCCTGCGCACGGCGCGGGTGTGCGCAGCGCCGAGGATCCAGATCACGGCGATGGACATCAGGACCACGGGAAGGGCGAAGTTGCCGGGGCTCTGCGTGATGACCGCCGCCAACAGCTGCAGCATCGCGAGGATGAAGAACACGATGCCGAGCACCAGCCCCACCGCCGGCGGCTCGACCGCCAGGGCGTCGGGCCGCGGCTTGCCCTTGCGCACGCGGTACGGCGTCCAGATGACTCCGTCCCACCAGCGGATGTCTGCGGTCCCCGGCACCTGGTACCACCCCATCGACGGCGCGGTCGGCGGCGCCGTGCGCTCATGTGCGGTCCACTGCACGCCGTCCCACCAGCGCTGCCGGCCCGGCGTGCCCGCGTCGTACCATCCCTGGGGTGCTGACATCCGTCTTCCTTCTGGTCAGCCGGCGCCGGGCGGAGTCTGCTTCGACTCGGCGAGCTCGTCGACGACCAGACTGCGCTCGTCGGTCGTGCCGTTGCGGTAGGCCTGCCGGCCGACGATATGGGCCGACAGCGGGGCGGTGGCGAACTGCATCAACACGATCGGGGCGACGAGCGCGAGCCCGATGAGGATTCCGCCGACGGTGCGCTGCGACAGGGCGATCGCGAGGCAGATGAGGATGAGGCCGAGCACCTGGGGCTTCGTCGCGGCGTGCAGTCGCGAGGGCACGTCACGGAAGCGCAGCAGACCGACGGCGGCCGACAGGCACAGAACCGCGCCGAGCAGGATCAGCACGAGGATGGCGACGTCGATGACGGCGTCGGGAATGGCGAGACCGAACACGTTCATGGGGTCGTGTTGTCCCTTCTGGCCACGAACCGGGCGACCGAGATCGAACCGAAGACACCCACGGCGGCGATGATCAGCAGCACCGGGATGTTGCGGGTGTGACCGTTGATCGCCATCTCGGCGCCGAGCACGCACATGACCTCGGTGAGCAGCACGTCGGATGCCACGGCTCGGTCGAGGATCGAGGGGCCGCGAACGATGCGGATGATCGTCAGGATGGCGGCCACCCCGAAGACGACCATGATCGCCAGCATCAGCACGTTCATCGGGCACCTCCCCTGGTCAGCCCACCGGCACCACCGGCACGCGCCGCGCGTTCGTCGGCCTTGAGGGCACGGTACTGCGCGGGGGCCCCGAGCGCACGCACGACCCGTCGCTCCCACCGCAGCACGCCCTCGCGCTGCTTCTCGACGTCGGCCATGCTGCGAACCCCGATCACGTGCAGGTAGAGCACCTGCCTGTCGCGGTCGGCCTCGACGATCAGCGATCCGGGAACCAGCGACGAGACCACCGAGACGTGGGTCATGATGAGGTCGTCGGCGTATTTCAACGGCACCGCGATGATCGCCGCGCCGGGCTGACGGCGGAAGTCGAACACCTGCCCCGTGACCGAGACCGCTCCACGCAGGACGGCGAACAGGAACTGCACCACGAACAGCGCGGCGTACCAGATGTTGATCCGCCCGGACAGCTCGACGGTCGGCAGCCGGAAGACGCGCGTGACGAACACCGCGACGACGAGACCCGAGAGGAACGACAGCACCGTGAACTGGCTCCACAGCAGCATCCAGAGCACGACGAGCCATGCCAGGAACGGCAGCTGCACGCGGATGTCCCGCCAGAAGTGACGGCCGGTCTCGGTGGGGCTCATCCTTCGACCTCGTCTTCCAGCTGCACGAGGGTGACCGGGTCGAGCAGCGCCGCTCCGATGCGATCGCACAGTGCGTAGAGCGGACCGGCGAAGACGGTGAGCGCGACAGTGACCCCCACCATGCCGGCGGTGGCGACCGTCATGATGCGAGGGATGCGGCGACGCTCCTGCTGCTCGTCGGCGGCCGGGGCGTTGCCGAGGTACGAGATGCGCCCCTCGGTCTCGGTCGAGTCGTCCTCCTCGCGCCAGAACGCGAGGTTCCACGCGCGCATCAGCGCATAGAGGGTGAGCAGCGAGGTGACGATCCCGCCGAAGATCAGCACGATCATGAGGGGGGTCCCCACGGATGCCGCGGCCTCGAACAGTGCGAACTTGCCGATGAACCCGGAGAACGGCGGGAGTCCACCCAGGTTGATCGCGGGGATGAAGTAGAGCACGGCGATCACCGGCGCGACCTTGAGCAGGCCCTTCACCCGGAGGATCGAGGTGCTTCCCGCCCTGCGCTCGATGAGACCGACGGCGAGGAACAGGGTCGTCTGCACGATGATGTGGTGGACGATGTAGTACACCGTCGCGCCGATCGCCGCCGGGGTCGCTATCGCGAGACCGAAGATCATGTATCCGACGTGACTCACCAGGGTGAACGACAGGATTCGCTTGAGCTCGGCCTGCGCCACGGCGCCGAGCACTCCGACGATCATGGTCGCCAGGGCGATGATCAGCAGCACGGTGTCGATGCTGTTCTCGGCGAACAGCTGGGTCTCGGTGCGGATCAGCGCGTAGACGCCGACCTTCGTCAGCAGGCCTGCGAACACGGCGGTGACGGGCGCCGGAGCGGTCGGATACGAGTCGGGCAGCCAGAACGACACGGGGAAGATCGCGGCCTTGATGCCGAACGCGATCACGAGCATGAGGTGCAGCACCAGCTGCGTCTCCTGCGGCAGCTCGGTCATGCGCTCGGCGATCTGCGCCATGTTCACGGTGCCGAGCGCTCCGTAGATCATCGCGATCGAGGCGAGGAACAGGATCGACGAGACCAGGGAGACGACGATGTAGACCGCGCCGGTGCGGATGCGCGACTCGGTGCTGCCCAGCGTGATCAGCACGTACGACGCCACGAGCAGGATCTCGAATCCGACGTACAGGTTGAACAGGTCTCCCGCGATGAAGGCGTTGAAGATTCCCGCGGCGAGGATCAGGTACGACGGGTTGAAGATCGAGATCGGCGTCTCGTCGGTGCCGTCGGCCGCGCCCTGACCGATCGAGAAGAGCAGAACCGCGAGCAGCACGATGCTCGAGATGAGCACGAGGAGAGCCGCGAGCCTGTCGACGTAGAGCACGATGCCGAACGGCACGGGCCATCCGCCGACCGAGACCGCGAGCGGTTCTCCCGCGTCGACGACGACCAGCAGGACGGCGGCGATCACCGAGACGGTCGCGAGCGTCGCGACCGTGACGAACGCCTGCAGGCGCGGGTTGCGGCCGAAGATCAGGGTCGCCGCGGCGCCGAGCAGCGGCAGGGCGACGAGCAGGGGGACGAGGGCGCTCATCGGCGGTCCTCCCCGTCGTCGGTGTGCTCAGGTGCGCTGTCATCGGATGCCGTGTCGGTGGCCGTGTCATGCGCGGCGTCGGCCGCATCGGTCTCGTGAGCGTCTGACGCGTGCGTGTCGGCATCCGTCCGGAAGTCGTCGGAGCGCGGGGAGTCGTCCGCGTCGTCGTCGGGCGGCGCCGATTCTCCGTCCAGGACGGACGCCCCAGGACCGGCATCCACGTCCGGATCCCCCGCCCCATCCGCATCCGCATCCGCGGATGCGGTCCGGGGCGCGGTGGGCCGGTCGGTCGGAGCGTCGTCGTGGATCGACGGATGGTCGCGCATGTGCAGCACGGTGATCGGCGACGTCTGCACGCCGACGAAGTCGGTGGTCGC
>NZ_JXQX01000017.1:0-19417 GCF_000834175.1 Microbacterium sp. MEJ108Y | reverse complement strand
GGGAGTTCTCCGACTCCACCGTGATGTCACCCGAGATGATCTGCTCCTGCAGAGCCGAGATCTCATCGAGCAGCCCGTCGGGCAGGTCGCCCTCGAAGGCACCGAAGCCCGAGAGCTTGACGCCCTCGTTCTCGAGCGTGCCGATGTAGGGAGCCGGGTCGAAGTCACCCTCGGATGCGGCGACGGTCGCGTCCTCGACGGCGACGTCGATGGCCTTCATGATCGAGAAGAGGGTGACATCGGCCACGCTCTCATCGGCCACCGCGAGGTCGCTGTCGACGCCGACCAGCAGCGTGTCCTTGCCGCTGTCGGCGATGGCCGCCGCAGCGCTCTGGTAGATCGGTCCACCGACCGGGAGGATCACGTCGACGCCCTGGTCGAGCACGCCCTGAGCGGTCTGCTTGGCGGTGTCGTTCGCGTCGAAGCCGCCGGTGAAGGAGCCCTTCTGCGTGGCGGCGTCCCAGCCGAAGACCTCGACGGCGCCCGACTTGTCCTCGTTGTACTTCTCGACGCCGAGCTGGAAGCCGTCCATGAACACGGCGACCGACGGGATCTGCATTCCGCCGAAGGTGCCGACCTTGTTCACGCCCGATGCAGCAGACCAGCCGGCGGCGGCGTAGCCACCGAGGTAGGCGGCCTGAGCCGTGTCGAAGACGAGGGGCTTGATGTTGGGAGCATCGGTGGTGCCGTCGAAGTCGTTGTCGGCATAGTCGTCGATGATCGCGTAGTCGATCTCGGGGTTGGCGAGAGCGGACTCGACGGTCGCGGCGGAGAGCTTGAAGCCGACTGCGACGATGAGCGAGCAGCCCTCCGAGACAGCGGTCTCGAGGTTGGGCGCGTAGTCGTTGTCGTTGGCGGACTCGAACTCGATCGGCTTGACGCCGAGAGTCTCCGCTGCGCGGTCCATGCCCTCCTTGGCGGACTGGTTGAACGACTT
The DNA here is from genome assembly GCF_000834175.1 of Microbacterium sp. MEJ108Y. NCBI lineage: Bacteria > Bacillati > Actinomycetota > Actinomycetes > Micrococcales > Microbacteriaceae > Microbacterium > Microbacterium sp. MEJ108Y. Next base: position 18,480 of record NZ_JXQX01000017.1, on the reverse strand, counting down.
GTCGTTCCAGCCGCCCGCGTCCGAGACGAGGCAGGGGATGAAGTCGGAGTCAGCCTCGCCGCCGCCGGTGCCGCCCGATTCGGTGGGAGCCTGGCCGCAGCCGGCAAGTGCGAAGACGACGCCAGCGGCGATGGTCGCGCCGAGCAGCTTCTTGGTGGTGGAGATGGTCAACTCATGCCTCCTGAACGGTGCCGCGGCCCTCGCGGATCGCTCAAAGTTACCTAGTGTTTCGACTTTTGTGCATGCACGAGGGCGAAGCGCTGGCGAATGGTTACAAACCTGAAACCAAGACAGCCGATGAGCGACGGTGCGTGCTCATCAGAGCACGTCGCTCCGCCCCGTCAGCTTCAGGGACTCGACGACACCCTTCACCCGCTGCGCATGTTCTATCGTCGTGACGAGCAGAGCGTCTGGCGTGTCGACCACCACGATGTCCTTCACGCCGATCAGGCTGATCACGCGAGAGGTCTGACTGACCAGGATCCCGCTGGCAGCATCCGACAGCACCCGGGCTTTCGGCCCGAGCACGGCGAGGTCGTTCTTCCGCCCGTTGTTGATGAGCTTGGTGAGGGAGGCGAAGTCCCCCACGTCGTCCCAGTCGAAGTGCCCGGGCACGACCGCGAGGCGTCCGCGTCGCGCAGCCGGCTCAGCCACCGCGTAGTCGATCGCGATCTTCTTCAGCCCGGGCCAGATCCGATCCACGGCGGGGCCGCGGCGCTCACGGTCGTCCCATGCCTCGGCGAGCTCGAGCAGCCCGGCGTGCAGGGCCGGCTCGTTCGCGGCGAGCTCATCGAGCAGCACGCTCGCCTTGGCGATGAACATTCCGGCGTTCCAGAGGTAGCCGCGGTCGGCGAAGTAGGCCTTGGCGGTCTCGAGGTCGGGCTTCTCGACGAAGCTCTCGACCAGGGCGGCCTCGCGCGCCCCTTCGACGAGGAGCTCCGCGCCCCTCTTGATGTAGCCGAAGCCGATCGCAGGCTCGGTCGGAGAGATGCCGATCGTGCAGATGTATCCCTCGCGCGCGACCTCGACGGCGTCGCGGACGGCGAACTCGAACACACGCGTGCTGCGGATGACGTGGTCGGCGCTGAACGAGCCGATGATCACGTCGGGGTCTCTCCGATGCAGGACTGCGGCCGCCAACCCGATCGCCGCCGCGGACTCGCGCGGCTCCGACTCCAGGAACACATTCAGATCCGGTATTCCGGGCAGCTCCGCCTCCACCGCCGCGCGATGGGCCCGGCCGGTGACCACGGCGATCCGGTCGGCCCCGGCCAACGGCTCCAGCCTGTCCCACGTGTCGCGCAGCAGAGAGTGCCCGGAACCCGTGAGATCGTGCAGGAACTTCGGCGCGTCCGCGCGGGAGAGAGGCCAGAGTCGGCTGCCGATTCCGCCGGCAGGGATCACGGCGTAGAAGTTCTCGATGGGTTGGCTCACCCTGCCAGGGTATCTCCACGGAAAGTCTCGACATCGAGACACTTAGGCTCCCCTTCGTCGCCCGCAGTCGTCTCACGGGAATAGGATGGTGTCCGATCGGCCGTGCCTGATGACAGCAGGCTCACGCTTGGAAGACGCACTGCACGCGACCGAGTCACTTCGATCCAGGGAGGACGACCGTGTCCACAAGCGCTCGCTTGACACCGTCGATTTCGGAAACCACTTCCAAGACGCCACGCGGCACCCTCTACCGGGGTCGCGAAGGCATGTGGTCGTGGGTGCTTCACCGCATCACCGGAGTCGCCATCTTCTTCTTCCTGTTGGTGCATGTGCTCGACACTGCACTCATCAGGGTCTCCCCCGAGGCGTACAACGCCGTCATCGGCACGTACAAGAACCCGATCATGGCGCTCGGCGAGGTCGTGCTGGTGGCAGGCATCGTGTTCCACGCGATGAACGGCCTCCGCATCATCGCCGTCGACTTCTGGTCCAAGGGTGCCAAGTACCAGCGCCAGCTGTTCTGGGGCGTGCTTCTTGTGTGGGGCATCATCATGGCGGGCTTCGTGCCTCGTCACCTGATGCTCGCGTTCGCCGGCTTCGGAGGAGGACACTGATGACCGCTCAGACCGTCGCAGCCCCTGTCCGCCGTCAGCGCGGATTCAACCTCGAGAAGTGGGGCTGGCTCTTCATGCGCGCCTCCGGCCTCGTGCTCGTCGTGCTCATCTTCGGGCACCTGTTCATCAACCTGATGGTCGGCGAGGGCATCCACGCCCTGGACTTCGCGTTCATCGCCGGAAAGTTCGCCACGCCGTTCTGGCAGTGGTGGGACGTCCTCATGCTCTGGCTCGCGCTGATCCACGGCGCCAACGGCATGCGCACGATCGTCAATGACTACGTGACGAACAACACCGCTCGCAAGGCGCTGATCTGGGCCCTCGGCCTGGCCGCAGCCCTGCTCATCATCCTCGGCACCCTGGTCGTCTTCACGTTCGACCCGTGCCTCGGCGTGACCGAGTCGAGCACACTGTGGGAACAGTGCCAGACGCTGGGCAAGTAGAAGAGAAGGCATACGAGAAGTGACTACCGAGACCCAGGATTCCGTCGTGCGCGACGGCGTGCACTACCACCAGTTCGACATCGTGATCGTGGGCGCCGGCGGCGCCGGCATGCGAGCGGCCATCGAGGCAGGCTCCGGCGCGAAGACCGCGGTCATCTCCAAGCTCTACCCGACGCGGTCGCACACCGGTGCGGCGCAGGGCGGCATGGCGGCTGCGCTCGCGAACGTCGAGGAGGACAGCTGGGAGTGGCACACCTTCGACACCGTCAAGGGCGGCGACTACCTGGTCGACCAGGATGCTGCGGAGATCCTCGCCAAAGAGGCGATCGACGCGGTCATCGACCTCGAGAACATGGGTCTCCCCTTCAACCGCACGCCCGAGGGCAAGATCGACCAGCGTCGATTCGGCGGCCACACCGCCGAGCACGGCAAGACCCCGGTGCGCCGCGCATGCTACGCCGCCGACCGCACCGGTCACATGATCCTGCAGACGCTGTTCCAGAACTGCGTCAAGCTCGGCATCAACTTCTTCAACGAGTTCTACGTCCTCGACCTGCTCACGGTGAAGGACGCCGACGGCAAGACCCAGATCTCGGGCGTCGTCGCATACGACCTCTCGACCGGTGAGCTGCACGTGTTCCAGGCCAAGGCCGTGATCTTCGCGACCGGCGGCTTCGGCAAGATCTTCAAGACGACCTCGAACGCGCACACCCTCACGGGTGACGGTGTCGGCATCGTCTGGCGAAAGGGCCTCCCCCTCGAGGACCTCGAGTTCTTCCAGTTCCACCCGACCGGACTGGCCGGACTCGGCATCCTCCTCACCGAGGGCGCCCGCGGCGAGGGAGCCATTCTGCGCAACGCCTCGGGCGAGCGCTTCATGGAGCGCTACGCACCGACGATCAAGGACCTCGCACCGCGCGACATCGTCGCCCGCTGCATGGTGCAGGAGGTGGCCGAAGGCCGCGGCGCCGGTCCTCACAAGGACTACGTGCTGCTGGACTGCACTCACCTGGGTGCCGAGGTTCTCGAGACCAAGCTGCCCGACATCACCGAGTTCGCCCGCACGTACCTGGGTGTCGACCCGGTCGTCGAGCCCGTGCCGGTGATGCCGACGGCCCACTACGCGATGGGCGGCATCCCCACGAACAACGACGCAGAGGTTCTCGCCGACAACACCACCGTCGTCCCGGGTCTCTACGCCGCGGGCGAGTGCGCCTGCGTCTCGGTGCACGGCGCCAACCGTCTCGGCACCAACTCGCTGCTCGACATCAACGTGTTCGGCAAGCGCGCAGGCCGCAATGCGGTGGAGTACGTCAAGACCGCCGAATTCGTGCCGCTTCCGGAGAACCCCGCCGGGTTCGTCTCCGGGATGCTCGAGGGCCTGCGCAACAACCAGGGCACCGAGCGCATCGCCGTGCTCCGCAAGGCGCTGCAGGACGAGATGGACAAGGGCGCGCAGGTCTTCCGCACGCACGAGTCGCTCGAGCACGTGCTCGGCGTCATCAAGGAACTGCGCGACCGCTACATGAACGTGCACGTCGACGACAAGGGCAAGCGGTTCAACACCGACCTGCTCGAGGCCGTCGAGCTGGGTTTCCTGCTCGACATCGCCGAGGTCGTCGTCTATGCCGCGCAGAACCGTGAGGAGAGCCGGGGCGGCCACATGCGCGACGACTTCCCCACCCGCAACGACGAGAAGTACATGCAGCACACGATGGCCTATCTCACGGGCGATCCGCACTCCTCCACTCCGAGCGATCACATCAAGCTCGACTGGAAGCCGGTCGTGTTCACGAAGAACGAGCAGGGCGAGTTGAACTACCCGCCGATGGAGAGGAAGTACTGAGCATGTCGAACGCCATCGCCGAAGCTCCCGCAGACACGACGCAGGACACGGGCATCCAGTCGTTCATCGTCACGTTCAACATCCGTCGATTCGACCCCGAGATCGACTCCGAGCCGCACTGGGTCGACTACGACGTGGAGCTGTACTCGACCGACCGCGTCCTCGACGCCCTGCACAAGATCAAGTGGGAGGTCGACGGCTCGCTCACGTTCCGCCGCTCGTGCGCCCACGGCATCTGCGGCTCTGACGCGATGCGCATCAACGGTCGCAACCGCCTGGCGTGCAAGACGCTGATCAAGGACCTCGACATCTCGAAGCCGATCTACGTCGAGGCGATCAAGGGCCTGCCGCTCGAGAAGGACCTCGTCGTCGACATGGAGCCGTTCTTCGCGTCGTACCGCGAGGTGCAGCCGTTCCTCGTCGCGAACTCCGTGCCGGAGAAGGGCAAGGAGCGGGTCCAGTCGATCGCGGATCGCGAGATCTTCGACGACACGACCAAGTGCATCCTCTGCGCCGCGTGCACCTCGTCGTGCCCCGTCTTCTGGACCGACGGTCAGTACTTCGGACCCGCGGCGATCGTGAACGCGCACCGCTTCATCTTCGACTCCCGCGACGACAACGCTGCGGTCCGTCTCGACATCCTCAACGACAAGGAAGGCGTCTGGCGCTGCCGCACGACCTTCAACTGCTCCGAGGCCTGCCCCCGCGGCATCGAGGTCACCAAGGCCATCGCCGAGGTCAAGCAGGCAGTGCTTCGCGGTCGTCCCTGACTCTCGCGCGCTGACGACGACGGGCGGGCTCCTTCACGGAGTCCGCCCGTTCTCTCTGTGTGGATAGGGTGAGGATGTGTCTGATCCTGCTGGCGCCGAGAGCGAGCCCCGCCGCCTCGACGCGGCCGTCGAACGGGCCACCGCACTGACCCAGCGCACGCTCGGGCTGTTCCCCGTGCGCGTGTGGCGTCACTTCCTGCAGCACAACGGGTTCCTCCTCGCAGCGGGCGTGAGCTACCAGGCGCTGTTCGCGATCTTCGCGGCGATCTATCTCGCCTTCGCCATCGCCGGTCTCTGGCTCGGAGGCAGCACCGAAGCGGTCGACGGCATGATCGACATCATCAACAGCTACATCCCCAACCTGATCCAGGACGAGGGCGGGGTGTTCACCCCGCAGCAGGTGCAGGAGATCGCTGCGAGCACGACCGGGCTGCTCAGCATCACCGGTCTGATCGCGCTCGGAACCGTGATCTGGACGGCCATCGGCTGGGTGACGTTCTCGCGACGCGCGACGCGCGACATCTTCGGCCTGCCGCCCGACCGTCGCAGCTACGTCATCCTGAAGGCGAGGGATCTGCTCGCCGCGCTGATCTTCGGAGCGTCGCTGATCGCCGGTTCACTGCTCAGCTCCGCCAGCGCGGTCGCGATGAGCTGGATCTTGAGCCTGCTGGGATGGGGATCCGCCCTCGACGGCCTCACCAGCATCCGGATCGGCACCGTGCTCGTGTCCTTCGCGCTGCTGTCGGGCGCACTCGCGGCGATGGTGCGCTTCCTCACCGGCACATCCCTGCACTGGAGCACGATCTGGCCGGGCGCGCTCCTCGGCGGCGGGGCGATGACGATCCTCCAGTTCGGCGCGGGATTCCTGCTGAGCTACACGCCGACGAATCCGCTGCTCGCCACGTTCGCGATCTTCATCGGTCTGCTGCTGTGGTTCAGGGTGAACGGCGTGGTGATGCTGGTCGCCTCCTCGTGGATCGCCGTCGCGGCGAAGGATCGTGACCTGCCGCTGCTGGCTCAGTCCGACGCGGAGCGGCGGGCGGCTGAACACCAGACCCTGGTGGCAGCAGCCCGCATCCGCGTGCGCGAGGCGCACGAGGCTCGCGAGACGGCTCCGTGGTACCGCGCCTGGGCCGCCGCCAGGGCCGTGCATGCGACGGAGCAGGAGCTCGCCGACCTGGAGGCCTCTGCTCCCCCGCCCGTCGATGCGAGCTCCGCCTTCGCCCAGCGTCTGCTGGCCGATCTGCAGCGTCCGTCGAAGGATGTCGGCGGCCCTCGTTAGGCTGGTGAGCATGCCTCATCTGCGTATCGCTTCGGTCAATGTCAACGGGATCCGAGCGGCGGCTCGCAACGGTATGAGCAGCTGGCTCGATGCGGCCGACGTCGACATCCTGACGCTGCAGGAGGTCCGCGGGCAGGACGAGCACCTCGAGGCCGCGCTTCCCGGATGGACGTTCGTGCACGACGAGGCCACGGCCAAGGGACGCGCCGGAGTGGCGATCGCGAGCCGCGTGCCGGCCATCGCCTCCCGCACCGAGTTCGGCGACGACGACTTCGATTCGAAGGGACGCTGGATCGAAGCTGATTTCCTCATCGGAGACCGCCCGCTCACGGTGGTCAGCGCCTACGTGCACAGCGGCGAGGCCGACACTCCGAAACAGGAGGAGAAGTGGAAGTTCCTCGATGCGTTCGGTGTGCGTCTCGCGGACCTCGGCGATGATGACGGCGCGCTCGCTCTCGTGACCGGTGACCTGAACGTCGGCCATCGCGAACTCGACATCAAGAACTGGCGGGGCAACCGCAAGAAGGCCGGTTTCCTCCCCCGCGAGCGCGCGTACTTCGACCGGTTCCTCGGAGCGGCGGGCGAGACGGTCGAGTCCGCAGACGGCTCGACCGGCACCGGTCTCGGCTGGGTCGACGTCGGGCGCGTGTTCCACGGTGAGGTCGACGGGCCGTACACGTGGTGGTCGATGCGCGGTCAGGCATTCGACAACGATTCGGGGTGGCGCATCGACTACCACCTCGCGACTCCCGCGCTCGCCGAGCGGGTCACGGCCTATCACGTCGCCCGCGCGGCCGCGTACGACCAGCGCTGGAGCGACCACGCTCCGGTCGTGGTCGACTACAGCTACTGACCTCTCGCGCACCGACTGCCTGCTGTCCGGGTCGCGGTTTCGGTCCGGGTCTCGGTCCGGGTGCGATCAGGCCGTGACGAGAGCGACGACCAGTGCGGCCGCGACCGCGAGGTATCCGAGCATGCTCCACAGGTAGGCCGTGCCCCGGAGTGCGCGAGGGAACACGAGCGGCACCGCGATCGCGACGAGGATGCCGGCGATGAGCGCGAGGAACGTGCCGAAGATGATCCCATAGCCATGCGGGTCGCCTCTCGTCCATCCGAACCGGCTGCTCAGCGCCACCCACGCGAGCAGGACGAACGGTGCGCCGAACAGCACCGTGAGCACGACTCCGATGATGCGAGAGACGCCATCGCCGCGTTCCTCGTCGGCGCCGGCGGCATCCGGAGCAGTCGTCATGGAGCGAGTCTCCCCCGCCGGCTCGCGGACCACCACCACCCCCATAGGATTGATACCGTGACGAAACCTCGCCTCTACTCAGGAATGCAGCCCTCCGCCGACTCTCTGCAGATCGGCAACTACATCGGAGCGCTCCTGCAGTGGCGGGACCTGCAGAGCTCGTACGACGCGTATTTCTCCGTTGTCGACCTGCACGCGCTCACGGTCGCACAGGACCCCGCGGAGCTGCGTGAGAAGACCCGCCGGACCGCCGCCCAGTACATCGCCGCGGGCATCGAGCCCTCGCTGTCGACGCTGTATGTGCAGTCGCACGTCCGCGCGCACGCGGAGCTCGCCTGGATCCTCTCGACGATCACGGGTTTCGGTGAAGCCGGCCGCATGACCCAGTTCAAAGACAAGTCAGCGCGCTACGGCGCCGACGCGACGAGCGTCGGCCTGTTCACCTACCCGGTGCTGATGGCCGCCGACATCCTGCTCTACCAGACCGACGTCGTGCCTGTCGGCGATGACCAGAAGCAGCACGTCGAGCTCACGCGAGACCTGGCCGAGCGCTTCAATTCGCGGTTCGGAGAGACGTTCGTCGTGCCCCGACCCGTGATCCAGAAGGACACGGCGCGCATCTACGACCTCCAGAACCCGACGTCGAAGATGTCGAAGTCGGCAGAGAGCGACGCAGGCGTGCTGTGGATGCTCGACGACCCGGCGAAGTCGGCGAAGAAGATCATGCGCGCGGTGACCGACAACGAAGGCTCGGTCCGCTTCGATCGCGAGAGCAAGCCCGGCGTATCGAATCTGCTGACCATCTACGCGGCGCTCTCAGGACGACAGGTTCCCTCGATCGAAGACGAGTATGCGGGCCGCGGCTACGGCGACTTCAAGAAGGGGCTCGCCGAAGTGGTCGTGAACGAGTTCGAACCCGTGCGTGCTCGTGCACTCGAACTTCTCGATGACCCGGCCGAGCTCGATCGGATCCTCGCGCAGAACGCCGCGCGCGCGGATGCCGTCGCCGACGCGACCCTCGGAGCGGTCTACGACCGGGTCGGACTGCTTCGTCGCGTCTGACCTCGACAGCCATAGGATGGGGGCGTGACTGATCCGCAGCAGCCCCCGTCCGGTGCCGTCCCCCCTGTGCCTCCCGTGCCCCGGTCGGACGAGGAGCAGCCGCAGTTCGCATCGCCCGTCTCGTCACCGGCGCCGCAGATCTCGACGCCGGCGCCGCCCGCACCGCCTTCGTACTCGACGCCTCCGGCTCCGCCCGCGCACCAGGGCGCGCCTCCCGTCTACCAGGGCGCACCCCCCGCGGCTCCCGCCGCACACAGCGAACAGGCCTTCCCCGCTCCCGCCGCCCCGACCCAGCCGTTCTCCGCCGGTCTGCCCGCACCCGCATACCCGGCACCGACGGGCGCCCCCGTGTACCTGCATCCCGCGGGTCAGCAGCTCGGCGCACCGACCTACCAGGCAGCTCCTCCCGGCGCCTACCAGGTTCCGGTCGGTGGCTACACGGCGCCCGCAGGCGCGTATCAGGCGCCGATCACCGGGGAGAAGAAGTCCGGGCTGATGGGCATCCTGGCGCTGATCCTGGCGATCGTGGCCACTGTCGTCACGCCGATCGTCGCCGGAGTCGCAGGCTTCGATATCGGTCGTCGTCTCCCGGGCGGTCTCGACACGACCGATCCCGACTTCCTGTCGGTCCTCTCGCCCGCGCGTGACCAGGTGCTGTGGGCGGAGATCTCGTTCTGGACCGGGACGATCCTCGGCATCGCCGCCATCGTCATCGGCATCATCGCGATTCGCAAGAAGCAGGCGCGCGGCGCGGGCATCACTGCACTCGTCGTCGCGGTGCTCGGCCCGATCATCTTCTGGGTCGTCCTGCTGGTCACCCTGTCGACCGGCACCGCGACCGGCTTCCTGCCGTAACGAAGCGGTGCGACGACCGCACCTCGTTCGGATCAGCGTGGCGCGTGGTGCTTCTGCTGCGCGGAGAGCAGGCCCTCCTCGACGAGCAGCTCGACCGCGTCCGCCCCGTCTGACACGAGAATCGGCAGATTCGCGCGCTCGTCTTTGCTGAACGGCGAGAGCACCCAATCGGCGGGGTCCTGTCGGCCCACCGGGCGACCGATGCCGACGCGCACCCGCGGGAACTCCGGCGTGGTGAGGGCGCGGGCGATGTCGCGCACCCCGTTGTGTCCGCCGTGGCCTCCGCCGATCTTGAGCTTGACGGTGTCGAAGGGGATGTCGAGTTCGTCGTGGACGACGATGACCTGCTCCGGCGGCACCGAGTAGAAGCGAGCGAGAGCCGCCACCGGAGTGCCGGAGACGTTCATGAACGTGTTGGGCTTGGCGAGCACGAGCTTGTCACCGCCCGGACGCACCCAGGTCTCGACGACACGCGCCCCGCCCTTGTGCTCGCGAAAGCTCTCGCCACGGCGCGAGGCGAGCTCGTCGACGACCATCTGGCCGATGTTGTGGCGCGTGGCCTCGTATCGCGGGCCGGGGTTGCCGAGCCCCACCACGAGCCAGGTGGATGCCATGTGATCGTCCTCTCGCATGCGGGCCCTTCGCGGTGCCCGGGTCAGGATACGACAGAGGGGGCGCGATCTGCTCGCGCCCCCTCTGTGATGCAGTCAGCTGTGCGCTGCGCCTGCGGAGATCACTCCGCGGCGGGAGCCTCCTCGGCGGAAGCCTCGTCGGCTCCGGCCTCGTCCTCACCGAGCGACTCCTCGGCCGGGATCGCGATCGCGACGACGAGCACCTCGGGGTCGGTCAGCAGCGTCGAGCCCTTGGGGAGCGTGACGTCGGCGGCGGTGATGTGCGCGCCCTCTTCGAGACCCTCGACCGAGACCTCGACGTTCTGCGGCAGGTGCGTGGCCTCGGCCTCGATAGAGATCGTGTTCGCGTCCTGGTTGACGATCGTGCCGGGAGCCGGCTCTCCGGTGACGATGACGGGAACGTCGATCGTGACCTTCTCGCCCTTGCGAACGACCAGCAGGTCGATGTGCTCGATGATCTGGTGCACCGGGTCGCGCTGGACATCCTTGACGAGGGCGAGCTGGTCCTTGCCGTCGATGTCGAGCTCGAGCAGCGCGTTCGCGCGGCGGATGATCAGCGAGACCTGGTGGCCGGGCAGTGCGACGTGCACGGGGTCGGTGCCGTGACCGTAGATGACGGCGGGGATCTTGCCTGCGGCGCGCAGACGACGGGCGAAGCCCTTGCCGAAGCTCTCGCGGAGCTCGGCCTTGACCTTGGTGTCTTCGGACATGGGGTTCTCCTTCGGGGCACGCAGCGACAGCTACGCGGTGGTCTTGGAATTGTTCTCGAACGCAGACACGTGAGGAAAGCCACCGGCTTGCTTCGCCGCGTCGATAACGGATGCCAGCGCACGCGCAGAAGCATCCCTCGCCGAGGTACTCCTCTCATGGTACCGGATGAGCCGATAGGCTGAGAACACCGATCCCCTCTCTGCAGAACATGGAGTTCCCACATGCTCGACGGCGTCTTCTTCTCCCACGCGATCGCCTGGCTCATCGGCGCGATGACCGTGTGCGCCGCAGGCTTCACCTTCGCGGCTCTGTTCTCGCTCGGGCGCTCGGGGTACCGCAAGGACTGACCTCCTCGCGTCCGACACCACCCGTCACACGGGAACACCACCCCGGACGCCGCGATAATCTGGGAGCATCCCCTTCTTCTCGATCTAGGAGCCATCTGTGCCCGAAGCATCAGCGAACATCGGAGTCGTCGGACTCGCCGTCATGGGTTCGAACCTCGCCCGCAACCTCGCCAGCCGCGAGGGCAACACGGTGGCGATCTTCAACCGCAGCTACGAGAAGACCGAGACGCTCGTCTCCGAGCACCCTGAGGCCGGCTTCATCCCGGCCAAGACGTACCAGGAGTTCGCCGACTCGCTGCAGAAGCCGCGCACGGCGATCATCATGGTCAAGGCCGGCGGCCCGACCGACGCCGTGATCGACTCGCTCGTCGAGGTCTTCGAGCCGGGCGACATCATCGTCGACGGCGGCAACGCGTACTTCCCCGACACGATCCGCCGCGAGAAGGCCGTCCGCGAGACGGGCATCAACTTCGTCGGCGCCGGCATCTCGGGCGGCGAAGAGGGCGCGCTCACGGGCCCGTCGATCATGCCCGGCGGCTCGGACGAGTCCTGGATCACCCTCGGCCCGATCCTCAAGTCGATCGCCGCGATCGCCGAGGGCGAGCCGTGCGTCACGCACGTCGGCCACGACGGCGCGGGCCACTTCGTCAAGATGGTGCACAACGGCATCGAGTACGCCGACATGCAGCTGATCGCCGAGGCCTACGACCTCATCCGTCGCGGCACGGGCAAGTCCCCCGCCGAGATCGCCGAGATCTTCGCCGAGTGGAACAAGGGCGAGCTCGAGTCGTACCTGATCGAGATCACCGCAGAGGTGCTGCGCCAGGTGGATGCCGAGACCGGCAAGCCGCTCGTCGACGTGATCCTCGACCAGGCCGGGGCCAAGGGCACCGGTGCATGGACCGTGCAGACCGCCCTCTCGCTCGGCGTGCCGGTGTCGGGTATCGCCGAGGCCACCTTCGCCCGATCGCTGTCCTCGCACCCCGAGCAGCGCGAGGTCGCAGGCTCTCTTCCCGGCCCTGACGACGCGTTCACCGTCGCCGACGAGGCCGCGTTCATCGAGGACGTGCGTCTCGCGCTCTACGCCTCGAAGATCGTCGCCTACTCGCAGGGCTTCGACGAGATCCGCGCGGGCGCGGCAGAGTACGGCTGGAACATCGACCTCGGTGCGATCAGCAAGATCTGGCGCGGCGGCTGCATCATCCGTGCGCAGTTCCTCAACCGCATCGCTGACGCCTACGCCGCAGAGCCCGGCCTGCCCGTGCTGCTGACGGCTCCCTACTTCACCGAGGCGATCACGCGCGCGCAGGCGCCGTGGCGTCGCGTCGTGGTCGCGGCGGCTCAGGCCGGCATCCCCGCTCCGGCGTTCTCGTCGTCGCTGTCGTACTACGACGGCATCCGCGCCGACCGCCTCCCGGCCGCCCTCGTGCAGGGACAGCGCGACTTCTTCGGTGCGCACACCTACAAGCGCATCGACAAGCCGGGCACGTTCCACACGCAGTGGTCGGGCGACCGCACCGAGATCGAAGCCGAAGACACGCACTGAGCGCTCTCTGACGCATGACGAAGGCCCCGGCGAGTGTCGCCGGGGCCTTCGTCATGTCTCACCTGGTGATGTCCTGCACCGTCCCCTTCGCGAGCCGCAGCCGCCTCGTCGCCCGGCGAGCCACCGCCGAGTCGTGCGTGACGACGATCATGGTGATCCCCTCGGCGCACAGTCCCTCGAGCAGCGTGAGGATCTCGTCTCGCATGCTCTCGTCGAGGTTGCCGGTCGGTTCATCGGCCAGCAGCACCCGAGGCCGCTTCACGATCGCCCTGGCGATAGCCACGCGCTGCTGCTGACCGCCCGAGAGCTCGGTCGGCAGGTGGTCACCACGGTCGTCGAGGCCGACGTGAGCGAGCGCCTGCGCCACGCGGGCCGATCGCTCGGCGCGGCTCAGCGAGGCAGGCTCGAGCGCCATGTTCACGTTCTCGGCAGCCGTGAGGGTCGGGATGAGGTTGAATCCCTGGAAGACGAAGCCGATCTCCTCGGCCCGGATGCGAGTGAGCTCACGAGCGGATGCGGAGGCGAGCTCGATGTCGCCGAGCTTCAGCGACCCCGAAGACGGCTTGTCGAGCGCTCCCAGCAGTTGCAGCAGCGTCGATTTGCCTCCTCCAGTGGGCCCCTGGATCGTGACGAACTCGCCGGGGTCGATGGTGAGATCGACACCGGTCAGCGCCTTCACCGTCCTTGCCTTCTGCCGGTAGGTGCGAGTGACGCCCTGCGCGCGGTATATCGGCGCCGCGGCATCCGTCCCGTTCGCCGCGGGGGCGATGTCTGCGATGGTCATGATGTCTCTCCTCTGTCTGTGATGTCTCGTGAACTCTGTCTGTGATGTCTCGTGAACCGTCAGGCGACGGAACGCAGTGCTTCGGCAGGGCTCAGTCGCGCCGCCCGCCATCCGCCGAACGCTCCGGCCACGAGGCCACCGAGCACGGCGAGACCGACGGCCGCGACCAGCACCCAGGGGGTGAAGGGGGCCTGCAGCACGATGTCGGCCCCCTGTTGCGTCTGGAACATGCCGCCACCTCCGATGGGTCTGCCACCCGTTCCCCCGGGGCCGCCTTCGGCAGTGCCCGCGGCAGCAGCGGCGACCGTCGGCTTCACGAGGTTGATGACGACGATCCCGGTGATGCCGAGCACCAGGCCTACGGCGCCGCCGATGAGTCCCTGCACCATCGACTCGCCCGCGACCTGGCGCACGACACGGCCGTTGGACCAGCCGATCGCTTTGAGGGTGCCGAACTCTCTCGTGCGACGTGAGACGCCCGACAGCGTCAGCAGCACCGAGAGCAGCACGGCGACCGCGAGCACGATGATCGACAGCCAGGTGCCGAGGTTCGTGATCAGCGAGGTCGCGCTCGACAGCGACCCTGAGACGGTCGATGCGAGCTCGGACTGCGACGTGACGGTGGCATCGGGAAGCTCGTCGGCGAGTGCCGTCTGCACAGCGTCGATGGACGCCGCCGACTCGGCCTGCACGTAGACGGTCGAGACGACGTCTCCGGCGCCCGAGAGCTCCTGGGCCGTGTCGAGGGGCAGGTAGACGTTGGCCGCGGTGTCGGCGGAGTCGGAGGTGGATGCCACGATGCCGACGATCTCGACATCGGAACCGGCGACGTCGATCGTGTCACCGACGGCGATCTCGTTCGTGCTCGCGTAGGTGACGTCGACGAGGGCGACGAGCGCACCCGCATCATCGCTGTCGAGAGCGCGGCCGTCGCTGATCTCGACCGAGGCGAGCGGACCCACCGACGTCACGGCCGGATCGATGCCGAGCACCGTGAACGACTCGACGCCGAAGGAGCCGCCACCGGCGCCGCCCTGGGGCGGTGCGTCGCCCTCGGTGGGAGCGGCGCCCTCAGCGGTTCCGTCCTGCGCTCCGAAGCCGCCGCTGGGCAGCTCACCCGAGAAGGTCGAGTTCGTGAGGCTGAGCGCAGCGGATGCCGCCGTCACGCCGTCCGTCGCCGTCACCGTGTCGAGCACGGTCGCGTCGAGAGTTCCGCGCATGAAGTCCGTCATCAGGGTCGACTGACTCAACGTCGTCGTGTCGCCTTCGGTGGCTCCGTCCTCCGATCCGAAGTCGAAGCGCTGACCACCGCCCTCCCCCGGCTCAGCCGCGGCCCCGGTGACCGTGAGGTCGGTTCCGACGCCGTAGACCGACTCCAGTGCCTGGGCCTGCGCATCGCGCACTCCCGCGGTGAGCGCGTTGACGACGATGACCAGGGCGATCGCGATGGCGAGCCCGATCGCGACGATCATCGTCTGTCTCTTGCGGCCTGCCAACTCGCGCCGCAGATATGTCCCGTACATGTGTCTCCTTCCGCCGCGCCGTTCGCGGGCCGATGATGACGCTAGGGAGCGGACTTTTGCGAGTTCGAGGGAGGAGTGATGAGAAGACTATGGCCGGCGGATCTCACAGCCCACGCATAGCGCTCTCCATAGAAACCCCATAGGTGATTCCGCAGAATGTACTCATGAGCTCCGATCTCCCCGAACTGCGCCGCCCCGACGGCTCCCCCCTGCGCATCCTCGCCGTCGACGATGAGCAGATGCTCACCGATCTCCTCGCGATGGCCCTGCGGATGGAGGGCTGGGAGGTGCGCACCGCATCATCCGGCCTGGAGGCGCTGCAGGTCGCGCGCGAATTCGAACCCGACGCGCTCGTGCTCGACATCATGATGCCCGACCTCGACGGCATGGCCGTGCTGCGGCGCCTTCGCGAATCCGGCAGCCTCGTGCCGGTGCTCTTCCTCACTGCGAAGGATGCCGTCGGCGACCGGGTCGCCGGCCTCACCGCCGGTGGTGACGACTACGTCACGAAGCCGTTCAGCCTGGAAGAGGTGATCGCCCGACTGCGCGCGATCATCCGCCGCACCGGACACGCGACGGCCGACGATGGCCAGTCGATCCTCCGCGTCGCCGACCTCACCCTCAACGAGGACAGCCACGAGGTCGTCCGCGACGGCACCGAGATCGAGCTGACCGCGACCGAGTTCGAGCTGCTCCGCTATCTGATGCGCAACGAGCGACGAGTGCTGTCGAAGGCCCAGATCCTCGACCGGGTGTGGAGCTACGACTTCGGCGGCAAGTCGTCGGTCGTCGAGCTGTACATCTCGTACCTTCGCAAGAAGATCGACGCCGGGCGCACCCCGCTGCTGCACACGGTGCGAGGTGTCGGCTACATGATCAAGGCACCCCAGTGAGCCTGACGGGGATGGCTCGGCGACCGATGAGTCTGCAGACACGGCTGATGACAGCCGTGATCGGGTTCGTCTCGCTCATCCTCGTGATCGTCGCCGTGATCACCAGCGCTCTGCTCGGCAGCACACTGGAGAGACAGCTCGAGGATCGCCTGCACAGTTACTCGAATACGGTGACACAGTGGGTCAGCCGGGTGCCCGCGCAGTTCGCGAACATGGACAACATCCTCGAGATCAACGACGCCCGCGTCCCAGGACTCCTGCTGGCGGTGTCCAGCACGGAGGGCGGAACCAGCGGAGTGCTCTTCCCCGACACCAAAGACGAATGGGGCGGCGTTCCGCAGAAGCTGACCAGCGAAGACCTCGATCGTATCGACGCGGCACTCGGCGGCCAGCCCAGTGCGACAGTCACCATCGACGACTTCGGCTCGTACATGGTCTTCGCGAAGCAGGCGCCCAACGGTGTCAACGTCGTCACCGGACTCCCCCGCACCGAGATCCAGAATCAGCTGACGACTCTGCTCACAGTGATCGCCCTGGCGACGATCGGAGGCCTCATCCTGTTGGCGCTCACCACGGCGATCACCATCCGCGTGGGGCTGAGACCATTGCGTGCGGTCGCGGCGACGGCAACCCGGGTGGCGAATCAGCCCCTGGACCGAGGTGAAGTGCAGATCACCGAGCGCGTTCCCGCATCGGAGGCCGATCCGCGCACGGAGACCGGCCTGGTCGGCTCGTCTCTGAACAAGCTTCTCGACCACGTCAACGACTCCCTCGCCTCGCGTCAGAAGAACGAGGAGCGGATGCGCCGGTTCGTCGCCGACGCGAGCCACGAGCTGCGCACTCCGCTGTCGTCTATCCGCGGGTACTCCGAGCTCTCGCTGCGCGCGTTGAAGCAACAGGGTGGCGAGGCGGCCGTCGAGAGCACCACCACGTCGCTCGAGCGCATCCAGGCTCAGTCGCTGCGCATGACGCGCCTCGTCGAGGACCTGCTGCTGCTCGCCCGTCTCGACGAGGGACGGGAGCTGGTCTACGGCACCGTCGACCTGACCCAGCTCGCGCTCGAGGGCCTCTCCGACGCACGCCCGACTGCGGCAGACCATCACTGGAACATCGAGGCTCCTGATGAGCCCATCGTCATCGTCGGCGACGCCGGACGGATGCACCAGGTCGTCGCGAACCTTCTCGCCAACGCGCGGACGCACACCCCCGCGGGCACCTCGATCACGCTCAGCGTGAGTCGCGAAGGTGATGAGGCCGTGTTGCGGGTGCACGACGACGGGCCCGGTATCGACCCCGGCGTGCGAGATGAGCTCTTCGCCCGGTTCGCGCGTGGCGACAGCTCCCGCGCTCGGCAGACCGGCGGCACCGGCCTCGGGCTGGCCATCGCGAAAGCGATCGTCGAGGGCCACGGCGGCCACCTCACCGTCGCCAGCCAACCCGGCGACACGACGTTCACGGTGCGACTCCCCCTGAGCCCGGCCACTGCATCCACCGACTGACGTCCCGTCCCCAAAGGCTGCGGGGTCAAAAGAACATCGGAAGCAGGCGATCCCGGTGCGTTTTTGACCCCGCAGGACATGCCTCGGAGTAGACGCACGCCGAGCGGAACCCCGGCTCAGTATCCGGCGAAGGCGTCTGTCGTGAGGGAGCGGGCCTTCTGCAGCGCGGGAGCGAGGTCGGCGATGAGCCGCGGAGGACCGGAGATGTACGAGTGCCGCTCGCCGATGTCGGGAACGTGACGCTCGAGGCCTGCGGCGTCGAGGCGCGCGCCCTGCGCCCAGGTCCAGTGCGTCGGAAGGTTCGCAGGCTCATCGCGCGTGAAGACGATG
Organism: Microbacterium sp. MEJ108Y; assembly: GCF_000834175.1. Taxonomy (NCBI): domain Bacteria; kingdom Bacillati; phylum Actinomycetota; class Actinomycetes; order Micrococcales; family Microbacteriaceae; genus Microbacterium; species Microbacterium sp. MEJ108Y. The sequence continues at coordinate 657 of NZ_JXQX01000017.1, read as the reverse complement.
ACGCGCGCGCCGGTGGCGGCCAGCTCGTCTCGGAACGCCAGCTCCGAGCTGTCGGAGGCCACATAGACCAGCACGATGTCACGCTGCTGCTCCGTGAGCTGGAGTTGCCGCAGCTGCGACACGAACGGCGTCACGCCGATGCCTGCGGCGACCATCAGGACGGGCGTCTCCGAACGCGGGAGGAGGAAGTCGCCCCACGTGCCCGTCACGGCGAGAGCTGAGCCCGGTTCCGCTGCAGCCAGTGCGCGCTTGTAGCTCGACGGATGCTTCTGATCGCCGTCCTTATAGGCGATGCGGAGCGTCGGGAGGTCTGCCGGGGCCGAGACGATGCTGAACTCACGGCGGGTTCCGCGGGCATCCGGTCGGGCGTGCGGCACATCCAGTTCGAGGTACTGTCCCGGAAGGAATCTCAGCTTTCCCTGTGCGCGGAACGTCAGCTCCTGAGCGGTCGGCGTGATGAACTGCCGCTTCTCGAGCACGAGCCGCACCGACCCTCGCAGCGCGAAGGCGAACGCGAGCAGGTTCCCGATGAGCAGCGCCCGCTCCTGCCCGAGGGTGAAGAGGCCGCCGATCGCGATCGGCCAGCCGGCGAGTGCTCCGACGAGAACCGCCACCGAGAACTGCTGCCACCGGCGCGGCGGCAGCGTCAGCGGTTCG
>NZ_JXQX01000016.1:0-63736 GCF_000834175.1 Microbacterium sp. MEJ108Y | reverse complement strand
CACACGTCTGATCTCGGGGTCGAGCGTGCCGCGGTCACCCGGGAAGTGCGCCTCGAGGTCGTCCTCCATCGCCGTAGGGGCTATGAACCCCTCGTCGGCGACCGCCGTGGTGAGGTCGTCGTCACTCATCTGCATCCTCTTTCGTGCTGCGGGCGATCACGGCGCCGAAGGCGAAGCGGCGAGTCGTCCCGTCAGGCCTCAGCGCTTCCACCGTCGAGATCCCGTCGCCGTCCGCGAGGCCGTTGCGGTGGGCGATCTCGAGCAGGCCGAGGAGGTCGACCGGGCGTCGAGCCGCGTCGGGCACCGCCCGGAACGCCTCGGCGAGATCGAACTGCGCGCCGAGACCGGCGACGTACTCCTCGAGCTCGGCATACCTCGGACCACCCCAGGCACGCGTGTCGTGATCGAGGAAGTCGACGTCGTCGGCATCCGTGAGCGGGGCCGGAGCTCGCGGCGGGCGGATGTCGCTGGTCGTCTGACGGAGATGCCCGAGGTCGGCGAGCGGCATGCTGCGCACAGGATCGACCACCGCGGCCGGACCCGACCACCCGTGGAGTCCTGCGATGACGTCGCGGAGGAGGTCGTCGATCTGACGGTCACGCAACGGGTCGTGGGTCTTCACCTGACCGGTGATGACATGCGAGGCGCGGCGCTGTGCGGCCAGCACCTCCTCCACCCCCAGCTCCACGCGTCGCGCGATCGCATCGAGCTCGGCACGCTGCGTGCCGTCGAGCATGCGCGCGAACGGCTGGTCGAGGAGTCCGCGGAGCTGCTCAGTGAGGGCGTCGATGCGCTCGGGGTCGCCGATCAGACGCAGGGCACCTGCGAAGGCACGCCCCTCCGGGGTCGACTGCATCACGTCCTGGGCGCGCTGGAGATACTCGCGCAGCACCTCGCTCGTCGGCCGCTCGTCCCTCCGGAGGTGGGCGACGACGTCGCGCTGCATCGCTCTGAGCGACTCGGCGACCCTCGTGAAGTCGGCGGGGAGCTCGCGCGCCAGATGAAGGACGTTCTCCGCCTCCTCGAGGAGTTCCTCGTCATCCGCAGGCTCCGCGCGTCCGGAGTCCTGGATGCGAGCGATCTCCGCATCGATGACGTCGCGCTCCGCCTGCAGCCGGGAGAGGCGACGAACCGGGTCGACCTCCGCGCTCACCGAGAGATGCTCCACGGCATCGAGCAGGGTGCGCACACGCGAGTTCGACACTCGCGTTCGCCCGCCGCCGGTGCGGCCGGATATCTCGAGCGCGGCGACGGCGTGCGCCGACAGGCGATAGACCTCGATGTCGTCGTCGATCTGCTGGATCAGCCAGCCCAGGCGCACCCAGTTGCGGCAGACGTCACGTCCGCTGCCGGACGGCAGTCTTCTGTCGTCTTCGTCGTACCCCGCCGCGCGGAGCTCATCCAGCACCTCGGCCAGCTCGGCATGCGCATCCGCCACCGCGACCGATGCCCGGTCGGCGTTGAACAGAAGGGTGAGCGACGCGACGACGAACGGAGCGAATCGGCCGTGGAGAAGATCGAGTGTCGGGGTGCTGAATGCGGTGATGGCACGCGCGTACGCGGTCTCAGCCCTGGATCCAGTCACTCGAAAGAGACTAGTCCGACCTGGGACCACGGCCTGTCATGCTCTGGTGCATGGCGGGTCGCCATGGATCGATGTCATCGACCGCTGCGATCTCGGACCCGCTCGAGGAACATCTCGTGGAAGCGCGTCTCACCGTCGACCTCGGGATGAAAACTGGTGCCGAGCAGCGACCCATGCTGCACCGCGACGATCCCGCCGTCGGGCAGCGTGGCGAGTACTTCCACATCAGGACCGACCCGCTCCACGATCGGAGCGCGGATGAAGGTCGCGTGCACAGGGGGCTCGCCGAGCACCGGAACCTCGAGCGACATCTCGAACGACTCCGTCTGACGCCCGAAGGCATTGCGGCGGACGGCGATGTCCATACCGCCGAACGACTGCTGTCCGTCGATGCCGTCGAGCACCTCGTCTGCGAGGAGGATCAGCCCCGCACATGTTCCATACGCGGGAAGCCCGGCGCTGATCGCGGCACGGATCGGCTCCTGCATCCCGAAGGTGCGCGAGAGCTTGTCGATCACGCTGGACTCGCCACCGGGGATCACGAGGCCGCTCACGGCGGCGAGCTCCTCGGGGCGCCGCACGAGGACGACGTCGGCACCGAGCCCGGCCAGCAGGGCGGCGTGCTCACGCACGTCGCCCTGCAGGGCCAGCACGCCGACTGCGGGTCTACCAGCCACGCTCGGCCAGGCGGTGCGGTGCGGGGAGGTCGGAGACGTTGATGCCGACCATCGCCTCTCCGAGGCCGCGCGAGGCCTCGGCGATGACCTTCGCGTCATCGAAGAACGTGGTCGCCTTGACGATCGCCTTCGCGCGCTCGACGGGGTTGCCCGACTTGAAGATCCCGGAGCCGACGAACACGCCGTCCGCGCCCAGCTGCATCATCATGGCGGCATCCGCAGGCGTGGCCACGCCGCCGGCGACGAAGAGCACGACGGGGAGCTTGCCCGTCTCGGCGATCTCGGCGACGAGCTCGTACGGCGCCTGCAGCTCCTTGGCGGCGACGAACAGCTCGTCCTTGGGCAGCGCGGTGAGCGCGGCGATCTCGCCGCGGATCTTGCGGATGTGCTTCATCGCCTCGGAGACATCGCCGGTGCCGGCCTCGCCCTTGGAACGGATCATGGCCGCACCCTCGTTGATCCGGCGGAGTGCCTCACCGAGGTTCGTGGCACCGCAGACGAACGGCACGTCGAAGCCGTGCTTGTCGATGTGGTTCACGTAGTCGGCGGGCGACAGCACCTCGGACTCGTCGATGTAGTCGACGCCGAGCTCCTGCAGGACCTCCGCCTCGACGAAGTGACCGATCCGGGCCTTGGCCATCACGGGGATCGAGACCGAGGCGATGATGCTGTCGATCATGTCGGGGTCGCTCATCCGCGACACTCCGCCCTGGGCGCGGATGTCGGCGGGAACCCGTTCGAGGGCCATCACGGCGACGGCGCCGGCGTCCTCGGCGATCTTCGCCTGATCTGCGGTGACGACGTCCATGATCACCCCGCCCTTGAGCATCTCGGCGAGACCGCGCTTGACGCGCGAGGATCCGGTGGTGGGCTGTTCGGTCATGAGAGCTCCTGTCGGGGAAGCACGATGTGCATGGGTGTCGAACGATGTCTCGTTTGATCTAGGCCAAACAGTAGCACTGTCCGGAACGACCTAGAATCGGAGGTGAGGACACATGAGCGACCAGATCACGGGAACCACCGCAGCGGACATCGCCGACAGCGTGCGCGGGCTGCGCGACCGCGGAGTCCTGCGTGCAGGCAGCCCTCTTCCGCCTGTCCGCGAGCTGGCGGCGACTCTCGGCGTCAACCGCAACACCGCCGTCGCCGCCTACCGACAGCTCGCCCAGGCGGGGATCGTCATCTCGCGCGGTCGCGCCGGCACGGTCATCACGGGTCTCGAGGCCGTCGCCCAGGAGGGATACGCGTCCGACACGGTGCTGCGCGACGTCGGCACCGGCAACCCCGATCCCCGGCTGATCCCCGATCCGTCGCAGGCGCTCGCCACGGTCGCCGGGCGACCCGTGCTCTATGGAGAACCCGTCATCGACCGCGGTCTCGACGAATGGGCGCGCGAGTGGATCGCCGGCGACATCGGCCACCTCGACTTCGGCATCACCGTGACCAGCGGGGCTGTCGACGCCGTGGAGCGCCTTCTCGCTCAAGCGCTGATGCGCGACGACGCCGTCGCGCTCGAGGACCCCTGCTTCCTCGCCAGCATCCACACGGTGCGCCTCGGGGGGTACCGTGCGATCCCCGTGCCCGTCGATGACCAGGGCATGACGGTCCAGGGGCTGCGTGAGGCGCTGGATGCCGGCGTCCGCGCAGTGATCTGCACTCCCCGTGCACAGAACCCGACCGGTGCGAGCCTCACTGCCGCCCGGGCCGCCGAGTTGCGCGCCGTGCTCGCTGACCACCCGTATGTGCTGATCATCGAAGACGACCATTTCTCGATGCTGTCCCATCGGCCGTACGAGTCCCTCATCGGACCCGAGCACCGCCGGTTCGCCCTTGTGCGCTCGGTCTCGAAATTCCTCGGACCCGACATGTGCCTCGCGATCGCCGCGACGGACGCGACGACGGCCGAGCGCCTCGCCATGCGGCTCAGCCCGGGCACCACGTGGGTCAGCCACCTGCTGCAGCGCCTCACTCTGACCCAGCTCACCGATGACGCTGTCGTCTCACGGATCGCCGAGGCCCGAGAGCATTACGCCGCGAGGAACGCGGCCTTCGCGGATCGTCTGCGGGAACAGGGACTCGACTCCCCCGCCACCGACGGACTGAGCCTGTGGGTGCGGCTGCCGAAACCGGCGAGGGTCGTCGCCGAGCGACTGATGCGACGTGGCTGGCTGGCGCGCACGGGAGACGACTTCGCCCTCGACGAGCGGGCCGAGCCCTCACACCACCTGCGCCTCACCGTTCATGACCTGTCAGAAGACGACGCGGAGACGCTCGTCGCCGACCTCGTCGCAGCCGTGCGATGAACACCCGCCGCGGGACCCCTCCCGCCCTCACTGAAAGGATCGGAGAATGAAGATCCTCTCCATCCAGTCCGCCGTCGCGTACGGCCATGTCGGAAACTCCGCCGCAGTCTTCCCTCTGCAGCGGATCGGCGTCGAGGTGCTCCCGGTCTACACGGTGAACTTCTCGAACCACACCGGCTACGGCGCCTGGCGCGGCCCGTTGATCGATCCGAACGACGTGCGTGAGGTCATCACAGGCATCGAGGAACGCGGGGTCTTCGGGGAGATCGATGCGGTGCTCAGCGGGTATCAGGGCGGCGAGGGCATCGGAGACGTGATCATCGACGCCGTCGCGCGGGTCAAGGCCGCCAACCCCGACGCCGTGTACGCGTGCGACCCGGTCATGGGCAACGCGAAGTCCGGATGCTTCGTCGCACCGGCCATCCCGATCCTCCTGCGCGAGAAGGTCGTGCCGGCTGCCGACATCATCACGCCGAACCAGTTCGAGCTCGGCTTCCTCACTGACACCGAGCCCGACACGCTGGAGTCCACTCTGACGTCGGTCGACCTGGCGATGGCGATGGGACCGCGCACGGTGCTCGTCACGAGCGTCGAGCGCCCCGACCGCGAAGAGGGCACCATCGAGATGCTCGTCGCCGACCCGACCGGCGCCTGGATCGTGCAGACGCCACGCCTGCCGATGAAGGCCAACGGCTCGGGTGACGTGACCGCGGCCCTGTTCACGGCGCACTACGTCGCGACGGGCGATGCCAAGACGGCGCTCGAGCGCACGGCATCGAGTGTGTTCGACCTGCTCGCGGCGACCCTCGAGTCCGGTGCGCGCGAACTGCAGCTCGTCGAGGCGCAGGAGTTCTACGCGAACCCGCGCATGCAGTTCACCGCGCGTCAGGTGCGCTGACCCGCGCTAGGCCTTCGGCCAGGCGTCTGCCACGGCCTCGCGTACCTCGCCGAGCAGCTGTGGCAGCGCCTTGGTCTTCGCGATGATCGGGAAGAAGTTGGCGTCCGACGTCCATCGCGGCACGATGTGCTGGTGCAGGTGTCCGTCGACGCCGGCGCCCGCGACGGCGCCCTGGTTCATCCCGAGGTTGAAGCCGTCGCAGCGTGACACTTCTCGGAGTACGCGCATGCCCATCTGGGTCAGCGCACCGATCTCGGCGACCTCTTCGGGCGTCGCCTGGTCGTAGGTCGCGATGTGGCGATACGGGCAGACCAGAAGGTGCCCCGAGTTGTAGGGGAACAGGTTGAGAAGCACGTAGGCCGTCTCGCCCCGTGCCACGATGAGCCGCTCGGCATCCGGGAGCTTCGGAGCCTCGCAGAACGGGCACTCCTCGCGCAGCGGCTCCGGGCCCGCCTGGATGTACGCCATCCGGTGCGGGGTCCACAGCCGCTGGAACTCGTCGGGGACGCCGGCGAATTCGCCGGCGTCCTCCCACGGCTCGGAGGGCGTCGTCACGCCAGGTCCCCTGCTGTCTGCACGAGAGCGTGCGCGTCGATCGCGGCACGGATGCGAGAGACGGCGTCGGCGATCGGCACGCCGTTCTCCTGCGTGCCGTCGCGGTAGCGGAACGAGACGGTGCCGGCCTCGCGGTCCTTCTCCCCCGCGATCAGCAGCAGCGGAACCTTGCCGGTCGTGTGCGTGCGGATTTTCTTCTGCATCCGGTCGTCGGAGGTGTCGAGCTCAGCCCGCACTCCCTGCGTCCGGAGGGTGTCGACGACCTCGCCGAGGTAGTCGGCGAACTCGTCTGCGACGGGGATGCCGACGACCTGCACCGGCGACAGCCACACCGGGAAGTCACCGGCGTAGTGCTCGAGAAGGATCGCGAAGAACCGCTCGATCGACCCGAACAGCGCACGGTGGATCATGATCGGCCGCTTCTTCTGGCCGTCCTTGTCCATGTACTCGAGCTCGAAGCGCTCGGGCAGGTTGGGGTCGACCTGCACGGTCGACAGCTGCCAGGTGCGGCCGATCGCGTCGCGCGTCTTGAGGTCGATCTTGGGGCCGTAGAAGGCAGCCTCGCCCGGAACCTCGGTGAGCTTCAGACCGGATGCCACAGCGACGCGACGCAGAGCATCGGTCGACGACTCCCAGAACTCGTCCGAGCCGATCCACTTGGACTTCTCGTCGTCCTTCATCGACAGCTCGAGCTCGAAGTCGGTCAGGCCGAAGTCGCGGAGCATCGACAGGATGAACTCGAGGACCTTGGAGACCTCGCCCTCGAGCTGGTCCGGCGTCACGAAGAGGTGCGAATCGTCCTGGGTGAAGCCGCGCACGCGAGTGAGGCCGTGCAGTGCACCGGACAGCTCGTTGCGATACACGGTGCCGTTCTCGGCGAAGCGCAGCGGCAGGTCGCGGTAGCTGCGTGCCCGCTCCTTGTAGATGAGGATGTGCATCGGGCAGTTCATGGGCTTCAGGTAGTAGTCCTGGCCCTGCTTGGTGATGTTCCCCTCGTCGTCGCGCTCCTCGTCCATGACGATCGGCGGGTACATGCCCTCCTTGTACGTGACGAGGTGGTTCGAGGTGAGGAAGAGGTCTTCCTTCGAGATGTGCGGGGTGTACACGTACGTGTAGCCGCCCTCGATGTGCCGCCTGCGCGCGTGCTGCTCCATCTCGCCGCGGACGATGCCACCGCGAGGGTGCCAGACCGAGAGGCCCGAGCCGATCTCCTCGGGGAACGAGAACAGGTCGAGCTCCTTGCCCAGTCGACGGTGGTCGCGCTTCGCGGCCTCCTCGAGACGGTGCTGGTACTCGCGCAGCTCGTCCTTCGACGGCCACGCCGTGCCGTAGATGCGCTGCAGCTGCGGGTTCTTCTCACTGCCGCGCCAGTAGGCGGCGGCGATGCGGGTGAGGTCCCAGCCGTTCCCGATCATGCGGGTGTTGGGCAGGTGCGGCCCGCGGCACAGGTCCTTCCAGACGACCTCGCCGTCGCGGGTCGTGTTGTCGTAGATCGTGAGTTCGCCCTCGCCGACTTCGACGGACGCGCCCTCTGCCGCCTCCTTGCCGCCCTTGAGACCGATGAGCTCCAGCTTGAAAGGCTCGTCGGCGAGCTCGGCTCGCGCCTCGTCGTCGGTGACGACACGGCGCACGAAACGCTGGCCCTCACGCACGATGCGCTGCATCTCTTTCGTGATCGCCTTGATGTCCTCGGGCGTGAACGGCGTCTCGACGCCGAAGTCGTAGTAGAAGCCGTCGGTGATGGGCGGACCGATGCCGAGGTTCGCCTGCGGGCTGATCCGCTGCACCGCCTGCGCGAGCACATGCGCCGCCGAGTGTCGGAGGATGTTGAGTCCGTCAGGGCTGTCGATCGTGACCGGCTCGACCTCGTCGGCATCCGTCACTGTCGCGGCGAGGTCCTTGAGGGTTCCGTTGACGCGCATCGCGACGACTGAACGGTCAGAGAACAGGGCGAAGCCGTCTTTCGGCTGAGCATTTTCAGGCACTGCACACTCCATCTGGGTCTGGATCTAGGCTACTCGCATGCCCGGGGCCGATTGACCGCTACAGTCCCGTCTCCGACGAGGTGTCCGCCGCCGTCGGCGCGAGGATGATGATCGCCGCGCCGACCAGCGCGATCGCGGATCCGACCCAGTCCCAGAGCGTCGGCTTGAAGCCGTCGACGATGATCCCCCACGCCAGGGATCCGGCGATGAACACGCCGCCGTAAGACGCCAGCACACGCCCGAAGTTCGCGTCGGGCTGGAGCGCCGCGATGAACCCGTATGCGCCGAGGGCCATGACCCCGAGAACCGCGAACACCCAGCCTCTGTTCTCCTTCACAGCCTGCCAGATCAGCCAGGCACCCCCGATCTCGGCGACGGCGGCGAGCACGAACAGGATGCTGATGCGCAGGACGGTCATGATCCCAGTGTGGCGCAGGGCTTGTCACGCCTGAGGATGCGGATCAGGCGCCGGTCACGACGAGTCCGGTCTCGTAGGCGAGGATGACGAGCTGCGCCCTGTCGCGTGCTCCCGCCTTCGACATGATCCGGTTCACGTGGGTCTTCGCGGTGTGCGGCGAGATCGTGAGCCCCGCGGCGATGTCGTCATTGGCGAGGCCTTCGGCGACGAGCACGAGCACCTCGCGCTCGCGCGGAGTCAGGAGAGCGAGGGCGGTGGTCCATCGTGCGGCGGGGTCTGATCCGCCGCGTCGGATGGAGCGCTCGATCAGTGCACGCGTGGCCATCGACGACAGCAGGGCTTCCCCGTCGTGGACGGTGCGCACAGCCCGGACGATCTCGTCGGGTTCCGCGCCTTTGCCGATGAAGCCGCTCGCCCCCGCGCGAAGTGCGGCGACGACGTTCTCGTCCTCTTCGAACGTCGTCAGGATCAGCACTCGCGGCTGAGCCGCCGAGTCGTTCTGGACGGCTGAGTCGTTCTGAGCGCAGATGAGAGCGGTGGCGGCGATTCCGTCGAGCTCCGGCATCCTGATGTCCATCAGCACGACGTCCGGTGCGGCCGTCTTCGCCAGACGCACGGCGTCGTGTCCGTTCGATGCCTCCCCCGCGACCACGAGGCCACCGTCGATGAGGATGTCCCGCACCGCATGTCGCACGAGAGGCTGGTCGTCGACCACGAGCACCGAGACGGTCATGGCGTATCGACGCCCTCGACCGGGATCCACGCCTCCAGCGAGAAGACACCTCGATCGCTGCCGAAGTGTGCCGCTCCACGCACCGCTGCGAGCCGCTCCTGGATGCCACGGAGTCCGTTGCCGGGGGCCGGCGACGCAGGTGCGACGTTTCTGGTCGGGTTCACGATCGTCAGGTGCAGGGCCGCGCTCTCGATGCGCAGCGCCACGGTGGCTGTGTCTCCGAGGCCGTGCTTGTGGGCGTTCGTGAGTGCCTCCTGCAGCACGAGATACGCCGCGTGGTCACTCGCGGGCGACAGCACGAACCCGTCGTCCTGGCGCCGCAGATCGACTCGGAGCCCACCTCGTCGAAAACCGTCGATCAGGGTGTCCAGCTGGGCCAGCCCGCTCTGCGGCCGGCGGTCTTCGGGGTCGTCGAGAGCATCGGAGCGAAGCAGCGACATGAGGCCGCCGATGTCGCTGAGCACCGTGCGAGATGCACTGCGCACCGTGGTGAGAGCCTCCCTGGCGCGCTCCGGCCTGCTGTCGAGCGCCGACGAGGCGACACCGGCGTTCAGGCTGATCACCGCGATCTGGTGGGCTACGACATCGTGGAGGTCTCGGGCGATGCGCACCCGCTCCTCAGCGACGCGTCTGCGCGCCTCGTCATCGCGGTTCCGCTCGGCGCGCTCCGCGCGCTCGATCATCGCGGCGGCGAATTCCCGCCGAGATCTGGCCGCGTCTCCGAGTGCACCGCCGAGGACGACGAGCAGGACGAACTGCAGCGCGGTCGAGTCGAGAAGATCCCCCGCAAGGGCCCAGCCGTTCGAGAGGAAGACCACCACGGCCGAGACTGCGACCGCGATCAGTCCGATGCCGCGTCCGCGTCGATCGATGGCGGAGTAGCAGCCGATCGCTGCGGCGAGGAGCGCGCTCGGTGAGATGGTGCCTGCGGCCGCAGACGCGACGGCGCACAGCAGACTGATCGCCAGCACCACGAGCGGCCAACGACGACGGAAGGGCATGACCGCAGCGGCGACGAGCGCCGGCACGAAGAGGAGTCCTCGCGCGCGGAAGGTGTCGTCGGGGAACGGCAGCAGCGCGAAGATCACGATCAGTGCGACGACGACGACATCGTTCAGTCGAATCCCGACACGGGGTTCACGGGTCGACGGCATGCATCCAGTATTTCGCGTCTCCGCGACGCTCGGATCCTCCCGCCGGATGACATCCGCATACCGCGAACGCGGTATGCGGATGTCTGTCGAGGGCTGACGCGCGGGCGTCTCGCGTTCGTCAGGCTGGAGAGCAGGCGCGCGCTCCTCCCGATCTCCGCGTGCGCCGGGAAGGCCACCGTGCGCAGATCCATCAAGAGAACCCTCCTCGTCCTGACCGCGATCGGCGGCGTTCTCGCGGTCGGTCTCACGACCACGACGATCGTGAATGCGGTAGCCACAGCCACCGAGCGCGACCGTATCGAACCCTACGGTCAGACGGTGGTGGTCGACGGTCGCGAGATGAACGTCCTCGTCGCAGGAGAGGGCGCGACCGACATCGTGCTTCTCCCGGGCTTCGGCACGGCCTCGCCTGTGCTCGACTTCGCGCCGCTGGTATCCGATCTGGCGGAAGATCACCGGGTGATCGTCGTCGAACCGTTCGGCTATGGTCTGAGCGACGGCACCGACACCGAGCGGACGACCGAGAACATCGTCGGCGAGATCCACGAGGCACTCCGGGTGCTGCAGGTCGACGAGTACGTGCTCATGGGGCACTCGATCGCCGGGATCTATGCGATCGAGTACGCCGAGCGATACCCGGATGAGGTGACGGCCTTCGTCGGCATCGACACGAGCGTGCCGGGGCAGCCGAACATGGACACGGAGTTCCCCGTCGGACTGTTGGGCGCGGCGAAGAGTCTGGGCCTGGTCCGAGTCATCACGAGCCTGACGGGCGATGACCTGGGCGGCCTCGACTACGACGACGACGCGCGCGAGCAGATGGCGCTCCTCAGCAATCGGAACTCGCTCTCCCCGACCTATCTCGATGAGATGACGCACATCAGGACCAACTTCGCGGATGCCGCGGGCACCGGCTTTCCCGACCGACTCCCGCTCCTGCTGTTCGTGGTCGCCGACAACGCGGTCACTCCGAACTGGCTCGACCTGCACGAGCGCCAGGCCGCGGCCGTGGACGACGGAACCGTCATCCCCGTCGACGGCGAGCACTATCTGCATCACACGCACGCACCCGAGATCGCCGACGGGTTTCGCGAATGGGAGGGCGCCCGAATGCTCGGCCCCGGATGACCGGGCGTGGCGGCGCTCCGACGAACCGTATGCCCTCCGGAGCCGTCGGGGTAGCGTGAGCAGATGATCAGAGCACTGGCGCGTTGGATCCTCGCACTCGCACTCGGGGCGATCGGCATCGTCCATTTCGTGAGCACCCGTGGCTTCCGGGTCGTCGTGCCGGACTGGGCCACGAAGGCCACGCGCCTCGACAAGGACGCGATCGTGATCGCCTCGGGAGCCGCTGAGGTCGCTCTCGCCGTCGGGCTGCTCGCCCTCCCGAAGGAGAGACGCCGCATGGGCTTCGCGACTGCCGCGTTCTTCGTCGCCGTCTTCCCCGGGAACGTGCACCAGTGGCGAACCCGACGGTCGACGCCGGGTCTCGACACCGAGGCTCGTCGTTTCGGACGCCTCTTCCTCCAGCCGCTCCTGGTGCTGTGGGCTGTGTGGTCGACCGCCGAGCCCGCTCCCGCGCGCAGGCGACCGGCGCGCCGTAGCCGCTGAGGTCCCAGGCGCGCAACCCCGCCCACCGGTTCGGACGCTCGGGTGAGAATGGTGCCATGGTCTCTCCCTCACTCGTCTGGCTCCGCGACGACCTTCGGCTCGCCGACAATCCGGCACTGAGGGCAGCGATCGATCGCGACGAACCCCTGGTCATGCTGTACGTCCTCGACGAGGAGTCCCCCGGCATACGACCGCTGGGCGGTGCTGCTCGCTGGTGGCTGCACCATTCCCTCGCGTCGCTGAGCGAACGGGTGCAGGACCTCGGCGCATCGCTCATCCTCCGGCGTGGTCCGGCCGAGCGCGTCGTGCGCGAGACGGTCACCGACACCGGAGCCACAGCCGTGTTCTGGAACCGGCGCTACGGCGGTGCCGAACGTGACATCGACACGACCCTGAAGACGTCATTGCGCGACGACGGACTCGAGGTGACGTCCTTCCAGGCATCGCTGCTGCACGAGCCGTGGACGGTGAAGACCGGCAGCGGCACCCACTTCTCGGTGTTCACCCCTTTCTGGCGCGCCTGCCTCGCGCTTCCCACGCCCCGAGCGCCGCTCCCCGCACCGCGAAGCCTCGACGGGGTCGCCAGCGCGCCGGCCTCAGACGACCTCGACGACTGGAACCTGCTGCCCACCCGCCCTGACTGGGCCGGCGGACTGCGCGAGACCTGGGAGCCCGGCGAGCCCGCCGCGCGCGCCCGGCTGCGCTCCTTCCTGCACGAGGACATCGGGTCATATGACCGCGCCCGTGACGAGCCGTCGGCCGGTGCCACCTCTCTGCTTTCGCCTCGTCTCCGCTGGGGCGAGCTCAGCCCGTTCACCGTCTGGCAGGAGGCGGTCGACGCCGACGGCGCCGCAGGTTTTCTCTCGGAGCTCGGCTGGCGCGAGTTCGCCTGGCACACGACGTTCCACTCCCCCGACCTGGCGACCGTCAATCTGCGCCGTCAGTACGACGCGTTCCCGTGGCCGCCGCTCGATCCGGCGCAGCTCGAGGCGTGGCAGCATGGCGACACCGGCATCCCGCTGGTGGATGCGGGCATGCGGGAACTCTGGCACACCGGCTTCATGCACAATCGGGTGCGCATGGTCACGGCATCGTTCCTCGTGAAGAACCTGCTGATCGACTGGCGTCGCGGCGAGGAGTGGTTCTGGGACACGCTGGTCGATGCTGACGGCGCGAGCAACCCGTTCAACTGGCAGTGGGTGGCAGGGTCCGGCGCTGACGCCGCACCGTACTTCCGTGTCTTCAACCCCGAACTGCAGGCGAAGAAGTTCGACCCGAACGGTCTCTACATCTCGCAGTGGGCATCGGATGCTCCGTCGGAGCCGATCGTCGATCTCGCTGCGACACGCAAGGCTGCGCTCGCCGCCTACGACGTGGTCAAGCGGTCGTCACAGCCGACCTGATCGCAGTGTGAGCGGGCAGTTGCCCCGCTCCCGTCGTGTGAACACGGGTCGAGCTACGAAGCGGGCTGGAGGACCCTGCTCCGACGCTCATCACCGCCGAGTGAACGATCTCCTCGTCGGCTCGTTCGGCGAAAGATCACCCCGGAGAAACAAAAAACCCCCGGAAAACCGGGGGTTTCTCTGTGCGCGATACTGGGATCGAACCAGTGACCTCTTCCGTGTCAGGGAAGCGCGCTACCGCTGCGCCAATCGCGCCCGTTCGGGCTATTCAGTTACTGAGGTGGCGACGGGATTCGAACCCGTGTAAACGGCTTTGCAGGCCGGTGCCTAGCCGCTCGGCCACGCCACCGTGTGGATTGACCCCACGTGCGGAAGGCCTTCCGAAGAAGGCCCCTGCACTTGAGCGGATGACGAGACTCGAACTCGCGACCCCAACCTTGGCAAGGTTGTGCGCTACCAACTGCGCTACATCCGCGTTGTTCCCGGTTGTTGTCCCGGGCACTTATGAAACATTAGCCGATGATCGGCGACTGTCAAAACTCAAACCGAATCTCGCGCGTGTCTCCCAGCATGGTCAACTTCGCCTCCGACCGTCGGGTAGTATCGGTTGACGTACCCCACAGGTATGGGCGATTGGCGCAGTTGGTAGCGCGCTTCCTTCACACGGAAGAGGTCATCGGTTCGAGTCCGGTATCGCCCACCACAACCCCGCACACTCAGGTGTCGCGGGGTTTTTTCGCACCCATGAGCGGATCGTCGCCCGGCACAGGATGACCACTCTGCTCGACGACTTCCTCTCGGGCGACCGCAGCCGCGGGATGCCGGCGGTGTGGGAGACCATCCACTCCCGGGATCTCGACCCGCTCGTCGCAGCGCTTCCAAGACTCCGGCTCGCTGCGGCGCAGCTAGGCGAGGTTCGACGTCGGTGGCTGCCGGTAGCGTGCCGACCGTGTCGGCCATCCAGCTACCCAGCCCCTGCTCGCTGTGCGGCCACGCGGAGGCAGTGCGCGTGGCAGCGGCGCTGATGTGCGCCTGGTGCGGATGGCGATACGGGGACTCGCCGGATCCCGGTCTGCCCAGGCCCGTGATCGAGGTGGTCTACTACATCCGCTATGACCGCCGAGTGAAGATCGGAACCAGCCGTCGCCCTCGGCAACGCCTCGCCAGCATCCGGCACGAAGAGCTCCTGGCCTTCGAGCGTGGCGGTCGGGAAGTCGAACAGGCGAGACATCGGGAGTTCGCGGAAGCCCGCGAGGGGGGCGAGTGGTTCACGCTCACCCCGATCCTGTCGGCGCACATTGCGGGGCTGCGCACTGAGGGCGAACCCTGGCAGCAGTACGCACGCTGGGTGAGCTCGGCGTTGCAGAACTGAAGCCCCGCACGGGGCCGACGTTCCGTGCGGGGCTTCAGAGTGCAGATGGATCAGGCGCGTGCTGTGGCCTTGACGCTCGCAGGCTGGGGCTGTGAGAACAGGACGACCAGGATCACGGCGACACCGACGACCACGTGCGGGAGCCACACGTTGGGCGCCTCGGTCGAGAAGCCGAAGATCCAGGGCGAGAGCGCCAGGAACAGGCTCGCGACGATGTCGAAGACGAGGTGGACGGGCATCGGGATGAAGCCGAAGGGGCCCCATTCGTACTTCGTGAACAGGCTGTAGACGATGAGGCCGACGCCGAGCACGATCGGGATGATCACGGCGGGACCGCCGACGTTTGCGAAGCCGAACAGCCACGGAGCAGCGATCAGCGCCACTCCGACGACGTAGTCGAGGATGCCATGGACCTTGGTGGGGATGAAACGCATGATGCCTCCTGTGATGTCGTCGCGTGCTGCGACTCACAGATGGTTCGCAGCGCTTCGCCGAACGGATTGCAGGAGTCCCGCTCGTACCCTGAACGGATGACGTCATTGCCGCCTGCCTCTCCTGGGATCGGAATCCTCCGTGTGCTCGTGGGCGGAGTGGTGGTCGAGATCCTGGTGTTCACGTATGTGATCGGAATTCCCCGTCAGGGAGCGAGTCTGGTCGACTACTTCGGCTACTTCACGAATCTGACGAGTCTGCTGACCGCTGGTGTCCTGATAGCGACGGGGCTGCTGACGATTCGCCGTCGCTCGATACCTGTACCGCTCACCAGCGCTCGTGCCGTGGCCGTTGCGTGCATGATCGTCGTGGGCGTCGTGTACAACGTGCTGGTACCGGGAACCGGAAGCGCGCCGGCCTGGGTGAGCCTCGCACTCCACACCCTGTTCCCCGTGCTGCTGGTATTCGACTGGGTGCTCATCGGCGATCGTGCTCCGATGCCGTGGCGACGCCTCTGGCTCGTGCTCCCGTACCCGGTCGCATGGCTGGGCGTCGTCTTGCTCAGGGGCATCACGGACGGCTGGGTGCCATACGGATTCCTGCTGCCCGAGCGGGGCGGCATGTCTCTGACACTGCACGTCGCGGGACTCGTGGCGGCTCTCGTCGCATCCGGCTCGCTGGTGTGGACGCTCAGCAGAGTGCGCAGCTTCGGGACCCCGAGACGCTCGAAAGAGTCAGATGCTCACGCGCTCGCCCAGCCGTACCGACGTGCCAGCGCCGATGCGACCCGACCGTAACGAGAACGGTCGAGCACGGCCGCCTCGCGGCGCAGACCGCTCTCGTGCACGCTGTAGAGCTGCTCGATATCGACCCACGATTCGCGTCCTTGCGAGTCCCAGTCTCCGGAACCGATCGACAGATAGTCGCGGTCGCCGTCGTGGGCCTTGCTCGTCATTCGCACCGCGTAGACCCGATCCGCCGATTCGCGCCCGATCACGAGCACCGGACGGTCCTTGCCCCTGCCGTCGTTCTCCTCGTACGGCACCCAGGTCCAGATGATCTCTCCCGCGTCCGGTGCGCCGTCGCGGTCGGGCGCGTAGCCGATGCGGAGCTGCTTGATCCGGTCGGGGTCGACGCGCACCGTCTCCTTTCCCCGCGCGGGATTTCTCGAGCCGGATGCTGCGGAGCGCACCTCCTCGGACGTGCGCACACGCGAGACCGGGCGTCCCGGACGAGTGTTCGTCCGAGACGCCCGGTCAGATCCCAGTGCTGTGAAGAGGATCTCCGCGAGTCTTGCCAGGATGCCGTTCGAGTTGCTCACACGGTCACCCTAACGGGAGTTCAGGCGTCGGCCAGTGCGTATCCCTCCTCGCCGTGCACGACCTGGTCGACACCGGCGATCTCGTCTTCGCTGGTGACGCGGAAGCCGATCGTCTTCTCGATCGCGAAGCCGATGATGAAGGCGACGACGAAGGAGTAGACCAGCACACCGAGAGCTGCGATCGCCTGGACGGCGAGCTGGCGTGCGTCGCCACCGACGAAGAGACCGGTTCCGGAGGCGAAGAAGCCGAGGTAGAGCGTTCCGATCAGGCCACCGACGAGGTGGATGCCGACGACGTCGAGCGAGTCATCGAAACCGAGGCGGAACTTCATCTCCACCGCGAGTGCGCACACGATGCCGGCGACGGCACCGAGCAGCAGCGACCACCCGGGGGTCAGGTTGGCGCAGGCGGGGGTGATGGCGACCAGACCGGCGACGGCACCCGATGCTGCACCCACCGACGTGGGCTTTCCGTCCTTGATCTTCTCGATGAGGATCCAGCCGAGGATCGCGGCCGCCGTAGCGCCGAGGGTGTTCAGACCGATGAGTCCGACGCCGCCCATGTCCTCTGCGAGCCACTCGGCACCGGCGTTGAAGCCGAACCAGCCGAACCACAGCAGAGCAGCGCCGAGGAGGGTCAGCGGAACGTTGTGCGGCTTGAGGATGCCCTTCTGGAAGCCGATGCGCTTGCCGAGGACGATTGCGAGGGCGAGCGCGGCAGCACCCGCGTTGATGTGCACAGCGGTACCGCCGGCGTAGTCGATCACGCCGATGCCGCTGTCCTCACCGAAGAGCGTGGTGCCGAGGTTCATGATCCAACCGCCGCCCCAGACCCATGCGGCGACCGGGAAGTATCCGACCGTGGCGAAGACGCCGGCGAAGATCAGCCAGCTGCCGAACTTCGCACGGTCGGCGATGGCACCCGAGATGAGTGCGACGGTGATGATCGCGAAGGTCGCACCGTATGCGACTCCGAGAAGTGCGACGTTCGACCCCTCACCGGCCGCGAGGCTGGAGAGGCCGATGTCGGCGAAGGGGTTGCCTGCGAAGGCGGTGGGGCTGTCGACGGCGCTCATCGAGAACCCGAAGAGGATCCATAGAACGGCGACGAGGCCGATCGAGCCGAAGCTCATCATCATCATGCTGACGACGCTCTTGGCCTTGACGAGACCGCCGTAGAAGAAGGCGACGCCGGGCGTCATGAGCAGTACGAGGGCGGTCGCGGTGATCGCCCAGGAGATGTTGCCTGGAGCATCCATAGTCAAACCTCACATTCGGGAAACTGAGAGCTTCAGTGTGAGGCCGCCCGATTTCCGGAATGCGTGAGGTTTGTTGCGGCGGCGTTACAGAGACGCCGCGTGTGTGAACATCGCGTTACGCGACACTGCGATCCGCGTGTGTAAGTGCATTGAGTCTGGAGATAGCACGCAGGTATTTCTTGCGGTATCCGCCGCTCAGCATCTCCTCCGCGAACACCTGGTCGAGGCTCACACCGGTGGCGACGATCGGGATCTGCGCGTCGTACACACGGTCGACGAACGCGACGAAGCGCAGAGCCTCGGACTGGTCCGTCAGAACTCGCACGTCCTTCAGGCCCACGAGGTCGAGTCCTGCGATGATCCGGAGGTAGCGCGAGGGGTGCACGCGAGCCAGGTGACGGATCACATCGGCGAACGAGTCGTCGGATGCGGTGCCCCGGCCGGCCCCATCCTCGATCGCGCGGTCGTACGCATCGTCATCGCTGACGACGGCGTGCCCGTCGAGAGCGCGCTGGCGGAAGTCCACGCCGTCGATGCGGATCGTCTGGAAGCTGTCCGACATCGCGTGGATCTCACGCAGGAAGTCCTGCGCGGCGAAGCGTCCCTCTCCCAGCGCGTTCGGCGGCGTGTTCGAGGTTGCGGCGAGCTTGGTGCCGGTCGGCACGAGTTCGCCGATCAGGCGCGTCATCACCATGGTGTCGCCCGGGTCGTCGAGCTCGAACTCGTCGATGCACAGCAGATCGGCGCCCTTGAGCAGGTCGACGGTGTTCTTGTATCCCAGCGCGCCGACCAGAGCCGTGTACTCGATGAACGAGCCGAAGTACTTCCTGCGCGCGGGCATCGCGTGATAGATCGAGGCCAGCAGGTGGGTCTTTCCGACGCCGAAGCCGCCGTCAAGATAGACGCCCGGCTTCGTCTCGGGCTCCTTCTTGGCTCGGCCGAAGAATCCACCGCGCTTCACAGGAGCGCCTCGTCCGGCGAAGCGGATAAGAGTCTCCTTCGCCTCTTCCTGAGACGGGTACGCCTCGTCGGCGCGATAGCTCTCGAACGTGGCGCCGTCGAACTGCGGCGGCGGCACGAGGCTGGCCAGCATCTCGGGACCGGTGACGGTCGGCTGTCGATCTGTCAGGTGCACGATGCCCGTGCGGGTGGGCGTGTCGGTCATCACGGTCCTGTATCGGGGGCGCACCTGTGTCGAAGTCTTACGAATCCGGTGCAGGGCGCGCGGCGTGGATCTATCGTCGAAGTATCGGCTCCACATTACGCCGTCACCCCTGCATCATCGCCGCTCACCGTCTGAGGAGATCCCTGTGGCCATCGAGTTCGACACCACTTCGTCCAAGTTCGCCGAGTATGCCGAGCCCGGCCGGCTCGTGACCACCGAGTGGCTGGCCGAGCGCCTCGGCACGCCCGGCCTGGTCGTCGTCGAATCCGACGAGGATGTGCTCCTCTACGAGACCGGTCACATCCCGGGCGCCGTGAAGGTCGACTGGCACACCGAGCTCAACGACCCGGTCGTCCGCGACTACGTCGATGGCGAGGGGTTCGCGAAGCTGCTCAGCAGCAAGGGCATCTCCCGCGACGACACGGTCGTGATCTACGGCGACAAGAACAACTGGTGGGCCGCCTACGCACTCTGGGTCTTCTCGCTCTTCGGCCACGAGGACGTGCGACTGCTCGACGGCGGTCGCGATCGCTGGATCGCGGAGGGTCGAGAGATCACCCGCGACGCACCGCAGATCACACCGACGGAGTACCCCGTCGTCGAGCGCGATGACTCTGTGATCCGCGCCTACAAGGAAGACGTTCTCGCACACATCGGCAGCCCCCTGATCGACGTCCGCTCCCCCGAGGAGTACAGCGGTGAGCGCACCACCGCACCGGCGTACCCCGACGAGGGCGCTCTGCGCGCAGGCCACATCCCGACTGCTCAGAGCGTGCCGTGGGCCAAGGCGGTCGCAGAGGACGGCGGCTTCAAGTCGCGTGCCGAACTCGATGCGATCTACCGCGACGGCGCCGGGCTCACGGACGGCGACGACGTCGTCGCGTACTGCCGCATCGGTGAGCGCTCCAGCCACACCTGGTTCGTGCTCAGGCACCTGCTCGGCTTCGAGAACGTCCGCAACTACGACGGCTCGTGGACCGAGTGGGGCAGCGCGGTGCGCGTCCCGATCGTCACCGGATCGGAGCCCGGATCCCTCTGACCGTGGGAGGATGGCGGGGATGAGCAAGAGCGAACTTCCTGACACCCTCGCTGAGATCCGCGCCGGATTCCTCGAGACCCCCGAAGCGGATCGTCTGCTGCTCCTGCTGGAGTACTCGGACGAGCTGCCCGAGGTCTCCGAGGAGGTCGCGAACCACCCGGAGATGTGCGAGCGCGTCGCGGAGTGCCAATCCCCCGTCTACATCTACGTCGAGGTGAATGACGGCGTGGTCACGATGCACGCGACGGCTCCGCCCGAGGCACCGACCACGCGCGGGTTCGCGAGCATCCTCGTGCAGGGCATCACCGGCCTCACTGCTGACGAGGTCCTGGCGATCCCCGACGACTACCCGCAGTCGATCGGGCTCACCAGAGCCGTGTCGCCCCTGCGCATCGGCGGCATGACGGGAATGCTCATGCGCGCGAAGAAGCAGGTCAGGCAGAAGCGCTGAAGCCCTGAGCGGCGAGCCATCCGGTGATGGCGTCGCTCCACCCGGTCTGGTCGTAGTTCCAGATCTTGGTGTGCCGAGCGCCCGAGAATGCCGGCATGGTGACGAGATCCGGGCGGGCCTGCTGCAGCGCGTGCGACGCGTCGGCCGGCACGAATCCGTCGTCATCGCTGTGCAGGATGAGAATGGGCACTTTCAGCTCATCCGCGCGCGCCACTATGTCAAGGCTGTCGAACGAGATCGCGTTCTCAGCGCCGCTGAGCCGCGCGGTCAGCGGAACGGACAGCGCGCTCATAGCCAGATCCGGCAGCGGCGCGCGCATTCCCGCCGCTCGCGCCTGGAAGCGCAGCACGCTGCGCCAGTCGATCACGGGCGACTCGAGGATCAGTCCGGCGATGCGGTCGCGGTTGCCCGAGTTCAGTGCGGTCTGCAGAGCGACCGCACCCCCCATCGACCATCCCATCAGGATCACGCGCTCAGCGCCGTGGCGCAGCGCGTAGGAGACAGCGGCGTCCACATCGCGCCACTCGGCAGCCCCCAGCGCGTAGGAGCCGCTTCGGCTGCGTGGAGCCTCGCCGTCGTTCCGGTACGACACGACGAGGTTCGGGAAGCCCGCCGCGTGCAGCACGGGGACTGCGCGAAGGCACTCGGCACGGGTGACTCCGCGGCCGTGCACCTGGACCACCCACGTCGACGACTGGCCGGGGAAGAGCCACGCGGGGCACGGACCCGCCGGTGACCCGATGAGCACGTTCTGCCATGGCAGGTGCAGCTCGCTGGGCGTCGAGTAGTACCAGCCGCTGAATCCCGCACTCCTTTCGACGCGGGCGCCGGGCTCGATCTGCGTGAGCAGCTTGCGCCGCACGGTCGTCGCGTCGGCGCTGAGCACCGCACCGAGCTTGACGTACCCGTACGTGCCCGAGGTGAAGAGACCGTACCGCCCCGGCAGCTCGGTGTCTCGTGTTCGAGTGAGCTCGATCGTCTGCGCGCCGGTGTCGACCGCGAGGATCTCGACGTCGGCCGGTCGTTTCTTCGGAATCACGACCCGGCGGGCCACGCTGAAGACGAGCAGGGCCAGTGCCGTCCCGAGAGCGAGCAGTGCAGGGACAAGGAGCGCAACGGCGTGCCTGAGACTCTTCATCGCTTCCTGACTCTAGCCTGTTGCCGTGACCGCTCACCCCGATGCCGGGACGATCTTCGACGCCGCCGTGGCCGAACTGCGCGATATCGCCTTCCGCGCAGACATCACCATCCGCGAGATACCCACACCACAGGGCCTGGCTCCGCACGCCCTCGCGCTCGCCGCAGACGTCCGCCCGGACGACAGCGGGGAGTCCGCCTACG
This sequence comes from Microbacterium sp. MEJ108Y, assembly GCF_000834175.1. Lineage (NCBI taxonomy): Bacteria > Bacillati > Actinomycetota > Actinomycetes > Micrococcales > Microbacteriaceae > Microbacterium > Microbacterium sp. MEJ108Y. Next base: position 42,034 of record NZ_JXQX01000016.1, on the reverse strand, counting down.
GCACCGGACGCTTCGTGCTGCTGCATGATCCCGACAACCCGGCAGCGTGGGACGGCGACTGGCGAATCGTGATCTTCGCCCAGGCTCCTCTGGAGACGGAGATCGGCACCGATCCCCTGCTCGCCGATGTCACCTGGTCGTGGCTCGTCGACGCGCTCGACTCCAGAGGCGCCGGCTATCACTCCGAGTCCGGCACGTCGACCAAGACCCTCTCGAAGGGCTTCGGTGGCCTCGCCGTCGAAGGAGACGGCGCACAGATAGAGTTGAGGGCGTCCTGGACACCCGAGGGCCCCTTCGCACCCCATGTCGAGGCCTGGGTCGAACTGGTCGGGATGCTGGCGGGTCTTCCGCCGGGTTCCGAGGGCATCGCCGTTATCGGCGCGCGAAAGGCAGCACGTGACTGAATACTCCGTGATCTCCGACGTCTCGGAGTTCCGTGCGGCGTGCGCTGCACTGGCCGCAGGCACAGGCCCTGTCGCCGTCGACGTCGAGAGGGCATCCGGATTCCGCTATTCCCAGCGGGCGTATCTCGTGCAGGTCTTCCGCCGAGACGCGGGGGTCTTCCTCTTCGACCCCCCGGCGCTCGGCGACTTCAGCCCGCTGCAGGAGGCGATCGGCGATGTGCTCTGGGTCTTCCATGCAGCCAGCCAGGATCTCCCTTCGCTTCGCGAACTCGATCTGCTGCCGCAGGAGATCTTCGACACCGAGCTCGCATCGCGTCTGCTGGGTCACGAACGAGTCGGTCTCGCTGCCGTCGTGGAGAACACGCTCGGCATCACCCTCAAGAAGGAGCACTCCGCGGCGGACTGGTCGACCAGACCGCTCCCCGCGGCCTGGCTCGAGTACGCGGCGCTCGATGTGCTGTACCTGATCGACGTCTATGAGGCGCTGAAGGCGGAGCTCGAAGAGCAGGGCAAGACCGCGTATGCCGCCGAGGAGTTCGCCGCCACGCTCACCCGACTCCCGAAGCCTCCGCGCGAAGACCCCTGGCGTCGCCTGAGCGGGCTCCACCAGGTGCGCGGTGCGCGCAACCTAGCCGTCGCGCGCTCGCTGTGGCAGGCTCGCGAGGCCTTCGCGCAGGATCAGGATGTCTCTCCGGGACGTCTGGTGCCGGATCGCTCACTGATCGCTGCGGTGCTCGCGAACCCGCAGAGCAAGCAGGCGCTGGCAGGCATCAAGGACTTCCAAGGTCGAGCGAGCCGTACGCAACTCGATCGCTGGTGGCAGGCGATGGTCGATGGACGCACCACGGAGGAGCTGCCCCGTGAGCGGGTTCCGAGCGACACGCTGCCGCCGCCTCGGGCATGGTCGGACCGCAATCCGGAGGCCGATGCGCGCCTCAAGGCCGCGCGCCCCGTCGTCGAGGCCACGGCTGAGGAGCTCGGAATGCCGACGGAGAACCTGCTCACCCCCGATCACCTCCGCCGGGTGGCCTGGGACGTGCCGGGAACGACGCCGGAAGCCATCGGCGACGCGCTCGCGGAGCTCGGTGCCCGCCCCTGGCAGATTGCACAGACTGCACAGAAGATCGCCGACGCCTTTGTAGAAGCCGCGCAAACACCCGACGAGCCCCCGTCGGACGCTTCGTAGGTTCGATCCAACCGATTCCTCCCCGTTTCCGGCCCTCCATAGACTGAGGCCACCGCACAAACTTGGAGGCAGAGTGGCCGAAATATCGGACGTCTTCTTCGTCGATGGAGTGCGCACCCCCTTCGGGCGCGCCGGCGAAAAAGGCATGTACTGGAACACCCGCGCTGATGACCTCGCTGTCAAGGCGACCATCGGCCTCATGGAGCGGAACGCAGCCGTCCCGGCCGACCGCATCGACGATGTCGCCATCGCCGCGACCAGTCAGACCGGAGACCAGGGTCTGACCCTCGGCCGTTCCGTGGCGATTCTCGCGGGGCTTCCGCAGACTGTGCCAGGACTTGCCGTCGAGCGCATGTGCGCCGGCGCGATGACCAGCGTCACGACCATGGGCGCGTCGATCGGCGTCGGCATGTACGACTTCGCTCTCGCCGGCGGTGTCGAGCACATGGGCCACCACCCGATCGGCGGCAACGCCGACCCCAACCCGCGTTTCGTCGCCGAGCGCATGGTCGACCCCGGTGCCCTGAACATGGGCGTCACGGCCGAGCGCATCTTCGACCGCTTCCCGCACCTGACGAAGGAGCGCTCCGACCGGTTCGGCATGCTCAGCCAGCACAAGGTGCAGGCGGCCTACGACGCCGGAAAGATCCAGCCCGATCTCGTGCCGGTCGCGACCAAGGGCGCCGACGGCGCCTGGGGTCTCGCCACCGAGGACGAGGGTCGTCGTCCGCAGACCACGATGGACGACCTCGCCGCCCTGAAGACGCCCTTCCGCCCGCACGGTCGGGTGACGGCGGGAACCTCGTCGCCGCTCACCGACGGCGCCACGATGTCGCTGCTCGCCGGCGGTGGAGCCGTGAAGGAGTTCGGCCTGGCGCCGAAGATGCGCATGGTCTCGTTCGCCTTCGCCGGCGTTCAGCCCGAGATCATGGGAATCGGACCGATCCCCTCGACGGAGAAGGCCCTGAAGAAGGCCGGACTGACGATCGCCGACATCGGCCTGTTCGAGCTCAATGAGGCCTTCGCGATTCAGGTCATCTCGCTGCTCGATCACTTCGGCATCGCCGATGACGACCCCCGTGTCAACCAGTGGGGCGGCGCCATCGCACTCGGTCACCCCCTCGCGGCATCCGGTGTGCGTCTGATGATCCAGCTCGCGGCGCAGTTCGCCGAGCGCCCCGACGTGCGTTACGGCCTGACGGCCATGTGCGTCGGTCTCGGGCAGGGCGGCTCCGTCATCTGGGAGAACCCGCACTACGACGGCAAGAAGAGGAAGTAAGCCCGATGGCCAACTCGATTTCCGAGCAGTACGCGAATGTCGACTTCTCCCCCATCCAGGCTCTCACCGACGGCGAGGTGATCACGCACTCCCCCGTGCGTGACATCCGCCTCGCGTCGGGCAAGGTCCTCGCGCTGATCACCCTCGACAACGGACGCGACCACAACCGCCCGAACACTCTGGGACCCGCCACGCTCACCGCCCTCGGCGAGACCCTCGACGGGCTCGCCGCCCGCGCCGCTGCCGGAGAGATCCAGGCGGTCGGCATCACCGGCAAGCAGTACATCCTGGCCGCCGGCGCCGACCTCTCCGACATCAGCAAGGTCGGCTCGCGTGACAACGCCCGCCTGATCGCGCAGCTCGGTCACAAGGTGTTGGGCAAGCTCGGTGAGCTCGGCGTGCCGTCGTTTGCGTTCGTGAACGGCCTCGCGCTCGGCGGCGGTCTGGAGATCGCGCTGAACTCCAGCTACCGCACGGTCGACGCCTCCGCAGCGGCGATCGCGCTCCCCGAGGTCTTCCTCGGGATCATCCCCGGGTGGGGTGGGGCATACCTTCTGCCCAACCTGATCGGAATCGAGAACGCTCTCGAGGTCGTCATCTCGAACCCGCTCAAGCAGAACCGGATGCTGAAACCGCAGCAGGCCTTCGATCTCGGCATCGTCGATGCGATCTTCCCCGCGGCCAACTACCTCGAGAACTCCCTCGCCTGGGCAGATGCGGTCCTCGGGGGCAAGAAGGTCGAGCGCAAGAACGAGCCGGGCAAGATCGAACGACTCACCAAGTGGCCGATCGCGATCAAGATGGCCCGAGGCATGCTCGAGTCGAAGATCGGCACGGTTCCGAAGTCTCCGTACGCCGCACTCGACCTGCTCGACAAGGCGAAGAGCGGAACGAAAGCCGAGGGCTTCGCCCGAGAAGACGAGGCCCTCGCCGATCTCGTGACGGGTGACCAGTTCGCCGCCTCGATGTATGCCTTCGATCTGGTGCAGAAGCGCGCGAAGCGCCCGGTCGGCGCTCCCGACAAGGCCCTGGCCAAGAAGGTGAGCAAGGTCGGCATCATCGGCGCCGGCCTGATGGCCAGCCAGTTCGCGCTGCTGTTCGTGCGCAAGCTGCAGGTGCCCGTGCTGATCACCGACCTCGACCAGGCGCGCGTCGACAAGGGAGTCGCCTACATCCACGAGGAGATCGGCAAGCTCGAGGCGAAGGGTCGCCTCGACGCGGACTCCGCCAACAAGCTCCGGGCGCTCGTGACCGGCACCACCGACAAGACCCTCTACGCCGACTGCGACTTCGTCATCGAGGCCGTCTTCGAAGAGGTCGGCGTCAAGCAGCAGGTGTTCGGCGAGATCGAGAAGGTCATCGCCGAAGACGCCATCCTCGCGACGAACACCTCGTCGCTGTCTGTGGAAGAGATCGGCGCGAAGCTCGCTCACCCCGAGCGCCTCGTCGGGTTCCACTTCTTCAACCCGGTCGCGGTGATGCCGCTGATCGAGATCGTGAAGACACCGGGCACCTCCGAGGCCGCGCTGTCGACGGCGTTCGTCGTCGCCAAGAACCTGGGCAAGAACGCGGTGCTCACCGCCGACGCCCCGGGCTTCGTGGTGAACCGGCTGCTGGCGAAGGTCATGGGCGAAGCAGCTCGCGCGGTCTACGAGGGCACCCCGATCACGGACGTCGAGAAGGCCTTCGCGCCGCTCGGCCTTCCGATGGGTCCGTTCCAGCTGATCGACCTGGTCGGCTGGAAGGTCGCCGCTCACGTGCAGGACACGATGGCGCACGCGTTCCCCGACCGCTTCTATGCGAACGAGAACTTCCATGCGCTCGCGGAGCTCGATGCGGTCGTCGAGAAGGACAAGGGCGGTCGCGTCACCGGCTGGACGAAGCAGGCAGAGAAGCTGCTGAAGCCCGCCGTCGGCAAGACGCCGGCGTCGGCAGAGACGATTCTGCAGCGCGTGCAGGACGGCCTTGCGAGCGAGATCAAGCTGATGCTCGACGAGGGCGTCGTGCCCGAGGTCGAGGACATCGATCTGTGCCTCATCCTCGGAGCCGGCTGGCCGTTCATCGACGGCGGCGCATCGCCGTACCTCGACCGTGAGGGCGCCTCGCAGCGGGCGTTCGGCGGCGAGTTCCACACGCCGCAGATCCGCGGCATCGAGAACCGCTGATCTGAACATCGGAGGGGGCCGCCATCAGGCGGCCCCCTCCGTCGTGTCTACAGCGGCGGGCGCTGATCGGCCTCGCCGCGGCGGGGCCAGTGCGACAGAGCGCGCTCGGCGAGCGCGGTGATCGTCAGCGACGGGTTCACCCCGGGGTTCGCCGGCACGGCGGCGCCATCTACGACGTGCAACCCCGGGTGACCCCATACCCGATGGTAGAGATCGACCACGCCGGTCTCGGGGGTGGACGAGATCACGGCGCCTCCGAGGAAGTGAGCAGTCAGCGGGATGCCGAAGACCTCGGGCCACGAGCCTCGGGCCGCAGCCGGAACGCCGCCATCCTCCTCGACCCGCGCTGCGATCGCCGCGGCCGCGCGGTGCGCCTGCGGCAGATGACTGGGGTTCGGTTCGCCGTGTCCCTGCGCACTGGTCATGACCAGCCGCCCGAACCGTCGCCGGAGTGACAGCGAGAGGGAGTTGTCGACCGTCTGCATCACGAGCGCGATGATGCCGCGTTCACTCCAGCGTCGAAGTGAGCCCAGACGCAGCTGACGGATCGGCGCACGCACGAATTGACCGATCAGACTCGCCAGTCGTCGTCCGAGACCGCGATCACCGGGCACCATGATCGACGCGAGCGCCCCCATGAGGTTCGATCCCGGCCCGTACCGCACATTCTCGACGTGCGTACTCGCATCGATGTGGAACGAGGTCGTGATCGCGACGCCGCGCGCGAGCTCGAGGGAGGCCGGGACAGCAACGGCGACGGCGCCGTCGAGAGCCTCCGAGTTGGTCCTGGTGAGGCGGCCGACCGCGTCCGACACCCGTGGGAGGGCTCCGGCGCGTTTCATCCGATGCAGCAGCTGCTGCGTGCCCCAGGTCCCCGCTGCCAGCACCACCTGGCGTGCGCGGACGGTGCGGCGCTCGCTCCGGAACCATGCCCCGCTTCGCTCCGTCGTCACCGAGAAGCCACCGCCGGGGAGTTCGCGCACCTCGGTGACGGTGCGCAACGCCTCGATGACGACACCGCGCTTCTCTGCGAGGGCGAGATAGTTCTTCATCAGTGTGTTCTTGGCGCCGACGCGGCATCCGACCATGCAGTTGCCGCAGAGCGTGCAGCCTGTGCGGTCCGGACCCTCCCCTCCGAAGAAGGGGTCCGCTGTGCGCTCGCCGGGCTTGCCGAACCAGACCCCGACAGGTGCGTTGCGGAACGTGCTGCCCACTCCGAGGTCGTCGGCTGCGCCCGCCATGATGCGCTCGACGGGGCCCGTGTGCGGATAGCGTTCCACCACTCCGAGCATCCGCTTCGCTGTCGCATAGTGCGGCGCGAGGTCGGTCTCCCAATCCGCGAGAGCACTCCATTGCGGGTCATCGAAGAACGCGCCGCCGGGCTGATACAGCGTGTTGGCGTAGTTGAGGGAGCCCCCGCCCACCCCTGCTCCCGCGAGGATCATCACATGAGGCAGACGATGGATGCGTTGGATGCCGAAGCATCCGAGCTTCGGCGCCCACAGATAGCGGCGGACGTTCCAGTTGGTCTTCGGGAAGTCCTCGTCCTCGAAGCGACGACCCGCCTCGTACACGCGCACGCGATAGCCCTTCTCCACCAGCCGCAATGCGGCCACCGAGCCGCCGAACCCCGAGCCGATGACGACGACCTCGTCGTCGAAGGCCCCGCTGTCCTGCGCATCGCGCGAGGTATCGTTCATCGCTGCTCCTGCGCAGTCGTGGGCACCAGGATCGTCAGAGCCGACCGGCGGATTCCGATGGTGCACTCGCTCTCGGCGATGCGCTCTCCGTCGGCGTAGACGACGAGCCCCGGGGCGCTCACCGTCACGGAACGAGCCTGGCGACGGGTCACCTCGGGTCTGGTCAGATGCGCTCCGCGCAACAGCAGCGGGAACAGGTGCAGCAGCCGAAGCCGAGTCAGCGGCGCGACCTGCACGATGTCGAGCAGCCCGTCGTCGGCGGCGGCGCCGACGCACAACGGCATGCCCCCGCCGTAGCTCTCGGTGTTGCCCACCGCGACGAGCGTGCCGGGCGCGTGGATGGGCGCGGCGCCGTCGACGGAGACCGTGAACTCCATCGGCCGGAGGCGCACGAGCTCCACGATCAGGGCGAGGTAGTAGCGCAGCACACCGTGCGGCCAGCGCAGCCGGTTGGTGCGATCACTGACCTTCGCATCGAACCCGAGCGCGGCGATCGTCAGGAATGGATCGACGCGACCCGCCGCGCGAATCTCACCGATGTCGATCGCTCGGGGAACGCCGGTCAGCACGAGCTCCGCCGCGGCGACCGGGTCGCGGCGGGGCAGACCCAGAGCTCGAGCGAGGTCGTTGCCGGTGCCGGCCGGCACCAGGACGACCGGCACCCCGGCTGCGCACACCGCGTCGAGGATGGCGGAGAGCGTGCCGTCTCCTCCGACGACGACGAGCACGCGAGGACTCTCACGGAGCGCCTGTGCCACCAGGATCCGGCTGGACGCGGCCGACTCTCCCGTGTAGACGCGCACGTCCAGACCTCGGGCGCGGAGGTGGGCGAGCGCGGCTTCGGCCTGATGCGCTCCGCGCCCCTTGCCGGCGAACGGGTTCGACAGCACGGCGATGTGCTCAGCCATGTCAGGCCGACCGATCCGACATGATGACCGCCCCCGGGTTGAGTATCCACGTCGGGTCGAGCTCGCGCTTGATGGCCGCGAGGATCCGCACGCCCGTCTCGCCGATCTCCTTCTCGAGCCATGGGGCATGATCGCGACCGACGGCGTGGTGATGGCTGATCGTGCCACCCGCCGCGATGATCGAGTCGTTCACCCGTCGCTTGATCTCCGCCCACGCCTCCAGGGGGTCGGACCGAAGGTTCGCGAGCACCGTGAAGTACAGGGAGGCTCCGGTCGGATAGACGTGTGAGACGTGGCACATCACATAGGACTTGGCTCCGGCCGCCGCGAAGCCGCCGCGAAGAGCGGCCGTGATCTCCGCTCGGAGGTGGTGCAGGTTCGACCACGTGGTCGCCGTCTCCAGCGTCTCGCAGAACACCCCCGCGTCCAGCAGCGAATCTCGCAGATAGGGGCCATCGAATCGGCCGTCGAGCCATCCCTCCGCGCCGCCCGCTCCGGATGACACGCCACCTGCCGCCGTCAGGATCTCCGAGGCCCGCGCCCGACGCTCGGCGATGCCGTCCCCCTCGTACACGGTGACGATGCTCGCGCCCTTCGCGAGCGCCTTCCCGATCCGGCCCACCTGGGCGAGGCTGACGGCGGTCTCGGCCTCATCTGAGAGACGAATGACCGTGGGGCCACCACCGTTCTGGGCCACCTGTCGCAGCCCGTCGACACCATGCGAGAAGTCCGCGAAGCTCCACGACTCGAGGACGCGTTCTCGTGGCACAGGGTGGACTCGAACACGAACCTCGGTGATCACCCCGAAGATGCCCTCCGACCCCAGGAAGACTCGGATGAGATCGGGACCGGCTGCGGAGCCCGGTGATCGACCGAGATCGATGTCCCCGGTCGGGGTCGCGACTCTGAGGCCGGTGACCATGGAGTCGAATCGCCCATGCCCTGCCGAGTTCTGCCCCGACGAGCGCGCAGCCGCGAACCCGCCGATCGTGGCGTAGCGAAAGCTCTGCGGATAGTGGCCGAGTTCGAAGCCCTGAGCAGCGAGCAGCGCCTCAGCCTCCGGACCGGCGGTCCCTGCGGCGAGACAGGCCTCGCCGCTCACCTCATCGAGACGGATGAGGCCCGAGAGCCGCCGCAGGTCCAGACTGATGACCGCGCGGTGCGCGCCTCGATCGGGGTCGAGAGCGCCGACCACGCTCGTTCCGCCCCCGAACGGAATCACGGCGATCCCCAGGTCGGCGCACACGCGGAGCAGCGCCGCGACCTCATCGTGGCTTCCTGGCAGCACGACGGCATCCGGCGACGCCTGTTCCCGCTGCCGCCGTCTGAGCAGATCCGGTGTCGAGCGGCCCCCTGCATGGCGGATCCGCGACTCATCCGCCGTGTCGATGTGCTCTGCCCCGACCACCGCCCTCAGCGCCTCAAGATCGCCGTCGAGCAGTGCGGACGGCTCGACCCGCACCTCGGCGAGGTTCACCGCCGTCACGGGCTTCTGCGGGCGTCCGAGCAGCAAGGGCAGAAGCATGCGCACGGCACGCGGCAGATCTGATGCCCGAGCGGGATCGCCCCAGCCGTTCCAGCGCATCTCCGACCGCACGGCGACCCTGCCGTTCTCTCCGCTCATGCGTTACAGTGTGACAGATCATGGAAGAACGTCAAGTACTGGCCGACGTCGGCACCTCAGCGCCCGAATGGGATGCCACGCAATCGCGCATCCTCGACGCCGCAGATGAGCTGATCGTTCGCCGAGGAGTGCACGGCCTGACGATCGCAGAGCTCGCTCGCCGTGCCGGTCACAGTCGGCCCACCGTCTATCGCAGTTGGAGCGATGCCGACGATGTCGTCCGCGCAGCGCTGCTGCGCAGAGTCGCAGTGATCCTCGACCGGTTCCCGGCTCATGCAGCCACCCGAAGCGAGCTGGTCGACGACGTCCTGCGCTTCACCGCGCTCTTCCGGGCAGACGCCGTGTACGGGCGGCTTCTCGCTGAAGAGCCCGAAGCATTCACCCGATACACGCTGCAGCGGGTGGGATCGAGCCAGCGACTGATCCTGGGCTGGCTGGCCACGGCCATCGGATCGGCGCAGCGGGGCGGATCAGTCCGCTGGGGTGATCCGAATGAGATCGCCGTCATGCTGCTGCTCATCGCCCAGTCTGCGGTGCTCTCCCACGGAACGGTCTCAGAGCTCCTCTCCGAGGACTCGTGGGAGCGCGAGTTGCGCGCCGCACTCGACGGGCTGCTCCGGCCATGACCTCTCACTCCCCCGACCTCAACGTCGCGCGTCGGGCCGCAGAACTCCGCCGGACGGGCGACGAGACGGTCGATGTCCTCGTGATCGGCGGGGGCATCACGGGTGTCGGCGTCGCGCTCGATGCCGCAGCACGGGGTCTGAGCGTCACTCTTCTCGAGGGAGAGGACCTCGCGTTCGGCACCAGCCGTTTCAGCTCGAAACTCGTGCATGGCGGACTTCGCTATCTCGCCACCGGCGATGTGGCCACCGCCAAGGAGAGCGCTGTCGAGCGACACCTCCTGATGACGCGGATCGCACCGCACCTCATCCGTCCGCTCGGCCAGCTCCTGCCCTTCACGACCGGGGTGAGCGCGCGCCAGCGTGCGGCCGGGACTGTCGGGATGGCGATGGGAGACCTGCTGCGCATACGAGCCCGCACGCCGAGCCGGTTCCTGCCACCGCCGCGCCTCGTCTCGGCTCGAACGGCTCAGCGCCTCGTCCCTTCGCTCTCCCGGGCGGGCTTGCGAGGAGGGATGCTCTCGTACGACGGTCAGCTCGTCGACGATGCGCGCCTGGTCGTCACGGTCGCCAGGACTGCGGCGAGTCACGGCGCTCGCATCCTCACACGGGTGCGGGCGCTCGAGCTGCGCCGCGACGGCGCCATCGCTCAGGACGTGCTGACGGACGAGCGCCTGGATATCCGGGCGCGAGCGGTCGTCAACGCCACCGGTGTCTGGGCCGGGAGTCTCGATGAGTCGATCACGGTGCGGCCCAGTCGCGGGACGCATATCGTGCTCGATGCCGCCGATCTCGGCGACCCGTCGGCCGCGCTGACGATTCCGCACGAGGGTTCGATCAGCCGCTACGTCTTCGCGCTGCCGCAGCAGCACGGAAGCGTGATCGTCGGACTCACCGACGAGGACGCGCCGGGGCCGGTGCCGCGCGTTCCTGTGGCGACCGAGGGCGACATCGCGTTCCTGCTCACGAACCTCAACCGAGTGCTGTCCGTGCCGATCACTCGGAACCAGGTACGCGGATCATTCGCCGGGCTGCGCCCACTCGTCGACACCGGCGCGACTTCGACGGCGGATATCTCCCGTCGTCATCTCGTCGCGGTCTCGGAGAAGGGCTTCGTCAACGTGCTCGGCGGCAAGCTGACCACCTACCGACGGATGGCCGAGGACGCGGTCGACCTGGCCGTGGAGACGGCAGGACTCGGCGCGGGCCCCAGCAGCACGGCGACCCTGCGGCTCACCGACACCGCCGTCGCCGTTCCCGCCGGCGACAGCGTGGGCCGCGGGCCTGTGTCGCGCGCCACCATCGAGTTCGCCGTCCGCGCCGAGGGCGCGATGACCGCAGATGATGTGCTCGACCGGCGCACGCGCGTCGGCCTCGTGGACGCGGACCGCGAGCGGCAGCGTACAGCCGTCGAATCCGCCGTCGCCGAAATACTCGCCGCCTTCTCCTGACACGGCCGCACCACCGCGACCGACCCGCCCCCTATCCGCCTCGCGGCAGGCCGGGTAACGAGCGCGGAACAGCGCATGAACACCTTCGCATGCGCCTCGAAGATGGCGATCCGCCCGCGCTCGAGGGGGCACAGTGGTGGCATGGACATGCTCCTCTCGATGCTGGGCGGCAAGGGAATGTCGGGCCTCTTCAAGACCGGCACTGCGATCCTCACGATCCTGCTGGTCGTGCCGGCGCTGTTGAAGATCTTCATCGTCACGGTCGATGAGGGGTGGGCTGCGATCCGCACGCGGAACGGCAAGCCGATCATCCGCAACCGACCGCAGCGTCGACCGTCATCCCGAGGCGGAGCGGTCGGAGAGGTCGTCGTGCTCGACCCGGGATCCCACGGCGCATTCCCACTCTTCTACTGGTACCGCCTCATCGACGTGCGGTGCCGTGCCACCGATCTGCCCGCGCGCGAGATGACCGGGGCGAACGGACATCAGCACCGCGTGCATGCCTCGTTCGAGTGGCGTCCGATCCCGACCGGGCGAGATCTCCGGGTCTTCGAACTCGATGTCGTCAACGTCAAGGAACGCGCCTCGAACATCGTCGGTGCGGCGCTGCGAGACGTCATCCGAGGACTCGACGGCGCCGAGCTGCCGCACAACGACGAGATCAACACCCGCGTGATCGCTGCCAGCGCCGAAGAGGTGCGCCGGGCGTGCGGAGTCGAGCTCGTGCGCGTCATGGTCACCGGCGATGCCCTGACCGACGGCTACCTGCTCTCGACCGCTCTCCGCGACTCCGATCGCGGGGCCCAGGCGGTCGCCGCCCTCCACGCATTGAACTGATCGTCGGGTTCGCTGACTCCTCGGCCTTCCTCGGCCGGGACCGCAATGCGACGTCGATCAGCTCCGCTCGTGCAGCGGCAGGTCGATCGATCCGTTCGCGCCGGCATCCCGTGCAACGGGGATTCGCGTTCCGAGCACCTGAGAGACGACGTCCTGCGCGATCTTCGACGCGGTGAGGCCTGCATCCGCGAGGATCTGGTCCCTCGATGCATGATCGATGAACTCGTCCGGCAGCCCCAGCTCGTCGACGGCCGTGTCGATGCCGGCTTCGCGAAGGACCTGACGAACGCGAGTGCCGATGCCGCCGACGCGGATGCCGTCTTCGATGGTGATCACGAGGCGATGCCGCGCGGCCATGCTCACGATCGAGGGCTGCACGGGAATCGCCCACCGGGGGTCGATGACCGTCGCGCCGATCCCCTGGGCACGAAGCCGCTCGGCGACATCCATCGCGAGAGCTGCGAACGGGCCGATGGCCACCAGCAGGACATCCTCCGACTCACCCCTGGCCAGCACGTCCACGCCGTCGTGCAGGCGCTCGATCGCCGGCAGCTCGGGCGCGACGTCGCCCTTGGGGAAGCGGATCACCGTCGGGGCGTCGTCCACGAGGACGGCCTCGTCGAGAGCCTCCGTCAGCCGCGCGGCGTCTCGTGGTGCCGCGATGCGGATGTGCGGGACGATCTGCAGCATCGCGAGGTCCCACATGCCGTGGTGACTGGGCCCGTCGGGTCCGGTGACACCCGCACGATCAAGAACGAAGGTGACGCCCGCGCGGTGCAGCGCGACGTCCATGAGCACCTGGTCGAACGCGCGTCCCATGAAGGTCGCATAGAGGGCCACGACGGGATGCAGTCCGCCGAACGCGAGGCCAGCGGCGGAGGCCACCGCATGCTGCTCGGCGATGCCCACGTCGTACACACGGTCGGGGAAGCGCTCGGCGAACGGAGCGAGCCCCGTCGGGCGCAGCATGGCTGCCGTCATGGCGATGACGTCGTCGCGACGCTCGCCGACCGAGACCAGGGCGTCGGAGAACACGTCGGTCCAGCCGGTGCCGCCCGACGAGAGCGTCTCGCCCGTGGTCGGATCGATGCGCCCGACAGCGTGGAACTGGTCGGCCTCGTCGTCTCGGGCGGGCTGGTATCCGCGGCCCTTCTCCGTGATGGCGTGCACGATGACCGGTGCACCATAGGACTTCGCGAGCTCGAGGGTCTCGAGGAGTGCCGGGAGGTCGTGCCCGTCGACGGGACCGAGGTATTTGATGTCGAGGTTGGAGTACAGCGCCTCGTTGTTGGTGAAACGCGACAGGAAGCCGTGGGTGCCACCACGCACGCCGCGGAAGACCGCGCGACCGACGGGCCCGAACGCCCGGAAGAGCCGGTCCGACTTGTGATGCAGGTCCTTGTAGGCCGCGGCGGTGCGCACGCGGTTGAGGTACCGCGACATCCCGCCGATCGTCGGAGCGTACGAGCGCCCGTTGTCGTTGACGACGATCACGAGATTGCGGTCGTTGTCGTCGGAGATGTTGTTGAGGGCTTCCCACGTCATGCCGCCCGTGAGCGCACCGTCGCCGACCACCGCGACCACGTGACGATCGCCGCGACCGGTCGCGGTCAGCGCACGGGAGACTCCGTCGGCCCAGCTGAGAGAGCTCGACGCGTGGGAGGACTCGACCACGTCGTGCAGGCTCTCGCCGCGCTGGGGGTAGCCCGCGAGTCCACCGCGGACGCGGAGGGACGAGAAGTCCTGGCGTCCCGTGAGCAGCTTGTGCACGTAGGACTGGTGGCCGGTGTCGAAGATGAACGGATCGTCGGGCGACGAGAAGGTCCGGTGCAGAGCGATCGTCAGCTCCACCACTCCGAGGTTGGGGCCCAGATGGCCGCCGGTACGGGACACGTTCTCGACGAGGAACTCGCGGACCTCGCCGGCGAGTTCGATGAGCTGCTCCGTCGAGAGGGAGTCGAGATCACGGGGTCCTGAGATGCTCGGAAGAATGGGCATCTGCACCTCCTCTTAGGCACCGTTGGCGGCATCCGATTCCGGTTCGAAAGCCTGATCGATCCTACCGCGGCCATCCGTGAAAGCTCGGAGAACGCCTCGCCCCTTGACACGGACCCGCACACGCGAAAGGGCCCGGTTCAGAAGAACCGGGCCCTCGTCGTCGCTGTGATCAGACCAGCGAACGCAGCACGTACTGCAGGATTCCGCCGTTGCGGTAGTAGTCCGCCTCACCGGGGGTGTCGATGCGGACGACCGCGTCGAACTCCACGACCTGCTTGCCCTCGGGCGAGTCTTCGGTCGGGGTGGCGGTCACACGGACCGTCTTCGGAGTGGTGCCGTTGTTGAGCTCCTCGAGACCCGTGATCGAGACGACCTCGGTGCCGTCGAGACCCAGCGACTCCCAGCTCTCGCCTGCGGGGAACTGCAGCGGGACGACGCCCATTCCGATGAGGTTCGAGCGGTGGATGCGCTCGAAGCTCTCGGTGATGACGGCCTTGACGCCCAGCAGGCTCGTGCCCTTGGCCGCCCAGTCTCGCGACGAGCCGGAGCCGTATTCCTTGCCACCGAAGATGACGAGGGGCGTGCCCTGCTCCTGGTAGTTCATGCTCGCGTCGTAGATGTACGACTGCGGTCCACCGGGCTTCGTGAAGTCACGGGTGAAGCCACCCTCGACGACCTGGCCGTCGTTGACGGCCGAGACCATGACGTTCTTCAGGCGGATGTTCGCGAACGTTCCGCGGATCATGACCTCGTGGTTGCCGCGGCGCGATCCGAAGGAGTTGAAGTCCTTGCGGTCGACGCCGTGCTCGGTGAGGTACTGAGCCGCAGGGGTGCCGGGCTTGATGTTGCCGGCAGGCGAGATGTGGTCGGTCGTGACCGAGTCACCCAGCGTAGCCATGACGCGCGCGCCCTCGATGTCGCGCACCGGGGTGAGCTCCATCGTCATGCCGTCGAAGTACGGCGCCTTGCGCACGTAGGTCGAGTTCTCGTCCCACTGGAAGATGTCGTCGTCCGGGGTGGGCAGGCTGCGCCAGCGCTCGTCGCCGTCGAAGACGGTGGAGTACTGCTTGATGAACTGCTCACGCGAGATCGACGAGTCGACGAGCTCCTGGACCTCGGCCGGGCTGGGCCAGATGTCCCTGAGGAAGACGTCTTCGCCGTCGGTTCCCTTGCCGAGCGCATCGTTCTCGAAGTCGAAGTGCATCGAGCCTGCCAGCGCATAGGCGATGACCAGCGGCGGGCTGGCGAGGTAGTTCATCTTCACGTCGGGGCTGATGCGTCCCTCGAAGTTGCGGTTACCGGAGAGCACGGCGGTCACGGCGAGATCGTGATCGTTGATGGCCGCGGAGACCTCCTCGATCAGCGGGCCCGAGTTGCCGATGCAGATCGTGCAGCCGTAGCCGACGGTGTAGAAGCCGAGGCCCTCGAGGTCCTTGTCGAGACCGGACTTCTCGTAGTAGTCGGTGACGACCTTGGATCCGGGGCCGAGTGTGGTCTTGACCCACGGCTTCTGCTTGAGCCCCTTCTCGAGCGCCTTGCGGGCGACCAGACCCGCGGCGATCATCACCGAGGGGTTCGAGGTGTTGGTGCACGAGGTGATCGCCGCGAGGGTGACCGCGCCGTTGTCGAGGATGTACTTCTCACCGGACGGAGTCGTGACCGGCACGGGCTTCGACGCGTGCGCCGGAGCTCCGCTGTTGATGTGCACGGGACGAGTCGTGGTGGGCTCCTCCTCGCCGGGGACCGAACCGGGGTCGGATGCCGGGAAGGAGTGCTTCGACTCGAGATCGACGACGGAGTCCGAGGTCGATGCCGAGGCGTACGCGAGGATGTCCTGCTCGAACTGCGACTTGGCGTCGGAGAGGAGGATGCGGTCCTGCGGGCGCTTCGGGCCGGCGATCGACGGCACCACGGTGCCGAGGTCGAGCTCGAGGTACTCGCTGAAGACGGGCTCCTGAGAGGCGTCATGCCAGAGCTTCTGCTCCTTGGCGTAGGCCTCGACCAGCGCGACGGCCTCTTCGCTGCGACCCGTCAGGCGCAGGTAGTCGAGGGTGACGTCGTCGATCGGGAAGATCGCCGCGGTCGAACCGAATTCGGGCGACATGTTGCCGATGGTGGCGCGGTTCGCGAGCGGCACCGAGGCGACGCCCTCGCCGTAGAACTCGACGAACTTGCCGACGACGCCGTGCTTGCGCAGCAGGTCGGTGATCGTGAGGACGACGTCGGTCGCCGTGACACCGGCCGGGATCTCACCCGAGAGCTTGAAGCCGACCACGCGCGGGATGAGCATCGACACGGGCTGGCCGAGCATCGCGGCCTCGGCCTCGATGCCGCCGACGCCCCAGCCGAGCACGCCCAGACCGTTGACCATGGTGGTGTGCGAGTCGGTGCCGACGCAGGTGTCGGGGTATGCGCGCAGCACGCCGTCGACGTCGCGGTCGTAGATGACCTTGGCCAGGTGCTCGATGTTCACCTGGTGCACGATGCCGGTCCCCGGGGGAACGACCTTGAAGTCGCTGAAGGCCGTCTGGCCCCAGCGCAGGAACTGGTAGCGCTCGCCGTTGCGCTCGTACTCGATCTCGACGTTGCGCTCGAGAGCGTTCTCCGAGCCGAAGAGGTCGGCGATCACCGAGTGGTCGATGACCATCTCGGCGGGTGAGAGCGGGTTGATCTTGTTCGCGTCGCCACCCAGTGCGGTGACCGCCTCGCGCATGGTGGCGAGGTCGACGATGCAGGGAACACCGGTGAAGTCCTGCATGACCACACGGGCCGGCGTGAACTGGATCTCGGTGCTCGGCTCAGCCGCGGCATCCCAGGAGCCCAGGGCTTCGATCTGCGCCTTCGTCACGTTCGCGCCGTCCTCGGTGCGAAGCAGGTTCTCGAGGAGGACCTTGAGACTGAAAGGGAGCTTGTCGAAACCGGGCACCGTGTCGATGCGGAAGATCTCGTAGTCGGTGCTGCCGACCGTCAGGGTGCTCTTGGCACCGAAGCTGTTCACCGTGGACACGATTCCGTCTCCTTCTATTCGGATGGGAGCGACAGGCGCCTCCATCTTGCTCGCCAGCGAGCCCCTGCGGCTAGCAAGGCAGTCCTAACCAGTCTGCTCTGCTCGACCTCCGGGCGAAAGCCTGCAATTTATCTTGATGTCAAGATAAATCTATCATGACCGCTGCGGTGTTCCGGCATCCGGGGTTCGCGGATACAGGGCGCGCACGACGAGCCAGGTGACCGCGATCAACGGCGCGAACAGCGGCAGGCCCATGATGAGCTTCAGTGTGCCGAGAGCCGTGACGTCCCCCGCCAGATACAGCGGCAGCTGCACCGCGAGACGTGCGAAGAACAGCGCAGCCCAGGCGATGCCGAGCCACAGGAACGCACGACGCTTTCGACGATCGCGCCTCCACGCGGTGCCCTCTCCCATCAGGAAGCCGACGGCGAGACCGATCAGCGACCAGCCGATCAGGGCCGAGACGAGCATCCCGGTGCCGTAGACGGCGTTGGTGATGAGCCCGGGGACGAAATTGTCTTCGCCTCGCCCCGTCCACAGCGCCAGTGCGGCGGCAGCCGCCGCGGCCACGAGGCCACCGATGGCGGCCGAGGGCGGGGACTTCTGGAGCAGTCTGACGATGGTGAAGACCGCCGCGAGTCCGACCGACACGCCCAGAGGCAGGATCAGGGGTTCGGGCCGGATCGTGAAGAGGATGACGAACGCGAGGCTGGGAAGCACCGATTCGAGGATGCCGCGCCATCCGCCCATCGCGGACCACACCACCTTGTGCGTCGCGTCGCTCTCGGTCGGGTCGAGACCGGCGCGGCGGGCAGCGCCGCCGAGCGCGGCCCCGACGATGTCGGATGCGCTCTGCTCGCGCTCGGGCTCGGGAGCGGGGGTGGTCACGCGGAGCCGGGAGTCGCGGGCATCTTCAGCGGGATCAGGTCGCGCGGAGGCATCGGAGCTCCCCCGCGGACGACGACGATCGACCGGAAGAGATCCTCGACCTTGGCGGCGGCCTCGAGGTCAGACGCCGCAGCGCCGCCGATGACGCCGCGGAGGAACCATCGAGGGCCGTCGATGCCGATGAACCGGGCGAGCCGCAGCTCGGAGCCCTCGTTGGCCGCGGCAGGGACCTCTGCGAGAAGCTCCTTGCCGAGCGGCCCCTCGCGCTCCTCGACCCGCCCGCCCTGGGTGCGGACCTGATCGCGCAGCTGCACGCGGGTCTCGTCCCATAGCCCACCGGATCGGGGCGCGGCGAACGGCTGCACCTGGAGGGAGGAGTCCGCGTAGTCGAGTCCGACTGCGACGATGCGCTTGGACTGCTCCTCGACCTCGAGCCGGAGGTTCAGCCCCTCACGCGGGAGGATCTTGATTCCACCGAGGTCGATGTACGGACGAACGGGGTTCGCCTCGGAGTCGTCGAAGGGACCCTGTGTCGCCCGGTCGTCCGGTGCCGACTTCGAAGGAGTCGCGTTGTTGTCAGTCATTGATCTGTCCTGCCGAAGATGAATGGAGTCCTGCCTGGTAGCCGGTCGAGCCGAAGCCACCCTCGCCGCGGACGCTGCCTGGCAGCTCCTCGACCGGGATGAAGGTGGCACGAGTCACGGGCATCACGATCAGCTGCGCGATGCGATCGCCGACGGCCACATCGTACGCCGTGTGGATGTCGGTGTTGATCAGACTCACCTTGATCTCACCGCGGTATCCGGCATCCACGGTTCCCGGCGAGTTCACGATCGAGATGCCGTGCTTGGCCGCGAGACCGCTGCGGGGCACGACGAATGCCGCGTACCCCTCCGGCAACGCGATGCGCACCCCGGTCGCGACGAGCGCCCGCTCCCCCGGGGCCAGATGAACGGCCTCGGCCGCCACCAGATCGGCTCCGGCATCGCCGGGGTGGGCGTAGCCGGGCACGACAGAGGCGATAATGGGGACATCAACGGATTCAGTCACCCCACGAGGCTAATGCAGAACATCGCTCCCGACGCGCGGACCCGCTACCGCGAGAGACTGTCCCCCAGCCTGTGGCTGCTGGTGACGGTCGCTCTCGCCGGCCCCATGGTGGCGCTCATCTTCGTGCCCATCGGCTCGACCGTCGCCCTGATCGTCGGCGCCGCCGTCTCGGCTGTGCTGGTGGTCGCGTTCATCGCGCTCGCGCCGGTCGTGTCGGTCGACGGCGACGTGCTTCGTGCCGGTCGAGCGCACATCGAGGTCCAGCACCTCGGCACGCCCCGAGCGCTGAGCGCCGAAGAGGCGCGCCAGGCGCGGGGCCCAGACCTGCCGGCACGGGGCTGGCATCTCATCCGCGGAGGTGTCGACGGGGTGGTCGTCGTTCCGAACGATGACCCTGACGACCCGGTGGACACCTGGACCATCTCGACCCGAACTCCCGATCGGCTCGCCGCGGCGATCGTCGCCGCCCAGCGCTGACTTGACCAGAACCGGCGCTGCCCGACTGCGACGAGCGCTGACCTGACCACAAGACGACGCGCCCCTGACCGTGAGGTCGGGGGCGCGTGGGATCTTGTTCTCTGGTGCGCTCAGGCAGCGCACTCCTTGCAGATGGGGCCGGAAGCCCCCTCGTGGTCGAGCTGCGAACGGTGCTTCACGAGGAAGCAGTTCATGCAGGTGAACTCGTCCTGCTGCGCGGGCAGCACGACGACATCAAGTTCGAGGTCGGAAAGATCGGCTCCAGGAAGATCGAAGCTGGACGGGTTGTCCGCGTCCTCGTCTCCTGACGAGCCGGAGAGCTTGTCCGGCACACGCTCCTTGAGGGCTTCGATCGACTCGGAGTCGTCTTCACTCTTGCGGGGAGCGTCGTAGTCGGTTGCCATGTGGTGAATCTCCACTTTCATGCGAGTGGGTGGTGCGCCGTCGGGGTAATCGGCGGCCATAGTTTGCATGACCGCGGAGGAATAAGCAAATGCCCGCGGCTGCGACAGACCAAACTCACGGCACGCCCAGAGTATTCCCGGTTCTGGGCGGCCCCGCGTGACACCATGAACGCACACCCATCAGAGGGGCATTCGCATGGAAAACGTCACCATCGTCGGCACAGAGGCAGGAGTGCTCGTACTCGCGACCGAGTCGGGCGAGCGCTTCGCGCTGCCCATCGACGACGTCCTGCACCGCGAGATCCGGCGCGCGACGCGACAGAGCGAGCCGACTGCTCAGCGGCTCGCCGCGAGTCCGCGCGACATCCAGGCGCAGATCCGCGCCGGCCTCACGGCACCGGAGGTCGCCGCACTCCTCGGCATCAGCGTCGACGACGTCATCCGCTTCGAAGGACCCGTTCTCGCCGAGCGTGAGCACGTCATCGGTCAGGCGCTCGCCGTTCCCGTGCTGATCGGCAGCGATGTCGAGCCCGACGCTCAGCCCACCTTCGGCACCGCGATCCGCGCCAAACTGTCTGAGGTCGAGGCCTCGGCCGAGCGCTGGGCGAGCTGGAAGGACGACACCGGCTGGATCATCAAGCTCGAGTTCACCGCCAACGAGGTCGAGCACGATGCACGCTGGAGCTTCGACCCCCGACGCAGTGCGCTGGCACCCCTCAATGCCGACGCCACACAGCTGTCCCGCCAGGGCTCGCTGCCCGACGGTCTCATCCCCCGTCTGCGCGCCGTCGAGGCTGAACGGCAGGCGTCGCCCTACAAGGACGACAGCCGCTTCGACTCCGGCGCCTTCGGACCCCGCCTGCTCCCCGCGCCCGAGGCTGATGTCGATGACAGCATCGCGCCCGAGCGCTCGACCGCCGCGGTGCAGGATGCCGCCATCAAGCGCGCACCCGAGTCGGCGACGACGAGCCCCGAGACGGCCGACCTGCTCGAGGCTCTGCGACGCCGACGCGGCCAGCGCGAGACCGCGCCGATCCTCGACCACTCGGACGACAGCGACACGGACCAGAATCCGATCGCACTGTTCGACGCCTTCGAGAGCAACGAGCCCGGCGAAGACGAGCCGGAGGTCACCCCCGAGCCGTCGAACGAGGGCAACGGACGCCGCAAGCGCCGCAACGCGATGCCGTCGTGGGACGAGATCGTGTTCGGAGCACGCACCGACGAATAGGGCGCCTTCAGGCGGGTGGATGCCGACGCTCAGCGAGCGAACGCGCCGAACCTGAGCAGTGGGACCTGACGCTCCTCCGGGGTCAGACCACCATGCTGGCCGACCATCCCCCTGCTGCGTTGATCCGCGGCCGTGCCGTCGTACACGGCCCCGTTGCCTCTCGCCACGACGAGCACGTCGCCGATCCTCGACGCGGCGGCCGATGTCACCTCGGGGCCGAAGAACCCGGATGCGATCGCCTCCTGCCCGGTGCCGACGTCGGCGAGGCCTTCGAGATCGCGACGCCACCGCTCGGCGACGACCGCCGCATCGGCGTCCGGTTCGACATAGACGTGCAGCATCCTCGGTTCACCTCCGATGTGCCGGACCCCGTCGAGGTGCTCGGCCTCGAGCACGACCTGCCGGTGCACCGGCACGTCGACCATGCCGTGGTCCGAGGTCACGAGGACGCCGACGCCCGGAGGCACGCGTCGAGACAGGGCGGCATCGATCTCTTCGAGCGCCGACACCCATTGCACCGAGTCGAGGCCGTATCTGTGCCCGGCCTTGTCGGCCTCGGGCAGGTAGCAGTAGATCAGCGAGCCCGGGTGACGCTCGGCGAGGTCGTATGCCACCTCGACGCGCTCTGCGGGTGTCTGGGCGGCGACGAACTCGGCCCCGCGCAGCGTGGCCCGGGTGAACCCGCTCGCCGCGTAGGCGGCGACGCCCACCGCGAAGGTCGGGCGCCCCTCTGCGCGAGCGCGCTCGAAGACCGTCGGAGCCGCCTGCCAGGTCGCCGGATCCAGCCCTTCCGACTCCCAGCCGGTCAGCTGATTGACCAGGATGCCCCGAGCAGGGTCGAGAACGCGATAACCGACCAGGCCGTGCTGCCCCGGCCAGACCCCGGTGAGGATGCTGGTCAGCGCCGCCGCGGTGGTCGAGGGGAAGACCGAGTGGGCGACGTCCTTCTTCGCCATCCCGGACGTGAGCGCCCTGGCATGGCCGGCGTGGGCGCGCAGGCTGATGGCGCCGAGCCCGTCGATGATGGCGAGGACGACGGATTCGGCCCGCGGCAGGCTCGCCGATTCGCCGCGGAGAGCGGCGAACACGTCGTCCGCCACCCCGACGACGCTGCGGGCGGCGAGCGACTCGGACGGTAGAATGAGGGGCATCCGAGCCAGTCTGACACAGGCTCCCGTACGCCCTCAGCCTCGCACCATTTCAGGATGCCCATGCCGAAGACCCCGCCTGCCGAGCTCGCCCCCGAGCGAATCCAGGACATCGATCTCGAAACAGAGATGCAGGGTTCATTCCTCGAGTACGCCTATTCGGTGATCTACTCGCGGGCTCTGCCTGATGCTCGCGACGGATTGAAGCCCGTGCAGCGTCGCATCCTCTATCAGATGGCCGAGATGGGGCTTCGCCCGGACCGCGGTCACGTCAAGAGCGCCCGCGTCGTGGGCGAGGTCATGGGAAAGCTGCACCCGCACGGCGACTCGGCGATCTACGACGCCCTCGTGAGACTCGCCCAGGAATGGGCTCTGCGTGTGCCGCTGATCGACGGCCACGGCAACTTCGGCTCGCTCGATGACGGGCCCGCAGCGGCCCGCTACACCGAGGCACGACTGGCCTCCCCTGCGATGGCTCTCACCGAGAACCTCGACGAGGACGTCGTCGACTTCATCCCGAACTACGACGGTCAGTTCCAGCAGCCCTCCGTGCTCCCTGCTGCGTTCCCGAACCTCCTGGTCAACGGCGCGAGCGGCATCGCCGTCGGCATGGCAACCAACATGGCACCGCACAACCTGATCGAGGTCGTCGCCGCCGCCACCCATCTGCTCGAGAACCCCGACGCCACGACAGAAGAGCTCATGGAGTTCGTGCCCGGCCCCGACTTCCCCTCGGGTGGCATCCTGATGGGGCTCGACGGTGTCAGAGACGCATACGCCACCGGCCGCGGCGCCCTGAAGGTGCGCGGCAAGGTCTCGGTCGAACCGCTCGGGCCACGGCGCACCGGCATCATCGTGTCCGAACTCCCATACATGGTCGGCCCCGAGCGTCTGATCGAGAAGATCCGTGACGCGGTGCAGTCGAAGAAGCTGCAGGGCATCAGCGACGTGACCGATCTCACCGATCGCAACCACGGGTTGCGCGTCGCGATCGGCATCAAGACCGGCTTCGACCCCAATGCCGTGCTCGAGCAGCTCTACCGGCTCACCCCGCTCGAGGACTCCTTCAGCATCAACAACGTCGCCCTGGTCGACGGACAGCCGCGCACGCTCGGGCTCAAGGAGATGCTGCGCGTCTATGTCGCTCACCGGCTGGAGGTCATCACCCGCCGCAGTCGATACCGTCTCGCCCGCCGAGAGGAGCGCCTGCACCTCGTCGAGGGCCTGCTCATCGCGATCCTCGACATCGACGAGGTCATCCAGGTCATCCGTTCGTCGGACGACTCCGAGCAGGCGCGGGCGCGACTGCGCTCGGTGTTCGACCTCAGCGAGCTTCAAGCCGAGTACATCCTCGAACTGCGCCTGCGGCGCCTGACGAAGTTCTCGCGCATCGAGCTCGAGACCGAGCGCGACGCCCTGCTCGCCGAGATCGCCAGGCTGCGGGACCTGCTCGGGAGCGACGTGCTCCTGCGAGCAGTGGTCGCCGAGGAGCTCGACGCAGCGGCTGACGCATACGGGACTCCTCGCCGCACGCTGCTGATGAACGCCGCGCCCCCGAAGCCGCGCGCCACGAAGGGCGCGGTCGACCTGCAGATCGCCGACGCTCCGACCGTGCTCGTGCTCTCGACCACAGGGCGTGCCGTGCGGGTGGACCTCGCCGAGGGCCAGGAGCTGACGCTTCCGGCACGGCGAAGCAAGCACGACGCGATCCTGACGACTCTCGAGACGACGGTGCGCGCAGAGATCGGCGCGCTGACCTCTGAGGGGCGCGTGCTGCGTTTCTCCCCCGTCGATCTGCCGTCCGTGCCGTCGTCCTCGGTGCAGCTCGCGGCGGGAGCTCCGCTGCGCGACTATCTCGGCATCACCATCCGCGGAGAGCGGATCCTCGGTTTCGTGCGCTTCGACAGCGACGTCCCGATCGCCATGGGCACGGCGCAGGGGACGGTCAAGCGCATCGTCCCGTCGACGCTTCCCGTTCGTCCGGATCTCGAGGTCATCGGCATGAAGCCCGGTGACACGGTCGTCGGCGCGGTCGAAGCGCAGGACGACGCCGACCTCGTGTTCGTGACGACCGACGCCCAACTGCTGCGGTTCTCCGCCTCGGCCGTCCGCCCGCAGGGCGCGCCCGCAGGCGGCATGGCCGGCATCAAGCTCGGCGCCGGCTCATCGGTGCTGTTCTTCGGAGCGGTCTCGCCGGATGCCGATGCCGTGGTCGCCACCGTCTCGGGTTCCGACAGCAGCCTTCCGGGCACCGAGCCAGGACGCGCCAAGGTGACGTCCTTTGCCGAGTACCCGTCGAAGGGTCGGGCGACCGGCGGAGTGCGCGCGCATTCGTTCCTGAAGGGCGAGGACCACCTCACGGTCGCCTGGGTCGGGCCGAGCCCCGCGCAGGCCGTCGACCCGACAGGTGCGGTGCGCAAGCTCCCCGAGCCCGGCGCCCGACGCGATGCGTCGGGTCAGCCGATCGACGGCGTGATCGGGAGCATCGGTCGCACTCTGGTCTGAGCGCGCGCGCCAGTGCGACCTGACCCGCAGCGGCGTCTGAGGCGGCGGCCGGTGAGCCGGATCAGAGTCGGAGAGCGAGGATGTTGGCGGTGAGCCCGGCGGCCGTGCCGCAGAGGATCACGGTGTCGCCTGCCCCGACGCGACCGCTCTCGAGCGAGCGGGCGAGCATGAACGGCACGGACGACGAGACCATGTTGCCGAAGTCCCGCACCTCATCGATCCGACGGCCGGCCGGGATTCCGAGGCGGTCGAGCATCGGCCCGAGCGCGGCAGACGCCTGGTGGGGAACCCAGAGGGCGACATCGTCGTGCGCGATTCCCGATCCTCGGTGGAACGCCTCGAAGAACTCGGGAAGCACGCGCATCATCCCCAACAGCGCCCGGCGCCCATTCATGTCGAACAGGTAGTCAGCGGAGTCTCCCGCCGCATAGGCCTGCGCGGGCGATCCCGACAGCCCGCCCCTGATCTCCGTGTCGTGCGCATACGCGGGCCAGGTGCGCTGAGCGCTGGCGATCACTCCTCGGTCGCCGTCAGCGGAGCGGCGCAGCACGACGGCCGCACCGGCGTCGCTGAAGAGCTCGAAGCTCTCGCGCTGCTCCGGATTCAGGAACCGCGTCCCCACATCTCCTGCGAACACGAGGATCGTCTCATGATCCCCGGCATCGAGATACCGCGAGGCGATGTCGAGCGCCGTGATGAAGCTCGTGCAGGTCGAGTTCACGTCGAAGGCGGCCGCATGCCCGGTGAGCGTGAGTCTCTCCAGCACGAGCGCGGCCGTGCACGGGATCGGCTGGATCCCCGCGGCAGACGCACCGAGAACGAGGTCGACGTCGTCCGCCGTGATGTCCGCGTGCGCCAGTGCCCGCTCACACGCCTCAGCCAGCATGTCGAGATGAGACACGTCGTCGTCGATGCGATACCGCGTCTCCTCCCCGAATCGGACGACACGCGAAGGCAGAGAAGTCCCCCAGCCCACGATCTCGCAGTTCCTCACCATCTCCGGTCCCCCCATTCCTGCACCACGCGCCGCAGCTTCACGGCCCCGTCGTTCACGTAGTCGACGAACGTGATGTCCGGCCGCTCGCAACCCAGCCGGTCGGCCAGCGCATGCACCTCGTCTTCGACGAGACGCCGAGATCGATCGTCGAGGGTGTCGAGCGCGATCCGCAGCCGCGACTCGCCGATCTGGGTGATGCGATATTCGTCGAACCCTTCGGCATAGAGCAATGCGCGCGCGATCACGTCTGCGAAGACTGGCAGATCGCGGCCGTCGAGGGAACGGAACACCAGCGTGTCGCCCTCTCGTCCTTCGATGCGCTCGATCGCGGTGAGCGCGCTGCCGCAGGGGCACGGTCGGGTGCGCTCGCGGAGCACGTCGCCGAGCCGATACCGCACGATCGGCTGCGCGCGACGGCGCAGGTCCGTCACGATCGGCGTGAACCGCTCGGCATCCAGCGCCTCGCGTTCGACCAGGATGTTGTCCTCGTTCAGATGGATCACCCCGTGCTCACAGGTGTGCGCGAGGAATCCCTCGGTGCACTGGTAGAGCTGGTGCAGGACGGGCTGTCCGAGGGAGGCGGTGATGCGCCGCTCGTCAGAGAGCTCGAGCACCTCCGCCACCGAGTACACCCGCTGCGGCACGACGTCGAATCCACCGGCGTCGGCCGCACGTGCGATCAGCCTCAGCACCGACGGCGGAGCCACGAGGATGGTCGGTCGGTACTCGCGCAGCCGGGCGGTGTTGTCGTCCATGTCGGTGTAGACGTCGAAGTAGCGGAACGAGACCGCCCGCGAGCCGACCGACTCGTACAGGCTGTTGTCCGCCCGGAGGAACAGCGCGATCCGATGCCCGAGGAGCCTGCCCCGAGGCAGGGTGCGGGCGAGCACGGTTCCCACCCAGGCATCGCGTTCGGCGCTGCTGACCACGAAGAGGCCACGGTGGCCGCTGGTGCCGCTCGACAGGCCCACCGAGTTCGAGCCCAGATCCGCGTCGAAGTCACGGGAGCGCTCGTTCGCGATCGCGAGTGCGAGGGCCTCGTCCTTGCCCACGCCGACGGTGTTGATCTCGTCGAAGCGGCTCATCATGACGCTCTTGTCCATGAGCGGCAGTTCCGAGAACGAGCGCGTCGCGAGAAGGTCGCGGAAGTAGGGCGACCGCCGTCGCAGGAATCTCAGGTGCGAGCGCAGCAGGCGCCTCTGACGCCGTTCGACCGCAGCCCGAGTGCGCAACGGGCGGAGCCAGCGTGCCGCGGCGAACTCGCGCAGGATCCTGAGCTTCGACATCAGCTCAACAGCTCCTTCGCGTCGAGCGGATCATGGCTGCAGACCACGCGGATGCCGGCCGCTGCGAGCTCGCCGAGAATCCGCGCCGTGGCGGCGTATCGATCGGCATCGTGCTGGACGGCTCGGGGCAGGGCCTTCAGCGTGCCGGAGGCGTCGATCAGATCGCTCCCCCATGCCGCATCCCCGGCGAGCAGGACGCGGCGCTCGATCAGCGCGCCGAGGTGTCCGTCGGCATGGCCGGGCAGATCGACGACGAGGTACGAACCGTCGCCCAGAAGGTCGTGAGTTCGCAGTGCGGTGCCGCCGACCTCGACGGTGGCGAAGGCTCCCTCATCGATCACGATCCGCTCGGCATCCGAGAACCAGCTCGGAAGCAGGCCGGTGAGCACCCCCGCGCGCAGTCGCGGAGCCGACAGCGTCCGCTCGTGCCCCGCGCTCAGCACGAAAGTGGCATGCGAGAACCGACGGACTCCCCCGACGTGGTCCGGATGCAGATGAGACAGCACGACGTGCGTCACGGACGCGGGGTCGACGCCGTCCGCGCGGAGCCGGGCGGCCACATCATCCGCGTCCCCGACGATCGGAGGAAGCAGACGACGATAGACGGCACCGCGCCAGCCGGTGTGCCACCGTCCCGTCGCATATCCGGTGTCGAACAGCACGCGCCGGCCGTCCGCGGTGTCGTACAGGAACACGCCGGAGGGGAACTCGCGGACACCATGCGGTGCGCCGCGGAACATCGCGCCGACGTCATGTGAGGTGCTGCCGCAGACGTAGTGGCGGAGGCGGCCGGTCACGCATTCTCCCTCAGGTGTGCGGCCACGCCGGCGAGAGCGTCATCGAGCGACACCTCGGGGCGGTATCCGAGTTCCGCCTTCGCGCGCGTGATGTCGAGCGTCTGAGAGTACGCGATCGTGCTGAGCGTGTAGCGAGTGAGCGGCGGCTCCGGCCGCCACGGCAGCATCGAGCAGACGCCCTCCGACGCGGATGCCAGCACCCAGGCCGCTCTTCGGTGCATCGGGCGGAACCGCGGGGTCTCCCCCATCCGCTCGAGAAGGATCGTCAGCAGTTCGCGGAACCGCCGCGGGTCGTCGTTGGTGATGTTGTACACCCCGCCCGCGGCGTCTCCGTGGGTCAGAGCGAGGCGCAGCGCCAAGGCCACGTTCTCGACCGCCGTGACGTCGATGAGATTGTCGCCGCCGTCGAAGACCGGCACGCCGATGCGTGCGTGGACGTCGAGAAGGCGGGGCACGAGGCTCGGGTCGCCCACGCCGATCAGGCCGCGGGGGCGCACGATCACGAGCTCTGCGATCTTCCCGCTGTCCACGGCGTCGAGCAGCAGATCCTCGGCGGCGATCTTCGAGCGGATGTACCCGTTCAGTCGATTGGAGCGATCGACGTCGGGTTCGCGGATGCCGATGCGGTCCCGAGGTGCGGCATACACGCTGGGAGACGACACATGCACCACCCGGCGCACACGGTTGCGACGGGCGAACTCGACGACATGATCGGTGCCGTCGACGTTCGCCTCGCGGAAGTCCCTCCAGCGCCCCCAGGGAGCCGACAGCGCGGCGCAATGGATCACGGCGTCCACGGGGAGGTCCTGCGTGCGGAGAGAGGCCAGATCGCCGAGAACTCGGTGACCGTCGTCGGCGACCAGCTCGAGCGCGTGCTCGTTGCGGCCCGCGGCGAAGACCTCGTATCCGTGTCTCCGCAGCTCGGGCACGACGTGACCGCCGAGGAACCCGCTCGCCCCCGTCACCAGCACACGGGCTCCGGACATGCTCATCACGATAGTCGTCCTATTGTGGTCGAGTGCGCATCGCCATGGTCACCGACTACTACCTGCCCACGCTCGGCGGCGTGCAGACGGTCATCAAGGCGCACAGAGAGGCTCTCGAGCAGGCCGGGCACGAGGTCTTCGTGTTCGCGCCCCTGGCCGAGTCCGGCGACGACCCGCATGTCGTGCGCCTGCCGACCGCCCGTCGCTTCGCACCGGACGGATACCCGTTCGCCTGGACCCCCTCGGCCGTTGCGGCGTCGCTCACCGAGGGCCTGCGCTCCCGCCGAGTCGACATCGTCCACGTGCACACCGAGATGTTCGCGGCGCTGGGCGGTTTCGAGGCGGCGAAGACTCTCGGACTACCGGTCGTGCAGACCATGCACGGACGCATCGACGTCTACACGCGCTCTGTGTTGCCGCTGCCCTCGATCACGACGGCGCTGCTCGCGACCATGCACCGGCGCCGCATGAGCCACGACAGCACGGTGGTCGACAGCAGCGCGCCATATGCGCAGACACGTGCGGCGCGGCTCATGTGGCGGCTCATGGTCAGCCAGGCGAATCATGCCGACCAGGTCATCGTGCCCTCCGCCCATTTCGCCGCGAAGCTCTCGGCTCAGGGCGTGCGGACGCCGCTCACCGTGCTCTCGAACGGCCTGGAGGCGACGGTGCTCCACGAGGTCGGCGCTCCCCCGCCGCGCATCCTCGACCCCGCAGAGCCGCTTCGAGTGGTGTGGTGCGGAAGGCTCTCGCCCGAGAAGCGTCCTGAGGTCTTCGTCGACGCCGTGAGTCAGCTCTCGGGCATCCGAGCCGAGATGTTCGGCGACGGTGTGGCCAGACATCGCGTCGCCGCGGCATCAGACGGCATGGCTGCCGGCAAGCTCACGGTGCACGGCGGGGTCGCCCAATCGCGCGTGCTCGAGGCGATGCGCGGTGCGCACGTCCTGGTCTCGAGTTCCCTCGATTTCGACAATCAGCCGATGGTGATCCTCGAGGGGATCGCCTCCGGTCTGCCGGTGATCGTCACGGATCCCGATCTCCTCGAGATGCTGCCCGACGGCGGTGGGCTCGTCACTCGGACACCGGATGCCGAGGGCCTGGCGGCCGCGATCCGAGAGCTGCGCGACGATCCCGCGCGGCTCACTCGGATGAGCGCAGCTGCGATCGCTCACCGAGAGCGAGTCTCTCAGGACACCCACCGAGACGCGCTGCTGGACGTCTACCGGGCCGCCATGGCTCTGAAGCGATGATGCTCAGGCATCGATCGATTCACGCGAGAGCCGGTCGGACGACTCGATGATGAACTCGCGACGAGGAGCGACCTCGTTGCCCATCAGCAGTTCGAAGACTCGGCCGGCCGCTTCGGCATCCTCCATGCGCACGCGGCGCAACAGGCGTCCGCCACGATCCATGGTGGTCGTGGCGAGCTGCTCCGCGTCCATCTCGCCGAGACCCTTGTACCGCTGGATCGGCTCATGCCAACGTTTACCCGACTTGCGGAGCTTTGCAAGCAGCGCGTGCATCTCCTGCTCGCTGTAGGTGTAGATCGTCTCGTTGGGCTTGGAACCCGGGTTCATCACGATCACACGGTGCAGCGGTGGCACTGCGGCGAACACGCGACCGTGCTCGATGAGAGGACGCATGTACCGGTAGAACAGCGTGAGCAGCAGCGTGCGGATGTGAGCGCCGTCGACGTCGGCATCGCTCATCAGGATCACCTTGCCGTACCGTGCGGCGTCGATGTCGAAGCTGCGGCCCGAACCCGCGCCGATCACCTGGATGATCGAGGCGCACTCGGCGTTGGAGAGCATGTCGCCCACCGACGCCTTCTGCACGTTGAGGATCTTGCCGCGAATGGGCAGCAGCGCCTGGAACTCGCTGTTGCGGGCGTTCTTCGCGGTGCCGAGAGCGGAGTCGCCCTCGACGATGAACAGCTCGCTGCGCTCGACCTCGTTGGTGCGGCAGTCGACCAGCTTGGTCGGCAGCGTCGACGACTCGAGGGCGTTCTTGCGCCGCTGGGTCTCTTTATGGGCTCGCGCAGAGACGCGAGCCTTCATCTCGGCGACGACCTTGTCGAGCAGCTGCGTCGCCTGACTCTTGTCGTCGCGCTTGGTCGAGCTGAACCGCGCCGCGAGATCCTTGCGAAGCACCTGGGCGACGATCTGGCGCACGGCGGGCGTGCCGAGGATCTCCTTCGTCTGACCTTCGAATTGCGGTTCGGGGACGTTCACCGTCAGCACAGCGGTGAGCCCGGCGAGGACGTCGTCCTTCTCGAGCTTGTCGTTGCTGCCGACCTTCAGTCGGCGTGCGTTCTGATCGACCTGCGAACGCAGCACCTTGAGCAGCTCCTGCTCGAAGCCCTGCTGGTGCGTGCCGCCCTTGGGCGTGGCGATGATGTTGACGAAGGACCGCGTGGTCGTGTCGTAGCCGGTGCCCCAGCGCATCGCGATGTCGACGGCGCAGACGCGCTCGACCTCGGTGGCGATCATGTGGCCATCGGCCTGCAGAACCGGAACGGTCTCCTTGAACGTGCCTTCGCCCTGAATGCGCCAGGTGTCGGTGACGGGCGCGTCGTTCGCGAGGTACTCGACGAACTCCGAGATGCCGCCGTCGTACCGGTACGACGTCTCGATCGGCTGCCCCTCGACCTCCGAGCCGTTGGCCGCGCGCTCATCGCGGATCACGAGTTCCAGCCCCGGAACGAGGAAGGCCGTCTGACGCGCGCGGGTCACCAGGTCGTTGAGCTGGAACGCAGCATCCTTCGTGAAGATCTGGTGATCCGCCCAGTAGCGGATGCGCGTGCCGCTCGTGCCGCGCGGCGCCTTGCCGACGACCCGGAGCTCGCTCTTGTCCTGGAACGGCGTGAACTTCGCGTCCGGTCGCTTCTCGCCGCTGTCGGCGAAGAGTCCGGGCTCGCCACGGTGAAACGACATCGCGTAGGTTTTGCCGCCGCGGTCGACCTCGACGTCGAGGCGCTCGGAGAGGGCATTGACGACGGAAGCTCCGACGCCGTGCAGACCGCCGGAAGCCGCGTAGGACCCGCCGCCGAACTTGCCGCCGGCGTGCAGCTTCGTGAAGACGACCTCGACGCCGGTCAAGCCCGTGCGCGGCTCGACGTCCACGGGGATGCCCCGGCCACGGTCGTGCACCTCGACGCTGCCGTCATCGTGCAGGATGATGTCGATCTTCGAGCCGTTGCCCGCGACGGCCTCGTCGACGGCGTTGTCGATGATCTCCCAGAGGCAGTGCATCAGGCCCGGGGATCCGTTCGAACCGATGTACATACCGGGACGCTTGCGGACGGCCTCGAGCCCTTCGAGCACCTGGAGATGATGGGCGGAATACTCGGCGGTCACAATCTCCGAGTCTATTCGCGATGCCCCTGCTGCAGCCGCAGACACTCCCCGCTAACCCCTACGAGGCGTCCCGCGCGTACGCGCTGAGCGAAACACGCCGCAAACCGGGCATGTGTACACCGTCAGCGTGGTTGTATTGAACACGCCCAACCAGCGAACCCGACACTCAAGGAGGCACCATGATGAACGCAACGACCGAACGTGAGACCTCCGCCGTCGAGTTCCGCCTGACCGCCATGGATCGCTGTGATTCATGTGGCGCTCAGGCCTACATCGCCGCCGAGGTCAACGGCTCCGAACTCCTCTTCTGCGCACACCACGGACGCAAGTACGAAGAGAAGCTCCGCAGCATCGCAACGAGCTGGCACGACGAGACCGCTCGCCTGATCGACTGATCAGCTGCGGTCACATCCGCCTCGGAGCCCGTCATCTGACGGGCTCCGCATTCGTTAAGGGGTGCTCACCCGTCGGATGCGAGCGGTGAGTCGGGTGAGGATCTCCTCACCGACGGTGTCGATGCGCTCGGCGAGGGTCGTCGCGCTCGACTCGCCATGATCTCCTGCGCCGAACATCCAGACCGAGTCGCCGATCCGCATTCCCGGCCACCCCTCGACCACCGAGGTCACCGCGTCGATGCGCAGAAGCTCGCGAGCCCCCGCGAGGGTGCCGACTCGGGCCCCTGCCAGCGTCGACGGGATGCCGTCGAATGCGCCGATGCCCACCACGGCGTCACCGTCGACGATGTCGACGACCGTCGCAGTGAGCTCCGCGACCGGTGCCACCCCGGCAAGATCGGGGCCGTCCGCCGAACGGACGCCGTAGCAGAACGCTCCGATCCGCGACACCGAGCCGCGAAGCTCGGGGCGCCACCAGGACGCGGCGGATGCCGTCAGGTGCAGCGCCTCGGGTGTCGCACCCGACTGCTCCGCCACGCGCACGGCGTCGAGGAAAAGGGTCTGAGCCTCGTCGTCCTCGTCATCGCTCGCCTCGGCGAGATGGCTCCAGATTCCCACGAGCTCCAGGTGCCCTGCGGCCTCACCGGCGCGCACCTCGGCGATGGTGCGTTCCCACTCGGCCGGAAGCAGCCCGTTGCGATGCAGACCGGTGTCGATCTTCAGATGGATCCGCGCCCGCAGTCCCCGTCGCGCAGCCAGCGCCGTGATGCGCGACAGGTACTCCGCTGATCCGACTCCCAGGTCGATGCGTGCGCGCAACGCTTCGTCGACCTCGTCATCGGTCGAGGTGGCCCATGCGAAGATCCGCCCCGTGTCACCCAGCACGCGTCTTGCCTCGACACCACTGCGGACGTCGTACGCCCCGTACCAGTCGACGCCCATTCCTCTCGCGGCCTCCACGGCCCAGCGCAGACCGTGACCGTAGGCGTCGTCTTTGAGCACGATCATCAGCGCCGACGGAGCGATGCGATCGCGCACGGCACGGATGTTCGACCTAAACCTCTCTGTATCCACGCGCAGTTCCGGACGGCTCACGCCTCCCACCCCCGCTCCGCGTGGGAGCCTGCGACGGCGACGAGCTCGGCGATCGTGAGTCCTGTCACCGCGCCCCATCTCGCGAGGGAGGGAGCGGCAGGTCCGCGCCCTCCGAAATAGGTGGCATCGGCTCCGGTGGCGACGGAGGCAGTGCCTTGCAGATCGATCACGCACACGTCCATCGCGACGCGCCCGATGATCGGCCGTTGCACGCCCTCGATCTCGACGTGGGCGGCGTTGCCGAGAGCACGGACGATTCCCTGCGCGTATCCGCCGGTGACCAGTGCGGCAGTCGTATCGCGCGTCGCTCGATGCGTGTAGCCGTAGGAGACCGCGTCTCCGGCGGCCAGCGGCTTGGTGGAGAGCACTCTGCCGACCAGGCGCATCACCGGCCTCGTCCGCAGAGTTCCGTCAGGGTCAGGCAAACCGTAGAGCAGGAACGGGTCGATATCGGCATCGCCGTCCGTCACCGCGTCGATGCCCTCGAGCGCCAGCGCCTCCGCCTCGGTGGCGTAGTCGACCCGCACGGAGGCCGCTCCGGCCGCGACGACGGCGTGAGCGACAGCGAGCACTCCGTGCCCCCAGGCATCCCGGCGAAGGTCGGCCACGCGGCCCCCGGCGGCGACAGCGGCGGTCGATGCGGCCGCCAGCGCCGACCGCGAGATCATCGCGCGCGGACGAGAGCTCGAAGTCTTCTCACACACGTTTCCAGCCTAGCTCCGCCTTCTCAGGATGCCCTGCGCACCCACCGTAGACTGGAGGGGACCCCGAACTTGGAGATCCATGTCACGCTTTTCCCTCGCGCCCCGCGTCCGCTACCTGCTGGCGCGCGCCCGCCGCATCGACGTCGCCTCGGTCATCGAGAGGGCCAAAGAGGCGTCATCTCAGCACGGCAAGGCGGTGCCGCTCGTGGTCGTCGACATGCTGTGGTCCGCCGGGCGACACAACGTCGGGTTCCAGGACTACATCGACTACGACTTCGCGATCCTCACCAAGGCGGAGCGCGACACGTTCATGACCCACCCGGTGTCGAACGAGATCTCCCAGAAGTACGACCACCCGGACTACCGCCACCTGTTCCACGACAAGGCGGAGTTCAACGCCGTCTTCGACGCATTCCTCAAGCGCGAATGGATGCTCATCACCGAGGGCAACGCAGACGAGCTGCGTGACTTCACCGAGCGCCAGGGCACGATCGTCGTCAAGGAGACCCACGGGCAGGCGGGCACCGGCGTGCACCGCTATCACGCCGCCGACGTCACCGACTGGGACGCGTTCCATGCCGAGCTCCTGTCGAAGAAGCAGGTTCTCGTCGAAGAGGTCATCCGCCAGCACGCCGATCTCGCGGCCGTCTGCCCCGGAACCGTCAACACCACGCGCATCACCGCGTTCTTCGATGGCGAGAAGACGCACATCCTCGCGATGGCTCAGAAGTTCGGACGCGGCGCGGTGAGCGACCAGATGAGCTTCGGCGGCTTCTACACGATGCTCGATGAGAGCGGTCACTCCGTGGGCTCCGGATACGACTCCCACGGTCACGTGCACGTCACGCACCCGGATTCCGGCTTCCCCATCGCCGACTTCCAGCTGCCTTTGATGGATGAGGTCCGCGAGTTCGTGGATCAGGTCGCTCGTGTCGTGCCGCAGATCCAGTACGTCGGCTGGGATGTCGTGGTCACCCCCGACGGTCCGGTTCTGGTCGAGGGCAACTGGGGTGCCGGCGTGTACGAGAACAAGCCGAGCGTCACCGGCATCCGCACAGGACACAAGCCGCGCTATCAGGCCGCGATCGGATTCTGACCGCACGACAGGCATGCAGAAGGCCCGGATGCTGAGCATCCGGGCCTTCTTGCTGCGACGTGCGAATCGAGGAGTTCAGACCTCGCGCACGATGCCCATGGGCGTCGACTGCGTGGCCTGTCCGAGCGGGTTGTCGCCTAGGATCCGAACGAGTCGACGCTCGCCTGCCTTGTCGAGCGTCGAACCGAGGATGTTGCCGCCGATGTCGTTGATGTCGACGACGGCCACTTCGAGGTTCCCACCGAGCATCTTCTTCAGGCGCACTGCGACCTCGCGCGGGTTCTTCGGGCCGAGCACGACTGCCTGATTGTACGGCGGGATCGTGTTCTTCGTCGGGCCGTCGATCGCACGCGCCTTGTCGCCGGCGATGCGGTAGAAGTCGCCTCGGCGCCCGAAGGCCTTGGTGATGACCGAGACACCGGCAGCGAACAGGATCCGCAGGGTGCCGCACTCGCGCATTGCCATCTCCATGGTCTCCGGCATTCCGAGACCGATCCCGTAGGAGGTGCGGACGACGTATCGCGAGAGGAAGCGTGCGAGAGGTCGCGGCGAGATCTCGTCGAGCCGGTACGACCGGCCCTGCGTGATCGCCACGATCTTCTCGGTCACGAACAGCAGGTCGCCCGGCTGCACCGCATCCTTCGCGTACTCCATGACGACCGACTCGAGGTCGTCATCGGGCATGACGACGCGCGTCCGCAGAGGGATGCGCGCGTAGCTCTTGCCGTCGACGCTCGCCTCGAGCGCCTTGCCCTCGTTCGCCTGCATCACTCGAGGTAGTCCCGCAGCGACTGCGAGCGGCTCGGGTGGCGCAGCTTCGCCATCGTCTTCGACTCGATCTGGCGGATGCGCTCACGCGTCACGCCGAACGTGTCACCGATCTGGTCGAGCGTCTTGGGCTGCCCGTCACCGAGTCCGAAGCGCATCCGGATGACACCGGCCTCGCGCTCGGACAGCGAGTCGAGCAGCTGCTCGAGCTGACGCTGCAGCATCGTGAAGCCCACGGCGTCGGCCGGGACCACGGCCTCGGTGTCCTCGATGAGGTCGCCGAACTCGCTGTCGCCGTCTTCACCGAGCGGAGTGTGCAGCGAGATCGGCTCGCGGCCGTACTTCTGCACCTCGACGACCTTCTCGGGCGTCATGTCCAGCTCGCGGCTGAGCTCTTCGGGCGTGGGTTCGCGACCCAGGTCCTGCAGCATCTGGCGCTGCACGCGGGCCAGCTTGTTGATGACCTCGACCATGTGCACCGGGATGCGGATCGTGCGGGCCTGGTCGGCCATGGCACGCGTGATCGCCTGACGGATCCACCAGGTGGCGTACGTCGAGAACTTGAAGCCCTTGGTGTAGTCGAACTTCTCGACCGCGCGGATCAGGCCGAGGTTGCCCTCCTGGATCAGGTCCAGGAACTGCATGCCGCGACCGGTGTAGCGCTTGGCGAGGGAGACGACGAGACGCAGGTTGGCACCCAGCAGGTGGCTCTTCGCGCGCTGGCCGTCGCGGGCGACCCACTGCAGGTCGAGTCCGAGCTGACTGGCCTTCTCGGCAGCAGTCATCGTGGAGAGCTTCTCCTCGGCGAACAGCCCGGCCTCGATGCGCATCGCGAGCTCGACCTCTTCGGCCGCGTTCAGCAGGGCGACCTTTCCGATCTGCTTCAGGTAGTCCTTGACAGGGTCGGCGGTGGCACCGGTGATCTGCGTCGAGTAGACGGGCACGTCTTCGTCGTCGTTCGACGAGATGACGATGGCACCTGTTGGCAGAGGCTCAGTGAACTTCGGCTTCGAGTCCTCGTCGTCCTCGTCGGGCTCTGCGGCGGGAGGAGTCTCGTCGTCTTCGACGATGTCTTCGGCCTTCTTCTTCTTCGCGGGCGCGCGCTTGGCGGCGGCCCGCTGCGCTGCCGTCTTGGGGGCCGGCTTCTCAGCCGCCTCCTCGACGGGAGCGTCGACCTCGGGAGCGTCGGCGGTCTTCTTCGTCCGGGTCTTCTTCGTCGTGGCAGGAGTCACGTTTCGCCTTTCACGGGGCCGCTCGCAGGCCCCGGAGCATTTCGGACACTAGTAAGACCCTTGTCAAGTCAGATCTCCGGAAAGATCGATTGACAACGGGTCAGACTCCTAGTATCGCACACGTGTGGGCATGCAGGTGCAATCGGCCGAAGTTCGCGCCTTCGACGTCAGCCTCGACCCGGTTTGTCCTCGTCGCCGCTGGGGCGAGAAGCGAGATAGCGCTCGAGCTCTGCAGCCAGTTCGTCAGCGCTCGGCAGGTCGCGCTCGTTGAAACCACCCTCGTCGTACGACCCGTCCTCGGGGTCACGGCCGGCCATATAGGCGTCGTACCGGCGCTCGAGCCCCTGCACCATCTGCTGCAGCTCGTCGTTGCCGATCACCTGATCATCGACGCGGGTGCGGTAGTCCTCCCGGCGTTCCTGCACCTCGTCGAGCAGGATCACCAGGCCGGTCGCGGCCATCAGCTTCTCGGCCGCCGCGATCACGGCGTCGGGGTTCTCGGTCTCGGCGAGGTAGTGGGGCACCAGCAGCACGAAGCCGACGACCCGATCGCCGTGCTCGGCGAAGCGGAACTCGAGGAGGTGGCCCGCGGTCGCCGGCACCTGCGTGCGCGGACGCCAGACGGAATGCGCCACGGTGAGCTCGCGCCGGTTGCCGCTCACAGTCGTGCCGATGGGGCGGGTGTGCGGCACGGGCATGGCGATCGAGTGCACCCAGTTGAGCCCTGACACCTCGAATTCGTCGGCGAGTTCGAGCACCGTGCGTGCGAACTCGTTCCACGCGAAATCGGGCTCGTACCCGGCGAGGAGGAGGAACTTCTGGCCGAGAGCATCGGTCGCGAGCGACAGTTCGAGCCGTGCGGGGCGGAACTCGGTCAGATGGTCCTGATCGAACGAGATCACCGGGCGACGCGCGCGGTAGTCGAGGAGCACGTCGTTGTCGAAGACCACGACCGGCTGGGGAGAGGTCGTCTCGCGAAGGTGCTCGATGAGCCCCGAGACGGCGTTGCCTGCGTCGGTGAAACCCGTGAGGAGCAGGACAAGGGGCAGTCCGCGCGGCACGACCGGCGCGTTCGCTACACGTTCATGTATCTCTCCGGAGAAGGGCATGAGTCAATGCTACGAGCAGCGTCGGACGGCCGGGCGGTGACCTTCAAGCTGAGAGCGAACACCCGCTCGGCGACCGGACGCGCGGCCGACCTAGGATGGAGTCATGACGCTTCCCGCGCTCTCGCGCACCTCAGATCAGTTCCCCGGAAGCGCTGCAGACGCCGCAGTGCTGGTCATCCCCGAGATCTCGGACTCGACGGAGTCGCTGAACGGCTATCCCGGACTCACCGAATCGCTGCAGGGCATCGGCTTCACCGGTTCGGCGTCCGCCTTCACCCGTGCCTATGCCCCCGAGGTGACGACTCTGCCGTTCGCCGTCGTCGGTGTCGGGCGCGCGCCGGACGCCCAGGCAGTGCGCAACGCGGTGGGCGCCGCTCTCCGTTCACTGACCGGCTTCGAGACGGTGTCCGTGGCATTGGGACCGGGTCTCGAGGAGTTCGCGGCAGCCGCCGCAGACGGTGCAGTGCTCGGCGCCTACCGGTTCGAGGGGTACCGCAAGGACTCGGGCAAGAGTCGCGCCTCCTCAGTCCTGTTGCACGCAGAACTCGACGACGCCGCCCTCTCCCGGTCGATCGCCGTCGGCGAGGCAGTGGCCCTGGTCAAGGACCTCGTGTTCGTCCCCGCCGAGTGGCAGAGCCCCACACAGCTCGCGCAGAGCGCGGCAGACAGTGTCTCGGGTCTGGCAGACGTCACCGTCGAGATCCTCGACGAGGACGCCCTCGCCGAGCAGGGATTCGGCGGCATCCTCGGCGTCGGTCAGGGCTCCGACAGGCCTCCGCGCCTCGTCCGCCTCGACTATGCGCCCGCGAAGGCGACACGCCACATCGCCCTCGTCGGCAAGGGCATCACATTCGACACCGGCGGACTCTCGCTGAAGCCGGCAGCCTCGATGGTCGGGATGAAGTTCGACATGGCGGGCGCAGCGACGAGTGTCGCCGCGCTGCGCGCGATCGCCGCCCTCGGCCTGCCCGTGCACGTCACGGCCTGGCTCTGCATCACCGACAACATGCCCTCCGGGCGCGCACTGCGTCCCGGCGACGTCATCCGCATCCTCGACGGCACGACCGTCGAGGTCCCGAACACGGATGCCGAGGGCCGCCTGGTCATGGCCGACGGCCTCGTGGCCGCCAGCCGTGAGAACCCCGACGTCATCATCGACGTCGCTACTCTCACCGGCGCGATCGTCATGGCACTCGGGCACCGTCACACCGGTGTGTTCGGTGACGACGCCGCGGTCGCCGAGTTCCTCACCGCCACCGACGCAGCCGACGAACTGGCCTGGCACATGCCGCTCCCGGCGTACATGGAGGACTCGCTCGACTCCCCCATCGCCGACATGCAGAACGCCAACATGAGCGATCGCATGGGCGGGGCCTCGTATGCCGGGCTCTTCCTGCGCCGCTTCATCGGCCGCGTCTCGGAGGAGAAGGACGCCCCCCGCATCCCCTGGGTGCACCTCGACATCGCCGGTTCCGGCGAGCACAATGGGGCGCCGTACGGGTTCACCGACAAGGGCCCCACAGGAGCGATGGTCCGATCGATCATCGCGTTCGCCGAAGCATCCCACAAGGAGGCATGACCATGACCACGCACACCTTCGACATCGTCGTCCTGGGCGGAGGCAGCGGCGGATACGCCGCCGCCCTGCGTGCGAGCGAACTCGGCAAGTCCGTCGCGCTCATCGAGAAGGACAAGGTCGGCGGCACGTGCCTGCACCGTGGATGCATCCCGACCAAAGCACTGCTGCACGCGGCAGAGGTCGCTGAGCATGTGCGAGATGCCGCGCATGTCGGCATCTCGGCGACTCTGGAGGGAATCGATCCCGCAGGTGTCCGCGCCTACCGCGAGGGAATCGTCGCGAAGAAGTACAAGGGTCTCGAGGGCCTGGTGAAGGCTCGGGGCATCATCACCGTCGCGGGCTTCGGCCGCCTGAACGCCGACCGCTCGGTGAGCGTGGGCGATGACGTGTACGTCGGCACAGACGTGGTCCTCGCCACCGGCTCCTACAGCCGGACTCTTCCCGGGCTCGAGATCGGCGGCCGGATCCTCACCAGCGAGCAGGCGCTGTCGCTCGATGTCATCCCCGAGCGTGTGCTGGTGCTCGGCGGAGGCGTCATCGGCGTCGAGTTCGCCAGCGTGTGGCGCTCGTTCGGCACCGAGGTCACCATCATCGAGGCACTGCCCCACCTCGTCCCGAACGAGGACATCGCGATGAGCAAGGGACTCGAGCGGGCCTTCCGGCGCCGCGGAATCCAGTATTCGCTCGGCGTCCGCTTCCAGAATGCGACTCAGGACGACCGCTCGGTCACCGTCACACTCGAGGACGGCAAGGAGTTCACCGCCGACTACCTGCTCGTCGCTGTGGGGCGCGGACCCGTCACGGCCGACCTCGGCTTCGAAGAGGCGGGGGTGACCCTCGACCGCGGCTTCGTCACCGTCGACGAGGATCTCCGGACCGGTGTCCCCGGAGTGTGGGCCGTCGGGGACATCACACCCGGGCTGCAGCTCGCGCACCGCGGGTTCCAGCAGGGCATCGCGGTCGCAGAACGCATCGCCGGGCTCTCCCCCGCACACGTTCCCGACATCCAGATCCCGAAGGTCACCTATTCGAGCCCCGAGGTCGCCTCCGTCGGCGTCACGGAAGAAGCGGCCGTCGCCGAGCACGGCGCGGATGCCGTGGTGGCGTACGAGTACAACCTCGCCGGGAACGGCAAGAGCGAGATCATCGGCACCGGCGGGCTCGTGAAGGTCGTCCGACGCAAAGACGGCCCGGTCATCGGCGTCCACATGCTCGGCGACCGTGTGGGCGAGCTCATCACCGAGGGCCAGCTGGCCGTCGCGTGGGAAGCCCACCCCGAGGACATCGCCCCCCTGATCCACGCGCATCCCACGCAGAGCGAGGCACTAGGAGAAGCCTTCCTCGCCCTCGCGGGAAAGCCGCTGCACGCCCTCTGAACACCAACCGGTGAACAGTTCACTAAGCTAGACACGCGTCATTTAACTTCCTGAAGGAGACTCAGTCATGAGCACATCCGTCGTCCTCCCCCCTCTCGGCGAGAGCGTCACAGAGGGCACCGTCACCCGCTGGCTCAAGCAGGTGGGAGACACCGTTCAGGCGGATGAGGGCCTGCTCGAGATCTCGACCGACAAGGTCGACACCGAGATCCCCTCTCCTGTCACCGGTGTGATCGAGGAGATCCTCGTCGCCGAGGACGAGACCATCGAGGTCGGCGCGCTGCTCGCGCGCATCGGCGACGGCAGCGCCTCCGCTCCGGCAGATGACGCCCCCGCGGCCGCTGCCCCCGCCGCTGAGGAGGTCCCCGCAGAA
>NZ_JXQX01000015.1:0-134039 GCF_000834175.1 Microbacterium sp. MEJ108Y | reverse complement strand
AGCCCGCACCGCCCGCGCCGCCCGCGCCGCCCGCGCCGGGCAGCGTCTCCGCGCCGCTTCCGCCGCCCGCCGGTTCAGGGCACGTCTGATGCCCGAGGGCGATACCGTCTTCCGCACGGCGAAACGTCTCGACGAGGCCTTGGTCGGCGCCGAGGTGGCGCGCTTCGACCTGCGCGTCCCGCGCTTCGCGACTCTCGATCTGACGGGTCAGCCGATCCTCTCCTCGATCGCTCGCGGCAAGCACCTGCTGCTGCGCATCGGCGACAGCACACTGCATTCCCATCTGCGCATGGACGGGGCCTGGCTGGTCT
The DNA here is from genome assembly GCF_000834175.1 of Microbacterium sp. MEJ108Y. Lineage (NCBI taxonomy): Bacteria > Bacillati > Actinomycetota > Actinomycetes > Micrococcales > Microbacteriaceae > Microbacterium > Microbacterium sp. MEJ108Y. The sequence continues at coordinate 133,728 of NZ_JXQX01000015.1, read as the reverse complement.
ACCGCACAGGCGAGAAGTGGCGGCATCCGGCGTTCAAGGCGCGCGCGATCGTCGGCACCGCGCAGCGCGAGGCGGTGGGCATCGACCTGGCCGAGATCGAGGTGGTGCCGACGCGCGAAGAGGACGAGCTCGTGGGATACCTCGGGCCCGATCCCCTCGGCCCCGACTGGGATGCCGTCGAGGCCGCCAGACGCGTGAGCGCCGACTCCCGCAGCATCCACGTCGCCCTTCTCGACCAGCGCAACGTCGCGGGGTTCGGCAACGAGTACGCCGCCGAACTCCTGTTCCTGCGCGGGATCCTGCCGACCACGCCCGCCCCGGAGGTCGACGTGCCCGCGCTGCTCGACCTCGGTGTGCGTACGATCCGAGTGAACCGCGATCGTCGTCACCGGACCTTCACCGGAGTCGATCGACCCGGTCAGGGAACGTGGGTATACGGCCGTGCCGGCAAGCCATGCCGTCGCTGCGGAACGCTCATCAAGCGCGGCGAACTGGGCGCGGATCCGACCCGTGAACGCATCACCTTCTGGTGTCCCGTGTGTCAGCGATGACCCGCATCCATGCTCGGGAATGAATCCGGCACACCCGTGGTTATTGATATATCCGGAGCACTCCGGAACACGGGGAGGAATCGTGGGCAAGAACTACGTCGACATCGAGAACGACCAGGGCGCGACGCTGCGGTATCGCAAGCACGCCAACGGTCGCGGTCTCGTCGCGCATGGCGCGAAGGTCCATCCGAAGGCGCATGTTGAAGCGGGCGCCTACATCGAACCCGGCGCGCGTATCGGCGCGGGGGCGACCATCGCCCGCGGCGCGTGGATCGAACCGGATGCCGTGATCGGCGAGGGTGCGCACGTCGACGCTCACGCACACATCGGCCAGGGCGCTGCCGTCGGAGACGGCGCGCACATCGGGGTCCGCACCGAAGTCGGAGCAGGTGCTCGCATCGTCCGCGGCGCGCGCATCGGCGACGACGAGACGGTCGCCGCCGGCCTGACGGTCGCCACCGACCCGAAGGGGCTGTGGCTCGCGGCCTGATCACGGCCGCGACCCCAGACCGTCTCGCCGCGTGCGCCGGGTACCCTGGAGCACATGGCGACTCAGGGACGACGACCGGCAGGACGTGCCGGCAAAGGCTCGCCCGTGCGACGCAACAGGGCGGCACCGGCGCAGCGGTTCCCGCCGCCCAAGCCGCCGAAGAAGACCGCCAAGGTCGTGTTCGATGCGCCGGAACGCGAGTCCGAGGAGCCGCGCACGTTCCGACTCGGAGTCGTGCCCGGCGCCACACCAGGCAAGTGGATCGACGCCTGGAAGCAGCGGATGCCGCACGTGCCACTTGAACTCGTGCCGGTGGAGGTCGCCGATCAGCGCGCGGCGCTCGACGACCTCGACGCCGCGCTGGTGCGTCTGCCGCTGACCGACGAGACCCTGCACGTCATCACGCTGTACGACGAGGTGCCGGTCGTGGTCGCCTCGATCGATTCGCACCTGCTCGCGGCCGACGAACTGACCATCGCCGACCTCGCAGGTGAGATCGTGATGGTCCCCACTGACGATCCACTGGGTCCGATCGACATCCCGGGTGCCCTCGCCCCGACGTTCGCGCCGCTGACCGTCGCAGAAGCCATCCCGACCGCTGCCGCCGGAACCGGGATCGTGATCCTGCCCATGTCTCTCGCACGCGTGCACCACCGCAAGGATGTCCGCCATCGACTCCTTGTCGACGGCCCGACGTCGACGGTCGCCCTGGTCTGGCGCCGCGACCACACCACCCCTGACGTCGAGACGTTCATCGGGATCGTGCGGGGTCGCACCTCCAACTCGTCACGGTGATGCGAGCATGACGTCCCGATGACAGCGATGACGGCGACCCCCTCCGGTCGTCGTTAGACTCTCGTGGTGGTCTCGCTTCTTTACGTCTGTGTGCGCCCCGAGCTCGGGGCGGCGGATGCCGAGCACGCCTCGTTCCGACGGGCGCTCGGCGTCGACGTCGTCGACCGCCTCGACCTGCTCGCCGAGCCCCTCGACCCTGCGCGCCTCGCGCGATACGACGGCGTCGTGGTCGGCGGCTCTCCCTTCAACGTGAGCGACGCCGAGAAGTCTGCAGTGCAGCTGCGTGTCGAAGCAGATCTCGAGCGCATCGCCCGGCGGGCCATCGACGGCCGGATCGCGGCGTTCTTCACCTGCTTCAGCATCGGTGTGGTGACGCGGATGCTCGGCGGCGAGATCACGGTGGCCACTCCCGAATCGGCCAGCGCCACCGTGATCGAGACGACCGAGGCCGGCGCTGCGGATCCGGTGTTCGGCCCGAGCTCGCCCGCCCTCACCGTCTTCACCGCCCATAAGGAGAGCGCCGCTGCTCTGCCGCAGGGTGCGGTCCTTCTCGCCACGAACGACACCTGCCCGGTGCAGGCGTATCGCGTCGGGACTCACCTCTACACGGCGCAGTTCCACCCTGAGCCGACCCCGAGGGACTTCGCCGACCGGATGACGTTCTACCGCACCACCGGGTACTTCGACCCCGACGAGTTCGACGAGGTGCAGGGGCAGGTGCTCGCAGCGTCGGTCACCGAGGGCGCCGCCCTGCTGCGCCGTTTCGCGCAGACGTTCGCCGCAGCCTGACTCCGAGCGGGCGAGCAGGCGAGCAGGCGAGCAGGGCTCAGCCGCGCAGCAGCTCCACCCGCTCACGAAGGTATGCCTCGAGCGGCATCCACCCGCCGGCAGTGCTCCACCGCACCGACGGCGCGGCGTCGATCATCGCGAGCGGCCCCGATGCCCCACCCGCATCCACGGCGTCGAGGTCGATCACCGACCACCCGACGTGCACGACGTCGCCCTGGTCGAATCCGCCCCGCAGAGCCAGCGCGCGACGCTCGGCGCGCTCTCGCGCGGACTCGGCCGTATAGCCGCGGCGGCCGGGGTCGGCAGCGCGCAGCACCTCGGCGGTCGCCAGGGCCTGCGTCTCGGTCAACAGCAGCACTCCGATGTGCCAGGCCGCGCCCACGCGAACGATGCGGCGTCCGCGCCACCGGGATTCCCGCTCCTCGCCGAGTCCCTCCTGCGGCAGGCCCGAGAGCGCACGCACGGCGTCGGCTATCAGCGCGGATGCCGTGGTCACAGCTCCCCCTGGGGTCGCGCGCGAACCAGCTCGGGATCGACCAGTCGCGCCGCGTCGCCGCGGATCAGCATGCCGAACAGCGGGAAGAGCAGCACCGACAGCATCCCCGCGCCGACGAGTGCTGCGGCCGTGCCTGTGTCGATCATCTTGTGGTCCGCCCCGATGGCCGTCACGGCGACGATGATGGGCAGCCCTGTGGCGGCCAGCAGCCCGAGCGCCGTGCGGTCTCTGACGCTCGCGCCGAGTGGGGCGGAGAGCTGTGCAGTGGTGCCCCGGAGCACGAGCAGCGCCACGAGGAAGAGGGGCAGCATCAGCATCGCCGAGGACGAGCCGGTGAGCGCCTGGAGGTCGAAGTTCACGCCGGTGTAGAGGAAGAAGATCGGCACGAAGAGCCCGAACGCGATGGCCTCGAGTTTCGTCTCCATCGCCGCTGCGTCCTTCTCGGGCGCGCGCGCCATGATGATGCGCCACACGGCTCCCGCGACGAAGGCGCCGAGCAGCATGTCGAGGTCGAGCATGACGCTGAGACCGACCAGCGCCGCGATGAGCAGCAGCACGAAGCGCACGCCGAACTGATCGGAGGTGTGCAGCGTGGCGCGCACGAAGGCATGCAGGCGCCCATGCTGCATCCGCCGGGCCATCCACACGGCGAGCCCCGCCAGAGCCACGAAGGCGAGCAGCACGGCGGTGGCGAGCGGCGTGGTGCGGGTGCTGAGGAAGAGCGAGATCGCGATCAACGGCAGGAACTCTCCCACGGCGCCGATCACGGTGACCGCGCGACCGAACGGAGTGTCCGTCTCCCCTGCATCCCTCAGGATCGGCATCAGGGTGCCGAGTGCGGTGGAGCTGAGCGCGATGGCGATCACGACCATCCCCTCGCCGGGTGCGAGGAAGAAGCCGATCGCGATCCCGAGCACGACGCTGATGCTCCAGCCGATCGAGGCCCGCACGAGCGGGCGCCCGGAGACGGCACGGAAATCGATCTCGGATCCGGCCATGAAGAAGAGCATCGCGAGCCCGAAATCGCTGAGCTTCTCGAGGATGGGCGTCGGCTCGACCCAGCCGAGCACGGCGGGCCCCGCCAGAATCCCGAGCACGAGCTCGAACACGATGATCGGCACTCGGATGACGGGTCGGATGCCGCGCGCGAGCAGCGGCGCTGCCACCGCGAGCAGCGGGATCAGCACCAGTCCGAGATCGCCCGCGTCCACGCTCCCAGAGTAGCGACCCGCGGCGACGATTCGCCCGGTGGTCGCATCCACGGCAGAATCGATGCACACCCCCGAGGAGCCCCCATGTCTCAGCCCGACACCGCCCGCCTGCTGATCGCCTGCGACGATCAGCCCGGCATCGTCGCCGCCGTCGCCGGCGTGCTCTCCGCCCACGGAGCGAACATCATCTCCCTCGATCAGCACTCCACCGACTCAGAGGGTGGTCGGTTCTTCCAGCGCACCGTGATCCACCTCCCCGGTCTCTCGGCCGCGCGCACCGCGCTCGAGGCCGACCTCGCCCCGATCGCCGAGCGCTTCGGCATGGAGTGGTCACTGCACGACACCGCCCGCCGCAAGCGCGTCGCGATCTTCGTGTCGAAGTACGATCACTGCCTGATGGAGCTGCTGTGGCGCACGCAACGCGGACAGCTCGACATCGACGTGACGATGGTCGTCTCGAACCACCCCGACCTCGCCGAGTCGGTGCGCTCGTTCGGAGTGCCGTTCGTGCACATCCCCTCGGGCGACAAGCAGGCGATGGAGCAGCGCCAGCTCGAGATGCTCCGAGGCAACGTCGATCTCGTCGTCCTCGCCCGCTACATGCAGATCCTGAGCGATGACTTCATCACGGGTCTCGGTGCCCCCGTCATCAACATCCACCACTCGTTCCTGCCCGCCTTCATCGGGGCCAACCCGTATGCCAGGGCGAAGGATCGCGGCGTCAAGCTGATCGGGGCCACCGCGCACTACGCGACGGCCGACCTCGACGAGGGGCCGATCATCGAGCAGGACGTCACGCGGGTCACGCACTCGGAGTCCGCGGCCGAGCTGCAGCGCCGCGGCGCCGATGTCGAGCGCCTCGTGCTCGCGCGCGCCGTGCAGTGGCATGCCGAGGACCGTGTGATCGTGCACGGCCGCTCGACCGTCATCCTCTGAGTCAGGGCTTCTGCGGCACCCCGGCGGCCAGCTCGGCGAAGGCCTCCGCCGCAGTGGGATAGCGGGCGAGCGGCGCGCCCTGCCCCATCCAGAGGGACTGCAGCTCGCCGAGGTTCTGCTCGCCTGCCGCAGCCCGGAATCGCCCTGTGAGCCAGTTCTGCATCGGGAACGGGGCGATGGTGCCGCTCGCTTCGATCGCCCGCACCGCGCGGTTGCGAGCACCGCGGGCGAGGCGTCCGCTCATCGCCCGTGTGAGAACGGTGCCGTCGGCGGGTGTCACGCGGATGGCGTCACGATGCGCCTGGTTCGCGGCAGACTCGGCTGTCGCGAGGAAGGCCGTGCCGACCTGCACGGCCGATGCACCGAGCGCGAAAGCGGCCGCGACACCGCGCCGATCGGCGATGCCGCCGGCCGCGATCACCGGCACATCGACGGCATCCACGACCTGCGGCACGAGCGAGAAGGTGCCGACGAGCGACTCCTCGGGCGGTCGCAGGAACGACACGCGATGACCTCCGGCCTCGAAGCCGGTCGCGATGACGGCGTCGACCCCGGCGTCGGCGAGGGCTGCGGCTTCGCCAACCGTCGTCGCTGTCGCCACCACGCGGATGCCTCGGCGATGCGCCTGTTCGATGAGGTCGCCGGAGGGGATGCCGAACACCGTGCTGAGCACGGGCGGCGCCGACTCCCAGATCGCGTCGAGCTGCTCGTCGAGCGGGGGCACGTACCGCTCGGGTCGTGCCGGCACTTCGAGGCCGACCGCGTCGTAGAACGACTGCAGCGCCTGCGCGAACACGGTGTGCTGCGGATTCGGCGCGACCTCGTCGCCCGTCGGCAGCCAGATGTTCACGGCGAACGGGCGCGAGGTCGCCTCCCGCAGCGACGCGACGGTCGAGCGGATGCGGTCGCCGTCGTAGCCGTACAGCCCGTAGCCGCCGAGTCCGCCCGCCTCGCTGACGGCCGCGGCGAGCGCGACGGACGAGAGCCCGCCGAACGGACCGAGCAGGACGGGGTGTTCGATGCCGAGCAGCGCACGCAGATCAGTCATACATCGAGGCTATCTCCGCTCTCCTGCCCGGAGGCGAGCGCGGATCACCGATCCCCTGCTCGGATGCCGGTGATAGTCTCGGCGGGAGGGATCAGAGAGGCGCACATGAGCGAGTGGTTCGGGCAGATGCTCGGCTTCGTCGCGGCCGCGCTCGGGATCGTCGCGGTGCCCGATGCCGCAGCCCTCGGTGTCGCGATCGCGCTGATCGCCCTGACGACGCTCACGATCGCCGTCGCTCTGAGCCTGGCACCGCCCTCGCCGAGCACCGCTCCGCATCCGCTGCGGGCGATCGACGTCTCGACGCTGCTCGCGCAGAGCGATCCTGATGCCGCCGGTCACCCGCGCCCTCGTGCGCCGGGAGTCGCCGTTCCCGCGTAGTCCGTCCTCGCACGGGACTGCGCGGCTTTCGCCGACCCTTCCCGACACACGAACGGACTTCCATGGACATCTTCGCCTTCCCACCCCTGACCTTTCTGCTCGATGCGGCGTACGGCGCCCTCGCCGGGCTCTCCTCACTGCTCGAGCCACTCGCCGGAGCATCCGCCGCAGCCCTCGCCGTGGTGCTCGTGACGCTTCTCGTCCGCGCCCTGCTGATTCCCGTGGGTGTCTCGCAGGCCAAGGCCGAGCAGACCAGGGCGCGCCTCGCGCCCCGGCTGCGCGAGCTGCAGCGCCGGCACAAGAAGAACCCCGAACGCCTGCAGAAGGAGATGCTCGAGCTCTATCGCTCCGAGAACACGTCTCCGTTCGCCGGCATGCTGCCTGTTCTCGCGCAGGCACCGGTCGTCGGCATCCTGTACACGCTGTTCATCCGCCCCGACATCGCGGGGCACGCCAACGACCTGCTCACGCACGACCTGTTCGGTGCGCCGCTGGGAACGAGCCTCGTCTCGGCCGTCTTCGGCGGCACGGCGACACCCGAGACGCTGCTGGTGTTCGGCGCCCTGATCGCCGTGATGATCGCGGTGGCCGAGATCACGCGGCGGGTCTTCCGGCCGGCGCCGGTCGACGATGATTCGCCGCTGAACTCGCCGGCGATGCAGAGAGTGACGAGTGCTCTGCACTACCTGACAGCAGTGTTCGCCGTGTTCGTGCCGTTGGCGGCCGCGCTCTACCTCACGGTCACCGTCGTCTGGACTCTGGTGCAGCGCATGCTGCTGCGGCGTCGCTATCCCCTGCCCGTGCCGGCCGGGGTCACCGTCTGACGTTCGGCACTCACTCCGGCAGCGGGATCGGCGCCGTGAACGGCCCGGTCTCGTCGCCGCGGTCCTCATCGTCCGCGCCGGTGTCGTCTCGTGCGGCGGCGTCGGCGCGGCGGCGCTGTCGCCGCACGCCGAGCGTCGTGCCGACGCTCGCTGCGACGACGAGGGCGATCGCGAGCATCCTCAGCGGGGTGGCGGACTGGCCGAGGATCAGCCACCCTGCGAGTGTCGCGAACGCGGGTTCGAGGCTCAGCAGAACTCCGAACACACGCTGCGGCAGGCGACGGAGCGCCGCGAGCTCGAAGCTGTACGGGATCACCGACGACAGCACGGCCGTGACCGCGGCGAGCAGCAGCAGCTGCATGTCGCCCGAGACGGTGACGGCCGCCGGCACTCCGACCGGGATCAGCAGCACCGCCGCCACGACGAGCCCGACCGCGAGCCCGCTCGTGCCGGGGATGACGGCGCCGACTCGGGCGCTCATGCGGATGTACATGGCCCAGAAGGCCGCGGCGATCAGGATGAAGACGACACCGAGAGGGTCGAGCGAGTCGGCGCCGATCAGTCCGTCGACGCCGAGCAGCACCATGCCGAGCAGCGCGACGCCCACCCAGGCGGCATCGGCGAGGCGTCGGGTCAGCGCAGCCGCCAGCACCAGCGGCCCGAGGAACTCGATCGCGACGGCGGGGCCGAGCGGGATCCGGTCGATGGCCGCGTAGAAGAAGCCGTTCATCGCCGCCAGCGAGACTCCGAACAGCACGGCAGCCAGCCACTGCACTCTCGTCCAGCGCACCGGCCGCGGGCGCACGATGACCACCAGCAGCAGCGCCGCGATCGCGACGCGCAGAGAGGTCACGCCCCACGGGCCGAGCACCGGGAACAGCTGTGCCGCGACAGCGGCCCCGAACGGCAACGACAGGCAGGAGCAGACGACCAGTGCGACGCCCACGAGCGGGCGGGACGACGCGGACTGCTTCACCCCGCCAGCCTACGGCGCAGGGAGGCTGCGGCGAACGCGGGCGATCAGAGGTGCTTGCCGCCGGTGACGGCGAGCACCGCGCCGGACGTGTACGACGACTCCGCCGAGGCGAGGTAGACGTATGCGCCGGCGAGCTCGGCCGGCTGTCCCGCCCGGCCGAGAGGCGTGTCGGAGCCGAAGGTCTTCACCCGCTCATCGCTCCATCCGGTGGCCGGGATGAGCGGCGTCCAGATGGGTCCGGGGGCGACCGCGTTCACGCGGATGCCTCGTTCTCCCGCCTCTTCGGCGAGCGCCTTGACGAATGCGACCTGTGCCGCCTTCGTCATCGCGTAGTCGATGAGGTTGGGCGAGGGCTCGAACGCCTGCACGGACGCCGTCACGATGATGCTCGCCCCCGGCTCCAGATGCGGATACGCGGCCCTGGCCGAGTACAGCAGTCCGAACAGGTTCGTCTCGAACACCCGGCGCAGCTTGTCGGTCTCGAGATTCTCGAAGCCGTCGATGTCGTGCTGGTAGGCGGCGTTGAGCACCAGGATGTCCAGCCCGCCGAGGCCGCTCCTCGTCTCGGAGACCACCTCCGTCGCGAAGGCCTCGTCCCGCAGATCCCCGGCGAGGCTGAGACCCTGCCTCCCTTCGGCGCGGATGAGCTCGATCGTGCCGTCGGCATCCGACTGCTCCTCCGGCATATGCACGATCGCCACGTCCGCGCCCTCCCGGGCGAAAGCGATGGCGACGGCCCGACCGATTCCGGAGTCGCCGCCGGTGATCAGGGCTCGACGGCCCTCGAGCCGCGCGTGACCGGCATATGACTGCTCACCGTGGTCGGGAACCGGCCGCATCTGATCGGTCAGCCCCGGCTGGTCCTGCTGCTGCCCCGGGAACTCCTCCTGGCGATGCTGGCTGCGGGGGTCTGGCGTGCTGTCGGCCATGGTGTCTCCTCTTCCTCGCGACTCGCGACCGCCGTTCGTGGCGCGAGTCGGGCGTCAACCGAGCCTCGTGGCCTCTCGACGCCCTCGGCAGGGGGTTGACAATCGGCACCACGATCCAGGGCCGGGGCGCGGAGGCGGAGCGGGTTCCTCGACGCGCTCAGGCCGCTGGAGCGGACGGCTCGTCGTCGCCCGTGGCGACGGAGGCCTCCTGCGGCTCGGGAACCAGGTACAGACCGCTCGGAGCGTTGGCCGTGAAGGCGAGCGCCTCGATCCAGGCCCGGTTGACCGACGGCTGCCGGCTGCCGAAGTACTTGAAGACGAGCGAGCTGCCCGGCTGAACCCACACGGTCGTGCGGCCGCCTCCGACGCTGGCGTCTTCACGCCAGCTGAAGGGGAAGGGCTCCGCGCGGCGCAGCTTGGCGGTCATCACGAGCTGCAGATGAGTGAGGGCACGATCCTCGATCTCGGTCTTCACGCTGCCCTCGTAGATGAATTTGCCCATTCCGCTCCTCCTCAGGTGTCCGGGTCTTCGCCATGCAGTTTATGGGAATCCCCCGCCCGGCTGCATCGATGAAACCCCGCCGAAGTCAACCCCCTGCGCTCGGCTTCCTCCCCCGCATATCCTGTGAGAGACCGCGAGGAGACCCACCATGAACGCACGACACATCGACGACCGTTCCGACGAGGGCTACACCCCCACGACCACTCACGCCGAGTTCGGCGAAGGCAACCCCCGCCTGCGGGTGACCCGCGACGGCGAGCGCACGGAGTTCGCCCTCGAGGTCGACGTGGTGCGCATCGGCTCGGCCGCCGACAACGAGCTGCGGCTCGAGGGCGCCGACCCCGTGCACGCGACGATCACGCACGACGACCGCGACGAGTACGTGCTCGAGCTGCACGGCGAGGGCGAGATGAACAGCAACCCCGACGCCACCGCCACGCACCCGGGCGACCGGTCGCAGACACTGCGCACGGGCGCGCGCTTCACTGTCGGAGAGTGGGAGCTCGTCTACGCACGCGACGAGTTCGCCGACCATGGTCGTCCCTTCGGCGGACGCCTCGGCGGCGAGTACTCCGACCAGCCGCTGCAGCCCCCGCGGCCCGACTACTCCGACGAGGCGAACATCGAGTCGGACGCGCCGACGCACGCCGACTCCGCTGAGGAGAAGTGACGGCGGAGCAGCCGTCGCTGGATCGTCTGAGCGAGGTCGCCGCTGAGCGCGGGCTGCGCATCTGCGTCGTCGAGTCTCTGACCTCGGGGCGGCTGGCGAGCACGATCGGCGCGGGCGACGACGCGGGCGACTGGTTCGCCGGCGGCATCGTCGCCTACCTCACCGATGTCAAAGAGAGCCTGCTCGGCCTCACGCCGGGAACCGACCCGTGCTCGGCCGAGTGCGCCGAGCAACTCGCCGAGAGCGCGCGACGGCTCTTCGACGCCGACGCCTGCATCTCCACCACGGGCGTCGGGGGCCCGGAGCCCGAGGGTGGGCACGACCCCGGAACCGTCTTCATCGGGTGGGCGACCGACGACGGAGTCGGCCATCGGATGCTGGCGCTCACCGGCGATCCGCACGAGGTGCTCGACGAGACGGTCGACACCGCGATCCGACTGCTCGCCTTCCATGCCGAGGGCATCAGGCCTGCCGGTCCTCGGCGATCAGGCGCGGCGTCGACTGAGCTGAACGGGCCGGCCGACTGAGAGCCCTGCGCTCTCCACCGTGCACTCTCCGCCGGATCCGCTGAGGTTCATCGCCCAGGCACGAGTCCGATGCGCAGCGGCGCACCGGGAGCGGATGCCGCGGCTATCGCCTCGTCGATGGCTGCGAGCTGCCGCACCTCGCCGACCGCATCCGCAAACGGGTAGGCGCGTCCTCGTCCGGCGAGGAATCCGACGGCCTCGGCCAGCTCGGCTCCGGTGTAGTTGTGCACCCCGGTGACGGTCACCAGTCGACGCACGATGCTCTCGGCGTCGAGCGGCACAGGCTCGGCAGGGAAGACGCTTCCGACGAGCACGACCGTGCCCCCGGTGCCCACGCCGGCGACCGCGTCTGACACGGCATGCCCCGAGGCCTCGATCACGATGTCCGGGTCACGATCGATCCGGCCGGCACCGAACCGTGCGGCGAGCGCGAGCCGTGCGGGTGCGGGGTCGAGCACCTCGACCGTCGCGCCGTGCTCCACGGCGATCGCGGCAGCCGAGAGCCCGACGAGTCCGGCTCCGTGGATGCGCACGGCCGCGCCCTCGAGGTCATGGTCGCGCGCTGCCCTGGCCACGGCGGCCCAGGCGGTCGCGGTCGCGCACGATGCCGGCGCGAGCACCGAGGCCGGCAGCGACTCGGGCACCCGCACGATCGCGGTGCCCGCTCGCACCTGGACGTGCGTGCCGAAGGCTCCGCTGAGATCGCCGTGCACGCCGATGCGATCATGGCCGTATTTGCCCAGCGTGCGGCACTTCTGCGGCAGGCCCCGCGTGCACCGGTCGCAGGTGCCGCACGAGATCGTGACCGACCAGACCACACGATCGCCGATGCGCACCGGGGTGCCGTCGACCGCGACAGCCCCGGCATCGCCCATGGCGATCACGCGTCCGACGCTCTCATGGCCGAGCACCAGGGGCACCGGAGCCGATCGCCGCCCCTGCACGGTGTGCACGTCGGACCCGCAGATGGTCGACATCTCGACCGCGACCAGCACGTCGTTCTCGCCGAGAGCGACACCGGGCACCGCGATGGTTTCGTGCGGGTGGCCTTCACCGATCCACACCATCGCTGTGGCTGCGGGGCGCAGAGCGACGTCGCGGCGATGGCCGGGAGGTCGGACAAGCAGAGTTCCCATGAGGGCCACTCAACTCAGGCGGTGGGCACGAGCGGAAGCAGCCCGCGCTCGGCCAGCGCGCTGTGGAGACGCGTGACGTCCGCGAGCACGGCGTCGGCACCGGCGAGTTCGAGGGCACTCGAGTCGTGGGCGCCCGTGAGCACGCCGGCGACGAAGCCGGCACCGGCGCGGCGCCCTGATTCGACATCGCTGACCGTGTCTCCCGCGACGGCGACCGACGCGACCGACGAGGTCTGCGTGCGGATCAGCGCGGTGAGCACGAGGTCGGGCGCAGGGCGACCTCGTCCGGCATCGACGGGCGAGAGCGCCAGGTCGACGAGGCCGTTCCATCCGAGACCGTCGATCAGCGCGTCGCGGGTGACCGGAGCGAACCCGGTCGTGAGCACGACGGTCAGACCCGCATCCTTCAGGCTCCGGATCGCATCCGCCGCTCCGGGGATCTCGGCGACCCCCTGTTCCGCCACGATCTCGGCATAGGCACCCTCGAACTCCGCCGTCGCCCGTTCGGCTGCGGCCCTGTCGCCGCCCGCGAGATGCGTGAAGACGTCGATCTTCGACTGGCCCATGGTCGCGCGCACATGGGCCAGGGCGTCGTCCCACGGCATCCGATCTGCGACTCCGGTGCGCTCGGCGGCGCGCTGGAACGCGGTCTCGACGACGCCGTCGTCGAGCACGGTCGTGCCTGCCATGTCGAGCACGACGAGTTCGAGTGCCGGAGGTGCGGAGAGGTGCGTGGTCATGAGGTTCCTTCCATTGCGGGTGCCCGCCCGAAGGCGGCGGTGAGATTCTCTTCGGCGAGCCCCAGACCCGTGGTCATTCCGATGCCGGTGGTCGCGGCGAGCACCAGCACCCCCTCCTCGACCCTGTCGATGAGGAATTCGTGCTGCGCCTTGGCGTAGACGCCCTGCCAGCGCTCGAGCACCCGCGGTGCGGGCATGTCGAACAGCGCCTCCGCCTCGGCGAGGAACGCGGCGAACGCCGCCTCCGGCTGGAACGGCTCGGGCGCACTCGACGTGGTGTGCGAGTCGCCGATGATGAGCGTGCCGTCCGGCAGCTGCGTGTACATCTGGTTGAGGTCGAGTGCCGCGAGGTCGGGGCGCTCGGAGTGCAGGCGCTCACGGAGGGCACCGGCCGCCGCACCGTCGGCGAAGCGTCCGTACCGCACGAGCGACCAGCCGGTCAGCAGCGGGGCAGCGAGCGGATGCCGCAGCGTCACCGCCGCTCGCATCATGTCGAGCGCGCACCGCTCGACACCGGCGCGTGCGGCCACCTCGGGCAGCAGCTGGTCGACGTCGTGATTGACCGCGACGACCACCGCGCCGGCGGTGATGGCGCCTCTCGTCGTCTCGACGCGTCGCCCGGCGACCGAGGTCACCGCTGTGCGGAAGCGGAAGTCGACTCCCTGCACGGCGAGGTGTCGCACGATCGCGGCCGCGGCGGTGCGCGGATCGGTCTGCAGGTCGGGCTCGACGTGCGCCCCGCCGACGAGCCCCTCGGCACGGAGCGGCGCGAGACGCAGCAGCTCGTCCGTCTCCAGCATCCGGATGCCGCCCTCGGCCGCCGCCTGCTCGAGCACCGCGATCTCGTCTGGGTGACGAGCGGCGACCAGCGTGCCGGATTCGCGCAGCCAGAAGTCCGCGTCATGAGCGAGTCGCAGCCACAGGTCGCGAGACAGGTCGGCATAGCGGCGAGCCTCGCCGGTCTGCGCGCCGATGCAGAGATGGCCGAAGTTGCGGATCGTCGCCCCGACAGGGGCATCCGCCCTGTCGACGACGATCACCGTGAGGCCCCGCCGAACAGCGGCGTAGGCCGCGCCGAGGCCGATGATCCCCGAACCCACGACCACGAGATCCGCGCTGTGCTGAGTGCCTTTGCGCTGAGTCGCGCTGTGCTGAGTGCCGTTCATCGGAACACCTTCCGCATCCACATCGCGAGTCCTTCGACGACGAGCACCGTGACGAGGATCATCAGCACGATCGCGGTGACCGTCTCGTAGCGCGAGCCCTGGCTGGCGTTGAGCAGGTAGTAGCCGACTCCGCCGCCGCCGACGATGCCGAGGATCGTCGCCGCACGGATGTTCGTGTCGAGCATGTAGAAGCTGTGTCCGATGAGCGCCTGCATCCCCTGCGGCACTGTCGCCGAGGTGTAGGTCTGCAGACGAGTGGCGCCGACCGCGCGAAGCGCCCGCTCGGGGCCTCGGTCGACCTCCTCGAGGGAGTCGGCGATCAGTTTGCCGAGCAGTCCGATGCCGCCGATGGCGAGCGCGATGACTCCCGCCTGCGCACCGAGTCCGGTGATCACGACGAGCACGATCGCGAGGATCAGCTCGGGGATGCCGCGGATGCCGACGAGCAGGAATCGTGCGACGCCGCGCGCGCCAGGGCCGGGTGCGACGTTGCTGGCCGCGAGCGAGCCGAGGATCAGAGAAGGCAGCAGGGTGAGCACGGTCGCTGCGAGTGCGATCGCGATCGTGTCGCGCATGGCGGCGATCATCGCCGACGCCTCGTAGCTGCCGAAGGACGGCGGCCAGAACTTCGCGGCGACCTCGGGGAGCTTGGCCCAGAAGGTGAAGAAGTCGAGCCAGTTGATCTGGCTGACGACGACGCTGCCGATCACGACGAGCACGGCGACGATGATGCCGCTCGTGTTGCGCACGCGCTCTGCCGTCCACGGTCGCCGCACCGCGGTCTGAGGGCTTGCCGCCCATGCAGGTCGTGCGGTCCCCGTGGAACTCGCGCTCGACGAGCCGCGCAGTCGAGGGTGGATGATGCGGTCGATCCACGACCGGGTCTGCCTCTGCTGTCCGAGCATCGCCCCGCGCACCAGGCTCGAGACGATCTCCATCGCGATGCACAGGATGAAGATGACCAGCGCGATGCCCAGGCCTTTGCCGTAGTTCAGCGACTTGAACGCGTACGACATCTCGAGCCCGAGGCCCGCCACACCCACGTAGCCGAGCACGACGCTGCCGCGCAGGTTGATGTCGTTGCGATGCAGCACCGTCGCGACCCAACTCGGCAATACCTGGGGAAGGATCCCCGAGGCGAACTCCTGCATCTTCGATCCGCCGGCGGCGCGGATCGCAAGCCGGGGACCCTCGTCGATCTGCTCGATCGCGTCGGCGAACATCTTCGAGATCATGCCGATCGAGTGGATGCCGATGGCGAGGACACCGGGGAGGGTGCCGAGCGAGAACATGAGCACGAACGCCATGGCGAGCACGACGTCCGGCAGCGCGCGGGTGAGCACTCCCACGAATCGGGCCGCGGCCCGCCAGCCGTTGCCCGGGGTCGTGTTCGAGGCTGCGAGGTAGGCGATCGGCACCGAGAGCACGGCGGCGAGCAGCGTGCCGACGAGCACGAGCCCCACAGTGAGGGCGATCAGCCATGCGAGGTCGGCCGGCTCGGGGAACGAGAGTCCGCCGACGCGGGCCACGAAGTTCTCGGCATTGCCCCAGCTCTGCACCATCGCCGGGATCGAGATGCCGACCTCTTCGACCGCGAGGATGCCGAGCACCAGGAGAGCCACCAGGGTGAGCCCGGCGGCGATGCGCTCGGCCGAGAGCGGGCGTCGGGGTGCGCGGTCGGAGACTGTGGCGTGCCCTGGGGCCGCGGACGACGAGGGTGCGTCCGAGAGCACGGTCATGAGACCCGGGCCGTGTCGATGTCGGCGATGTCGACCGCGATCTCGGTGAGCTCGTTCTGGACGGCGCGGATCTCAGCCGTGGTCGTGGCGACGCGGCCGTAGATCTCCATGACCTCGGCCTTGGTGAGGTCGCCGGTCGGTGTGTCGAGCACGATCTCACCGTGGCGCAGGCCGACGATGCGGTCAGCCCACGAGATCGCGAGGTCGACCTGGTGCAGGCTGCAGACGACGGTGAGGCCCTCGTCGGCGGCGATCTCGCGGATCAGAGCCATGACCTGATCGCTCGACTCGGGGTCGAGCGAGGCGACGGGCTCGTCGGCGAGAAGGATGTCGGGCTTCTGCATCAGGGCGCGGGCGATGGCGACGCGCTGCTGCTGGCCGCCCGAGAGGGTGTCGCTGCGCTGATAGGCGCGATCGAGGAGTCCGACGCGGTAGAGGTGTTCGAGGGCGCGCAGCTTCGCCGCCTTCGAATAGCCCCAGAGCCCGAGGCGCGGTCCGCGGACCTCCGACAGCGATCCGGTGAGCACGTTCTCGAGCACGGTGAGCGAGGGCACGAGCTCGAACTGCTGGAAGATGAATCCCACCCGACTGCGCAGGCGGCGGAGCGCCTTGCCCTTCAGAGTCGGCACCGGGGAACCGAGCACCTCGATGTCGCCCGAGGTCGGGACCTCGAGCCCGTCGACGTGGCGCAGGAGCGTGGACTTGCCCGAGCCCGAGAGGCCCAGCAGCACGACGATCTCGCCGCGAGACACCTGCAGCGACGCGTTCTTGAGCGCCGTGGTCGTGCCGAAGGTCTTCGTCACGCCGTTCAGGCGGATGAGGGCATCGGATGCCGTGTTCATGTCAGTTCTCCTCGTGAATCTCTGAAGCTCGTCGGTAGAGGTGGCGAGCGAGACGAAGCGCATCGACCTCAGCGCGTCTCGTCTCGCTCGCCGTGACCTCCCGCTCGACGAGCGGGAGCCAAGCGGATGTCAGGGTGTCAGCCCTGGCACTGCTCCGCTTCGGTCTCCTTGCAGATGTCGCGGATGAGGTCGTAGTACGCGTCGTCGACCGGCTTCGTGGCGAAGAAGACGCTGCGGAACGAGTCGGTGTCGGCGCTGTCGATGCCGGCGGCGATGATGTCGTCGATCGTGATCTCCGAGAGGCCGTCGATGAGCTTCTGGGCGACGTCGTCGGGAAGCGTCGACGAGTAGACGAGCGGGGCACCGGGCACCATGGTCTCGTCGATGACCTTGACGGCATCCGACTTCTCGACCTCGGAGTCCTCGGCGAAGCCGACCTCGCACTCGACCCCCTCGCCGACCTTCTGCACGCTCACGTCGTGCTTGCCCGCGAAGACCGGAGTGATGTCGGTCTTCGGGTCGATGCCCGCCTCGATGAGGTTGTACGAGGGGAAGAGGTATCCGGACGTGGACGACGGGTCGACGAAGCAGACCTTCTTGCCCGCGAAGTCGTCGATGCTCGAGATGTCGCTGTCAGCGGGGACGATCGCCTGTGAGAAGTAGCCGGGCTCCTGGCCCTCCTCCGTGACGATCGACGAGATCGGGGTGAGCTTCGCACCGTTGTTGGTGGCGGTGACGTAGGTGAATCCCGAGAAGGAGGCGACGTCGACCTTGCCGGCGACAGCGGCCTCGATGAGCGCGGCGTAGTCGGTCGACTCGTGGTACTCGACCGACTTGCCGGTGATCTCGGCGATGTAGTCCATCAGCGGCTGGTAGTTCGTCTCGGTGTCGACCGAGTCGGGCACGACGCCGAAGACGAGCGTGTTCTCGTCGACTGCGAAGCCGCTCGCGGTCGATGATGCCTCGGCATCGGACGCGCCGGTGGCCTCGGCGGTGCCGGAACAGGCGGCGAGGCCGAGCGCGAGGATCGCGGCGCCGGCGAGTACGGGGAAAGCGCGGAGCTTCATGAGGACCTTTCAGAGTGGGAGGGGGTGATCCACGAGCAACTCTGACAGGGCGCGGACCGAGATATATACCTAACTTGCAAGAGTTCAAGGTTCGTTCACCCGGGCTTTCCTGGGATGAACACAGACAGAACGCTCGACCTCCCTGTGATGTCACCAAGTAGTATGCCTATGTGGCCGAAGCTGTATACACCCAGATCGCAGACGACCTGCGCGCCCAGATCGCGGCCGGCTCTCTGCGCCCCGGGGATGACGTGCCCACCGAGTCGGAGCTCGCCGAACGCTGGCGCACGTCTCGTGGTCCCATCCGGAACGCCCTGGCTGCGCTGCGCAGCGAGGGCCTGATCGAGACCGGAAGAGGCCGCCCCGCTCGGGTCGTCTCCCGCAAGGCGAGTCAGGCCGTCGACGTGTCGGTGCCGTTCACCCGCTGGGCTCGCGATCTCGGCGTGACCCCCGGCGCCCAGACGCAGGAGCTGAGTCTTCGCCGGGCAGGTGACCGCGCCGAGCTTCTCGGGGTCTCCCCCGATGACACGATCGTCGGCGTCGTGCGACTCCGACTGCTCGACGGGCGACCGACGATGCTCGAGCGCCTCTTCTACACCGAGGCCGTCGGGCGCCGGCTGTTCGACGTCGACACCGACGAGATCTCGATCACCGAATACCTGGGGTCAGTCGGACACCCGATCGTCGGCCTCGAGCACCAGATCGACGCGGTGGCGGCCGATGACCAGGATGCCGCGCTCCTGCGGGTGCCGCAGGGAACGCCGATCCTCCGGCTCAGCCGCATCTCCCGCGATGCGAGCGGACGCATCTTCGAAGCATCGGAGGACCGCTATCTCAGCGAGGTGGTGCGGTTCACCGTCGCAGCGTCGGGAATATCGACAGACGGGCACTACATGCGTGCAGTCGGCGGCTAGGAGCCAGCAGGTCGGTTTCGATTCCTCGAGGGAAGAAGCCGATCGCGAGCGCGCTGGGGATCAGATTCCAGAGATCGCGCTCGCGATCACAGCGCTGGGGATGCGCTATTTCTGGGGTATACCCAATGTAAGCTCCCGGCTACACCATGGAACACGGTCTATAGTCGAGACCTACCCTGGACTTTCGTCTAGTCCTTGAGCGTGCATCCCCGGAATTCCGCGGGTTTTCCCCCAGCGTATCGGAATGCTGGACGAGGATTCTGACCGCGTTCCGTCGCCAAGATGCCGGAATACCGGTTTGGTCAGACGATCGGCAGGAGAGCTGTCACGACCCAGCGTCCGTCCGCTTCTCCGGCACTGAACTCACCACTGGCACCGAGAACACGTTCGGCCATCCGCCCGATGCCGGTGCGGCTCGACGAGAGCTCGCGACGCGGCGTGACAGAGAGAGGGCTACTCACCGTCAGCTTTGCGGAGTCGTCATCGATGTCGAATCGGATCAGGACTTCGCCCTCGCCTGCGTACTTGAGGACGTTGGTGGCCGACTCGCGCAAGATGCGCGCGAGGATGATCTCGGCCGCGCGTGGGATGCGCTCGTCAGAGGGGTCGCCGTCGACGATCACGGCATGACCCGCGGATTCGAACTCCTGCTGGGCTTCGTCGACGGACGCCGCCAGATCACCCGAGGGCATGCCCTCGGACCGGGGTCCGTCGTCTGCGAGGTCGATCACGAAGCGGAGATCGGTCATCGCCTTGCGTGCGGCGATGCGGATCGCCTCCTGCGATTCGCTGCTGGTGCGATCGTCGTCGAGCATCTGCACGTGCAGCGCCACCACCGTGAGGTGGTGCGCGATGCTGTCGTGCAACTCGCCGGCGATCCAACGTCGCTCAGCGAGTACTGCCTGCCGTTCCTGCTCGGCCTTCTCAGCCAGCTGCACCTCGAGCGTCCGCCCTCGGGCGAACGCGATGCGAAGTGCGAAGCCGACGGCTCCGGATACTGCGGCGCCGACCAGGAAGATCGCGATATTGAAGGCATCCCTCGAGTCGCCAGTGACGACCAGTGCGGATGCGAGGAGGAAAACTCCGGCATAGGACAGGACCAAGGAGGTCCATCCCAGACGCACGATCAGGCCTGCCGCGAAAGCGGCGGTCGTGAGCACCTGGGCTTCGATGCCGGGGATGAAGGAGAGTGCGAACACCACGCCGAGGGCGTATGTCGCGATCAGTGGCGACCAGAGATACAGGGCCAAGACCGCGGTGGATGCGATCCCGAGTGCCGCCGTCAGAGGATCCAATCCCGGAGGAAGGAACAGTCCGACGATGTCGAAGGTGACGATCGTTCCGACGACCGCCAATACGGCGATCCGTTCGATCGTGCTGAGCTTCTCGCCCTTTCCGAGTCGAGTGACGTCTGCGCGTTCACCCGCCGGAAGACTTGAAGCCATACTTCAGTATCTCCTTTCCGCCATATAGATTAACGGTAGAAGCCGAAAAAGAGTCCAACCTGGTTCCAGAAAGACATAGAGATTCACCTCCTTTATTGCACTTTTGACTAGCGATGTACTCATCTTCTCGGTGATCTTCTCGCACCACATCTGTCGCACGTCTAGACCTCGATAGCCAAAGGTCTAAGACATCGCGCCGCAGGTACACCCCGGTTAGGCTTCCTCCATGTCCCAAATCCGAGTCGTGATCGTCGATGATGATCCCCTGGTGCGCTCAGCGCTCTCTCACTTCGTCTCACGAGACCCGGAGATCACGGTGGTCGCGGAGGCGGAGTCCGGCCTCGAGGGCATTGAAGTCGTGGAGCGCGAGCATCCTGATGTCGTGATGATGGACGTGCAGATGCCGGAGATGAACGGCATCGAGGCGACTGCGGTCATCAGTGAGCGGTGGCCCGAGGTCAAGATCCTGGCGGTGACGACGCTCGATGGCAGCGACACCGTGCTTCCGATGCTCAGTGCCGGTGCATCGGGCTATCTGCTCAAGGACTCCAGCGCGGCGAGCATTCTCGAGGGCGTGCGTGAGGTGTACAGCGGAGCGAGCTCTCTGTCACCTCGCATCGCCTCGTTGCTGATCAAGCACGTGCGCGATACGGAGCCGGTAGGCGGCGACGACTCGCTCGAGGCGCTCACCGACCGCGAGCAAGAGGTGCTGCAGCGTCTCGCCCAGGGGATGTCGAACGCTGAGATCGCGCGCACGCTGATCGTGTCGGAGGGAACGGTGAAAGCGCACCTCGGCCGCATCATGTCGAAGTGGCACGTTCGCGACCGTGTGCAGATCCTGGTCACGGCGGCGCACGCCGGCCTGGTCGACTTCCGCTGACGCGGAGACTGTCGAGGCTGGCGTCTGCTCACGCGGGGGCTGCCCACTCTGGCGTCTGCTCACGGGGCCCGCTGAAGCCGGATCACGACGGCTGGATCCCACCGAAGTCGAACCGGATCCGAAAGCACGCAAGGCGACCGCGACCGAGTCGCAGGTCACCCCGTTCGGGCGAGGTGCTTCCGGGGCAGGTCTGCGGGGAGGCTGAGTTTCGGGGTGCGCCAGTGCTGGGCGGGATCCCACCATGCCGGTCCGCGCACCTGCGGAAGGCCGTCACTCATCCGGATCTCCCACCCCGAGGTGCCGAGGGACCGGTGATGCCACCAACACAACGGCACACCATTATCCGTATGCGTCGGGCCGCCCCTGGCGTGCTCGGTGACATGGTGGATCTCACACCACGACGCGGGAACGTGGCATCCAGGGATCAGGCACTCCTTGTCGCGGGCGATGATCGCCCGACGCTGATGCACGGTGAAGATCCGATCCGTGGTCGTGATCCCGATGATCCGCCCCTCGTCCATGAGCACGCGCTGAATCGCCCCCGAGCACGCGACCTGCGCCGCGACAGAGACGGGAACATGAGCACCGGAACCGGGGATCGTCGCCCACCCACCATTGCCACCCGCTCCGGCCCCAGAGCCCCCGGCTGCGGCACCTCCGAAGGCGGCACCCCCGAAGGCAGCGCCGGTGGCCTGAGCGGCATGGTGGGCGAGGTCTGTCGCGTCGACCGTCACGACGACGACCGGTGATGCACCGCCGAGGGTGGGCATGTCCTTGTGCCGCGCCGCGATCGCCAGCGCTGCGGCGAGAGCGTCGTGACGTTTCTGCGCCGCGGTGCGGTCATCGAGCACGCTCCGCTCATCCGAGTTGAACGGATCCTCCCCCGCATCCGTGTCAGAGTTCGGGTCCGCATCCGCATCCGCACCAGCACCAGCACCAGCACCAGCACCAGCACCAGCACCAGCACCAGCACCTGAATCCGCATCCGCATCCGCATCTGAGCCCGCGCCGCCGCCGGGGGTGAAGAACACCCCTGGCCGGGGCGGGCCGTCGCCTTTGGGGTTGAGGATCGCGTCCATGATGAGTTGGAACTGGGCAGCGACATCCGGGGTCAGATACCCGCGGATCGCGTGCACACCATCCTTCAATCGCCCGATCGTGACGCCCCGCCGACGCCTCGCGTCCTGGTCTTTGGGTTCTTCCCCGTCGGGGTCGAACATCGATGCGAGATCCTCGGCGAGAGCTTTCAGATCCTCCGTCGTCGGCGACGGACCAGGCGCATCTGGGTCCATATCCGGGTCGGCCTTCAGGCCGTGCCCGCGCGCGCACCCCGCCAACGCCACATCCGCCGCCAACCGCTGGTCGACGCTGAGCCTGTCCCAGACCTTCTCGATCGGGCCCGTCGCGGCGAGGAACCCGTCGATCCCGATCACCCCGTCCAACAGCGCCGTCCGCAACTCCGGCCACCGGGCGGGGAGCCGCTCCCCCGACACCAGGCTCACATCCCGCCGCACCCGGTCGATGACCTTCCCCACCCGGGTCGCACCCCGCGCATCGACGAGCACCGTCCGCTGCAGCAGCTCGTTCTCGCCCCGGCAGCCTGCGGAGTGCGGGAAGTCACCCATCTCGCCCGTCGCGACGGTCTCGACGACCACCGCCTCCACCCGACGAAACGCCGCCCCCGCCGCCACCAGAACGCCGATCCGCTCCGCATCGGACAACCCCGCCAACGCGTCATCGGACAGCACCGCATCGAGGTCGGTGATGACCCGATTCAGAAGCTCCGCGGTGCTGTTCATACTCCCCAGTCAACCCGCGACCACCGACATTCAGCACCCCGAATCGTCTGGATTTACCCCAGTTCAACGCCATATTCCAATCTCTCAGTACAACACGCGAGATTCGCACCCCCGGGCGCCGGAAGTTCAGGAGATGGGAAGGACGGAGAGGGAGACCGACGAGGCGAGAGAGAAGAAGAGAGAGGCCAACGAGAGGAGGGAGAAGAGCGGGAGACCGACGAGGCGAGAGAAGAGAAGAGAGCGGCCAACGCGAGGAGGGAGAAGCGAGTCAGACCAACGAACCGATAGAAGAGAAGCGAGTCACACCAACGAGCCGAGAGAAGAGAGAGGAGAAGAGAGAAGAGACGAGACGAAAGAAGTGGCTCAGACGCCGTCACGCGCGGGAGGCATCCGCTTTCATGAAGACGTCGACGGCGTCCTCGCTCTCCAGAACGAAGCCGTGGCGCTCGTACAGCCGACGTGCTGCGCTGGCCTGCAGCACGTTGAGCCGGAAAGGCATAGTGCCGTCGGTGTCCGCGAGCAGGTGGGCGAGCACGGCTGCCCCGATCCCGCGGCCCTGCGATTCCGGCGCGAGATAGAAGTGCTCGATCCAGAGCGCGTCCGGTTCGTGCCTGACCGCGACCAGACCGACGTCATCGCCGTCGACGACGATCACGCGGGTGTTCTCGGGAACGAACGCATCGAGGAAGCGCTGCCGCACGCGCACGGGGTCATATCGGCCGAGACGCTCGAGGTCAGGTCTCATCACGACGGCCCTGAGCTCGGCCATCCAGGAGGCATCCGAAAGGCCGCTCGCTCGAAGACTCCATCCCACTGACACAGCATCCATACAACCATCAGCAGCAGCACGCCCAGCCGCGCAGGAGCCACAGCCACAGCTACAGCCACAACCACAGCCACAGCCACAACCACAACCACAACCACAACCACAGCCACGGCTACAGGGCGAGCAGCACGATCCCGCCGGCGACGACCGCGGACGCAGCCAGACGCCACCCCGGCCTGCTCTCCTTGAGCGCGAACACCCCGAAGAGGCTGACGAGCACGACACTGACCTCGCGCAGCGGAGCGACGAGGGCGACCGGAGCGATCTGGATGGCGGTGAGCACCAGGATGTACGACAGTGGCGACAGGATGCTGAATGCCACGATGCGTCGCCACTGCGTGCGTCCGAGGGTGCGGACGGCCGCCCATCGGCCGCGAACGCCGAAGGAGTAGAACGGGATCTCGAGCAGCATCGTCCCGACCATGAACGCGACGGGCGACAGGTTCCAGGTGCGCACGGCATGCGCGTCCCAGATCGTGT
This sequence comes from Microbacterium sp. MEJ108Y, assembly GCF_000834175.1. Classification (NCBI taxonomy): domain Bacteria; kingdom Bacillati; phylum Actinomycetota; class Actinomycetes; order Micrococcales; family Microbacteriaceae; genus Microbacterium; species Microbacterium sp. MEJ108Y. The sequence goes on along the minus strand of NZ_JXQX01000015.1, from coordinate 109,572 downwards.
AGATCGCGATCGCGACGCCGGTGAGGAGTCCGAACACGAGCCCTAGATCGAGCGAGCGGTCCTGACGCTCGGCGCGCCCCCGATCGACGAGACCGATCGCGACGACTCCGACGATGATCGCCGCGACGCCGACGAGAGCGATGACGGACGGCCGCTCGCCGAACAGCAGGATGGCCACGATCACCGACAGGAACGGCCCGGTGCCCCGTGCCGTCGCGTAGACGGTGGAGAGATTGCCCTCACGGTATCCGCGCTGCAGCACCGCCATGTAGGCGACGTGTAGCACACCGGACACGCCGACACCCAGCAGAAAGGCCAGCAGGTCATCGGTGCCGAGCCCGCCGGTGAACGGGATGACGCCGATCCACACGGCCGTTCCACCGACGGCTCCCCACCACAGGAACGGCATCCCTGCCCGGCTCACACCATGGGCGACGATGTTCCACGCGGCATGGGTGATCGCTGCGGCGATGACGAGAACGAAAGCGAGTGCGGACACGAGAGACCCTTCCGTTCACCGCGGGCGCGACGAACAGGGTCCTCCGGGCTTTTGTCCTGTCAGATGACGGCGCCCCTGCGGAGGGGCACCGTGGCGCCGCTCGGACCAGACGGGACGAACCCCGGAACCCTAGGCGCTATCGAGAGCGACAGTAACCGCCGCGGGTGACCGGGAGGTGAACGGCGCGCCCTTCCACCCGACCGGATCGCCGTCGTCGATACGGCGATTACGATCGAAGAACCGCCCCTGCAGGAAGGTCTCCCATGCCCGTCACCCCGGACGCTCTCGCCCACGCCGAGGATCTCGCCGACTTCGTCGCCGCCTCGCCCTCGAGCTATCACGCCGCCGCCGAGGTGGCCAGGCGACTCGAGGATGCCGGGTTCGTGCACCTCGACGAGGAACAGGCGTGGGAGGTGACCCCCGGCGGGCGCTACGTCGTCGTCAGGGACGGCGCGGCGATCGCGTGGACGGTGCCGACGGATGCCACCGCCACCACGCCCGCACACATCCTCGGCGCTCACACCGACTCGCCCGGCTTCAAGCTCAAGCCGCAGCCGACCACCGGATCGAAGGGGTGGCTGCAGGCAGCCGTGGAGGTCTACGGCGGCCCGCTGCTGACCTCCTGGCTCGACCGCGAGCTGAGCCTCGCAGGCCGACTCGCACTCGCCGACGGACGTGTGGTGCTCGCCGACACGGGAGCGCTGCTGCGCCTCCCCCAGCTCGCGATCCACCTCGACCGCGACGCGAACACGAGCCTCGCACTCGACAAGCAGTTCCAGACGCAGCCCGTGTGGGGCCTCGGAGACCCGACGCAGGAGGACATCCTCGCCGAGCTGGCCGAGACGGCCGGAGTCTCGGCCTCCGACATCCGCGGCTATGACGTCGTGATCGCCGACACGGCACGCGGAGCGGTGTTCGGCAAGGACCGCGCGTTCTTCGCCTCAGGTCGTCTCGACGACCTCGCCTCGGTGCACGCCGGCGTGGTCGCCCTCGAGACGATCGACACTGCGGCATCCGGACCGATCGCGATCCTGGCAGCCTTCGACCACGAGGAGCTCGGCTCCAACTCCCGCTCCGGCGCGGCCGGCCCGTTCCTCGAAGACATCCTCGGACGCGTGTACGACGCCCTCGGCGCCGACGACTCCGAGCGCCGCCGCGCCCTCTCGGCGTCGTGGTGCCTGTCGAGCGACGTGGGCCACTCGGTGCACCCCAACTACGTGCACAAGCACGACCCCGTGGTGCAGCCGGTGCTCGGCTCCGGTCCGATCCTCAAGATCAACGCGAACCAGCGGTACGCGACGGATGCCATCGGCTCGGCCGCCTGGCGCGACTGGTGCGACAGCGCCGACGTGGTCACGCAGGAGTTCGTGTCGAACAACAACGTGCGCTGCGGATCGACCATCGGCCCGATCACCGCGACGCGTCTCGGCATCCGGACCGTCGACGTCGGCATCCCGATCCTGTCGATGCACTCGGCCCGTGAGCTCGCCGGCGTCTCGGACCTGCACGACCTCACCCGCGTCGCGGGGGCTTTCTTCGCCAGCTGATCGCCGCCGGCGCCCCCGCGGGCCCTGCACAGTGCCAGGATGATGGCATGACGGACATCAAGCCTGCTCTCATCGAGCGCGCGGGCATCGAGATCATCCCCGAATCCGAGCGCACGGCGAAGCCTCGCGACCTGTTCTGGCCGTGGTTCGCGGCCAACGTGTCGGTGTTCGGCATGTCGTACGGATCGTTCGTGCTGGGCTTCGGAATCTCTTTCTGGCAGGCGACGATCGTGTCGGTCATCGGCATCGTGGTGTCGTTCCTGCTGTGCGGGCTGATCGCCATCGCGGGCAAACGCGGATCGGCGCCGACCATGGTGCTCTCGCGGGCGGCGTTCGGCGTGCAGGGCCAGAAGGTGCCCGGCATCGTCTCGTGGCTGACCTCGATCGGCTGGGAGACGTTCCTCGCGATCATGGCCGTGCTCGCCACTGCCACCGTCATCACGCAGCTCGGCGGCGACGGCGACAGCATCGCGCTGAAGATCATCGCCACCGTGATCGTCGCCGCCCTGATCGTCGTGGCCTCCGTGCTCGGCTATCACACGATCATGAAGCTGCAGTCGGTGCTCACCTGGGTCACCGGCGCGGTGACGATCCTCTACATCGTCCTCGCCGCGCCCAGCATCGATCTCGCCGCCGTCATGGCCCGCCCTGATGGTGGCCTCGGCCAGGTCATCGGCGCACTCGTGATGGTGATGACGGGCTTCGGGCTCGGCTGGATCAACATCGCCGCCGACTGGTCGCGCTATCAGAAGCGCACGGCGTCCGATGGGGCGATCGTCGTCTGGAACACGATCGGCGGCTCGGTCGCGCCCGTGATCCTCGTCGTCTTCGGTCTGCTGCTGGCGGGATCCGACGACGACCTCAGCGCCGCGATCGCCTCCGACCCGATCGGCGCTCTCGCCACGCTTCTGCCCCTCTGGGTGCTCGTGCCGTTCCTGCTCACCGCCGTGCTCGCACTCGTCTCGGGCGCCGTGCTGGGCATCTACTCCTCGGGCCTCACGCTGCTGAGCCTCGGCATCCGCATCCCGCGCCCGTCTGCCGCGGCGATCGACGGCGTGATCCTCACCCTCGGCACGATCTACGTGGTGTTCTTCGCCACCGACTTCCTCGGCCCGTTCCAGAGCTTCCTCATCACGCTCGGCGTGCCGCTGGCATCCTGGGCAGGCATCCTGATCGCCGACATCCTCCGACGCAAGAAGGACTACGACGACGAGGCCCTGTTCGACAGCCGCGGACGCTACGGCGCCTGGGACTGGATCTCGATCGGCACCATGGTCGTCGCCAGCGTCATCGGCTGGGGCTTCGTGCTCAACGGCTTCGCGGATGCGGCCCCATGGAACAACTGGCAGGGCTATCTGCTTGGGCTGGTCGGCGGAGTCGACGGCGACTGGGCCTACGCGAACCTCGGGGTGTTCTTCGCACTGGTGCTGTCGTTCGTCTTCACCTGGTTCGCCCGCGCCGGACGGATCCGCGCGCAGGAGGCAGCTGCGTGAGCAGGGAGTCCTGGCTCGTCGTGATCGATCCGCAGGTGATCTTCGCCTCACCCGACTCGGCCTGGGGGTCACCGTTCTTCGGTGACGTGATGCCCCGCATCCGCGAGCTCGCCGAAGCCTTCGGCGACCGCGTGATCGTGACGCGCTGGATGCCGACCGCCGACCGCTCGACCTCGTGGGGCGCGTACTTCGCCGCCTGGCCGTTCGCAGACCAGCCCTCCGACGATCCGATGTTCGACCTGGTTCCCGACGCGATCGGCCTGTCGCCGCACCCGACCCTCGATCTGCCGACGTTCGGCAAGTGGGGCTCCGCGATCGAAGAGATCGTCGGCCGTGGCGCGCACGTCGTGCTGGCGGGAGTCTCGACAGACTGCTGCGTGATCTCGACCGCCCTCGCCGCAGCGGATGCCGGGGCGCACGTCACGATCGCCGCAGACGCCTGTGCCGGCTCGACGGCCGAGAACCACGCCGCTGCGATCCGGATCATGGGGCTGTATCCGCCGCAGATCACGGTCAGCGACACGGCGAGGGTGCTGACGGAGCGCTAGCCTGCAGCGCGCACGGCCGCCGCGATGTCGGCGGGTGACCCCCGCCACGGTGCTCCGTGTCCGGGAAGCACCCAGGATGCCGATACGGCGGCCAGCCGGTCGAGAGATGCATCGGCCTCATCCGGCTCGTCCGTGAACGGCGCGGGCTGCGGACCCACGCGCCCCGTCAGAACGTGGCGCGTGGTCAGCGCGTCGCCGACGAAGACCGCGTCCGCCCCGGGGATGTGCACCGCGATGCTGCCGGGCGAGTGACCAGGCATGCCGATGACGACCGGGGATCCGGGGAGGTCGAGCACCTGGCCGTCGGCGACGGTCACGACCTCGGACACGTGCCGTGTGCGAAGCGCGTTCTTGCGCACGCCGTAGGCGAAGAACCCGAGCGTCGGACCGATGCGCGCGGGCCCCATCGGGGTCTTCGGCTTCTCACCCGTGCGCACCCGATGCGCATCGGCGCTGTGGATGAAGACGGGCATGCCCGCCTCACTGCGCAATCGCTCGGCGAAGCCGATGTGGTCTCCGTCGCCGTGGGTGAGCACCAGACCGCGGATGTCGGAGAGCGGGCGACCGAGCTCGGCCAGCTTTCGCTGCAGGTCGTTCCAGTGACCGGGCAGCCCCGCGTCGACGAGAGTGATCCCCTCGGGCAGGTCGACCAGATAGGAGGCGACGACGTCGTTTCCGAGTCGATGCAGGTGCGGTGCGAGCTTCATGGTCGTCCCTTTCGAGGTGGTCTATGATAGCTACATTACGTAGCTATCATAGCTATTGTCAATAGCCATGGAGGAGCCCCGATGCCGACCCCCGAACGAACCTCGCTGGCGGCGATCGTCGACGCCGGCCGCGACATCCTCGAGACCGCCGGCCCCGCCGGACTCACCATGCAGGCCGTCGCCGAGCGCGTCGGAGTGCGGGCACCTTCTCTCTACAAACGGATCAGAGATCGCGACGCCCTGCTGACGGCGGTCGCCGAGGCCTCCGCCGATGCGCTGACGAGCCGACTCGAGACCGCGGGCGACGAGCTCCCCCTCCTCGCCGCCGCCTACCGCTCCTTCGCGCACGAGCACCCCGAGGCGTTCCGTCTGCTGTTCACGGCGTCCGCCCCCGAAGACGCCCTCCACCGGACCTCCGCTCCGGTGCTGCGCTCCTGCGCCGACCTCGTCGGACCGGAGCATGCTCTCGACGCCGCCCGCCTGTTCACCGCCTGGGCGACAGGGTTCCTGCAGATGGAGCTCGCCGGCATGTTCCGTCTCGGCGGCGACGTCGACGAGGCGTTCGACTATGCGATGGATCGCATCATCGCCGGGCTCACGGCCGCCTGACCGCACGCGCGCCCGAGCGGATGCCTGACTACCGGAATACTGCCAAGATGATGCGCGGAGAGGGGTTTCCATGACCACGACCGCGCACGAAGACGAGTCCGACCGCCCGCAAAGGGCTCGACGCCCGTGGCACCGCACGAAGGTGGCGGTGGGGCTGGTCCTCCTCGTCACCGCGGTGGTGGCGATCATCGGCGCGCTCACCCCCTGGCCTTCGGCCATGCTCATCCGCTCGGTGTTCACGAAGGGCGGCGACGAGACCGCCGCCGAGATGGAGAAGCACGTCCCCGACACGGCGCTCACCGAGCAGCTCGACGTCGCCTATGCCGACGGCGGCGCCGACACCACGATGGACGTCTTCACACCGGCATCCGCCACCGGGCCTCTGCCGACGGTCGTCTGGATGCACGGCGGCGCGTGGATCTCGGGATCGAAGGAGAACGTCGACCCCTACATGCGCATCCTCGCGGCCGAGGGCTACACCGCCATCGCGGTGAACTACACGATCGGGCCCGAAGGCGAGTATCCGCTCGCGGTGCACCAGCTCAACGACGCGCTCGCCTACATCGACGCGCACGCCGATGAGCTGAATGTCGATCCGAACCAGATCGTGCTCGCCGGCGACTCCGCCGGCGGCCAGCTGGCCAGTCAGATGGCGACGCTCATGACGAGCCCCGACTATGCCCAGATCATGGGCATCACGCCGGCGCTGAAGGCCGAGCAGGTCGTGGCGACCGTGCTCAACTGCGGGGTGTATGACCTCGCGGCACTCGCATCGCTCGACGGCGTCGTCGGCTGGGGCCTCAAGACGTCGATGTGGGCGTATGCGGGAACCAAGACCTGGGCGGAGGGCTCGACGGGCTCGACGATGTCGACGATCGACTGGGTCACCGAGGATTTCCCGACGACGTACATCTCGGGCGGGAACGGCGATGGGCTCACCTGGCTGCAGTCGATCCCGATGGCCAAGCGTCTCGACGAGCTGGGGGTCGACGTCACGACCCTGTTCTGGCCGGCGGCGCACGAGCCGGCCCTGCCGCACGAGTATCAGTTCCACCTCGACATGCCTGACGCGCAGACGGCGCTGCAGCAGACGATCGACTTCCTCGACGCCCACACCAGTCGCTGAGGGGGTCTGCGGGCGGTCTACTTCATCGTGTCGAGGATGCCCACGAGGTCGTCGAACGTCGTGAGCGGGTTGAGGATCGCGAAGCGGGTGTTCGGTCGCCCGCCGTGCGAGCTCGGCACCACGAACGCTCGCTGCGTGTCGAGCAGCTCGTCCGACCAGCGGTCGTAGTCGGCGCGATCCCAGCCCTCGCGTTCGAACACGACGACAGAGAGCTGCGGGTCGCGCACGAGCCTCAGCTCGGGGCGGGCAGCGATCTCTGCGGCGATCCGCTGGGTCAGGGCGAGCGTCGCGCTCACCGCCTCGCGGTAGGCCGCCACGCCGTAGGTCGCGAGTGAGAACCACAGCGGCAGCCCCCGAGGGCGCCGAGTGAGCTGGATCGAGTAGTCCGACGGGCTGAAGTCACCGGCGTCCGTGAGGGTGTCGAGGTACTCGGCGTGCTGCGTGTGCGCTCGGCGCCCTGTGTCGGGGTCGCGGTAGAGCAGCGCGCAGCAGTCGAACGGGGCGAACAGCCACTTGTGCGGATCGACGATCACCGAGTCGGCGCGCTCCACTCCCGCGAAGATGCCACGGGCCTCGGGCGCCAGCATCGCGGTGAGCCCGTAGGCGCCGTCGATGTGCAGCCAGAAGTCGAACTCGTCTTTCAGCGCGGCGATGCCGGCGATGTCGTCGACGATGCCGAAGTTGGTCGAGCCGGCGGTGGCGACCACCGCGCAGATCTCATCGCCGTGCTCGGCGAGCGCCTCACGCACGGCATCCGCCCTCAGCATGCCGTCGTCGCCCGCGGGCACGAGCAGCACGTCGGCATCCATGACCTTGGCCGCCGACTTGTTCGAGGAGTGCGCCTCGACGCTGCACACGATCTTCCACCGGCGAGGAAGCTCCTTGCCCGCCTCGAGCAGCTTCGCCTTCGCCGCCTCGCGTGCGGCGACGAGCGCCGACAGGTTTCCGATCGTGCCACCCTGCACGAACACCCCGCCGGCGGTGTCGGGGAGGCCGAACTCGGCCGCCAGGAACGAGAGGACCTCGTTCTCGGCGTGCACGGCTCCTGCGCCCTCGAGCCAGCTGCCTCCGTAGAGGCCGGATGCCGAGACCACGAGGTCGAAGGCGATCGAGGCGATCGTCGGGGCGGTCGGGATGAACGAGAGATACGACGGGTGGCTCGTCGTCAGGCAGGCCGGGGCGAGGATGTGCTCGAACACGCTCAGCGCGCGCTGCGAACCGAGACCGGCGTCGGTGATCGTCGTCCCGACCAGACGATCGAGCTCGGCCGGTGACTGGGGCTTGTCGAGCGGCACGTCGGCCGCGAGCATCCGCCGTCTCGAGTAGTCGAGCACCGCGTCGACGATCGCCGTCGATTCGGCCGAGGCCGCGTGCATGCGTTCTGCTCCCATGAGCTGTCCTTACCTGAGGGTTTCTGCGGGCTGTACGGGCTCGACCACCGGAACGTCGAGCACCGCGGAGAGAGTGCGGCGAGCGAGATCGGCTCGATCGCGGGGCGCCCAGTGCACGAGCGAGTGGGCGCTCATGCCGTCGACCATGGCGAGCAGCATCCATGCCGACGAGTCCGGGTCGACCTGCAGCGGGTTCTCTCTCAGCACCGGATCTTCGGCGATCGCGCGGGCGATGAGGTCTTCGAGGGCGCTGTGCCAGAGGTCCATCTCGGTGCGCACCCTGGCGCCGAGCGCCTCGTTGCGGGCGCCGAGCGCCCATGACTGCACCCACACCATCGCGACGTCGTCTCGCGAGTCGTCGAGCAGCGACTCGATGAGCCGCAGCAGGTTCGTGCGCAGGTCGACGCTCGGGTCGTACGAGGCGATGACCTCGTCTCGCTCGGCCGCGACGATCGTGGTGAAGACCTCGGCGACGAACGACTCCATCACGGGCCGGTAGTGCGCGACGAGAGCCGGCGTGACGCCGACCCTGGCGGCGACCGCACGCACGGTGAGCGCCTCGAGCCCGCTCTCCCCTGCCAGCGAGACGGCGGCGTCGACTATGGAGCGTTCGCGCTCTTCCGGCGGCAGCCGACGGGGCGCGGCGGCTCTTGACGTGGTCTTCATCACGGGCTACCGTATCACTCGTTGATCACGTGTTCAATAGGGATCACGGCCCCTCATTCCCGAGGTCGCGATCAGCAGCGAGGGAGACAATCATGGCCTGGCACATGCCCGCCGAGACCGCACCGCACGATCGCACCTGGATGGCGTTCCCCGCCGAGGGGCCGACGCTGGGCGAGACGGCGTCCGAGCGCGACGAGGGCTATGCCACCTGGACGGCCGTCGCCCACGCGGTCGCCGAGTTCGAGCCGGTCACGATGATCGTCGACCCCGCCGAGGTCGCCCGCGCTCGGCGGATGCTCAGCAGCGGCATCGACATCGTCGAGGCGCCGGTCGACGAGTTCTGGATGCGCGACTCCGGCCCCACCTTCGTGATCGACGACGAGCGTCCCGGAGTGCTGGGCGCGGTCGACTGGATCTTCAACGGCTGGGGCGCCCCCGCGTGGGCGCAGTGGCAGAAGGCGGCGCAGCACGCCCGCATCATCGCCGGAGCCGTCGGCGCCGAGCTCGTGAGCTCGACCCTGGTGAACGAAGGCGGCGGAATCCACGTCGACGGCGAGGGCACGGTGCTGCTCACCGACACCGTGCAGCTCGACCCGCGCCGCAACCCCTACGCCGACAAGGCGCGCGTCGAGGCCGAGATGGCGCGCACGCTCGGGGCGACGAAGGCCGTGTGGCTGCCTCGGGGCCTCACCCGCGACTACGACGACTTCGGCACGAACGGGCACGTCGACATCGTCGCGACGATCGTCTCCCCCGGCCGACTGTTGCTGCACGAGCAGCAGAACCCCGAGCACCCGGACCACGCGGTGACGCGCCGGCTGCGCGCGCATCTCGAGCAGCAGACCGATGCCGCGGGTCGCCGTTTCGAGATCGTCGACCTGCCAGCGCCGGCGACCCTGCGCGACGACGAGGGCTTCGTCGACTGGAGCTACGTCAATCACCTCGTCACGAACGATGGCGTGGTCGCCTGCGGGTTCGGCGACGAGCAGGCCGATGCCGCGGCACGGGCGATCCTCGCCGACGTCTATCCCGGGCGCCGGGTCGTCACGGTCGATGCGCGCCCGCTGTTTGCCCGCGGCGGCGGCATCCACTGCATCACCCAGCAGCAGCCGAGCGTGGGGGTTCCCGCATGATCGACGTGGTCGAGGCCTCCATCGCAGAGCTGCGGCGAGCACTCGAGACCGGCGCGGTCACCGCCGTCGAGCTCGTCGACGCCTACCTCGCGCGCATCGATGCCTACGACGGTCCCGAGACCGAGACGGCTCTGAACGCCGTCGTCGTCCGCAACCCCGACGCCCGCTCAGAGGCGGCGGCATCGGATGCGCGACGGGCACGCGGCGAGACGCTCGGGCCGCTCGACGGCATCCCGTACACCGCGAAGGACAGCTACCTGGTGCGCGGGCTGACCGCCGCCGCCGGCAGCCCCGCCTTCGCCGAGCTCGTCGCGCAGCGCGATGCGTTCACGATCGAACGCCTGCGGGCGGGCGGTGCGGTCTTCCTCGGGCTGACGAACATGCCCCCTATGGCGAACGGCGGCATGCAGCGAGGGGTCTACGGCCGAGCCGAGAGTCCGTACAACGCCGATTTCCTCACCGCGCCCTTCGCCTCGGGGTCGTCCAACGGATCGGGCACCGCGACGGCCGCGAGCTTCGGCGCGTTCGGCCTGGGCGAGGAGACCTGGTCGAGCGGCCGCGGTCCCGCGACCAACAACGCCCTGTGCGCCTACACGCCCTCGCGCGGCGTGATCTCGACCCGCGGCAACTGGCCGCTCGTGCCGACCATGGACGTCGTCGTGCCGCATGCGCGCACCATGGCCGACCTGCTCGAGGTGCTCGACGTGATCGTCGCCGACGATGCCGAGACGCGCGGTGACTTCTGGCGCGCGCAGCCGTGGGTGACGCTGCCGCTCTCGTCAGAGGTGCGCCCGGAGTCGTACGACGCCCTGGCCGCCGAGGCGGCGACAGCCCTGCGCGGCATCCGCATCGGCATCCCCCGCATGTACATCAACGCGGACCCGGATGCCGGCACCGCCGCTGAGCCGGGCATCGGCGGCCCCACCGGGCAGCGGATCGAGACGCGCGCCTCGGTGATCGAGCGCTGGGAGTCCGCACGACGCGACCTCGAGTCCGCCGGCGCGACCGTGATCGAGGTCGACTTCCCCGTGGTGTCGAACTACGAGGGCGACCGACCGGGTGCACCCACCATCGCGACGCGCGGTCTTGTGTCGCCCGAGTATCTGCGACGGGAGATCGTCGACCTGTCGGCGTGGGGGTGGGAGGACTTCCTGCAGGCGAACGGCGACCCGCGACTGCACACCCTCGCCGCCGTCGACGGAGCGAGGATCTTCCCGCATCCGGAGGGCGCACTTGCCGACCGCTATACGGGCTTCGACGACGACATCGCCGAATATCCCGAGTGGGTGCGCGCCAACCCGGGCGTCGGATTCCAGGACATGCCCGAGCTCGCCGACGGCCTGCGCGGCCTGGAGGAGACGCGGCGCCTCGACCTCGAGGAATGGATGGACGAGCACGAGCTCGACGCGGTCGTGTTCCCGGCCGTCGCCGATGTGGGCCCCGCCGACATGGACGTGAATGAGGCCTCCGCCGACCTCGGATGGCGCAACGGCACCTGGATCGCCAACGGCAACCTGACCGTGCGCCACCTCGGCATCCCGACCGTGACCGTTCCGATGGGGCTCATGGCCGACATCGGCATGCCGATCGGGCTGACGTTCGCAGGCCGCGCCTACGACGACGCGACGCTGCTGCGTCTCGCCGCCGGGTTCGAGGCGATCGGCGCACCGGGCGAGCGCCGCACCCCGCCGCCGAGGACGCCCGCGCTCTGACTCGCTGATCAGCACCAGCGCGACATTTCACTATTGTGACGCTCGCCACGATTGTTATATGTTTGGCCTGTCCGTCACGACAGGAAGCGACCCATGAGCACCGAGAACAACGAGCGCGAGCTCGAGGCCGGCATCGTCACCGATCTGTCCGGCCGCATGACCTACGGGTCGTACCTGTCGCTCGACCAGCTGCTCACCGCGCAGAATCCGGTCAGCGTCCCCGAGCACCACGATGAGCTGCTGTTCATCATCCAGCACCAGACCACCGAGCTCTGGCTGAAGCAGCTGCTGCATGAGCTGTCATCCGCCCGCGAACTGCTCGCGAGCGATGACCTGCGCGAGGCACTGAAGCGGGTGGCCCGGGTCAAGCGCATCCAAGACGTGATGACGCAGCAGTGGGCGATCCTCGCGACCCTCACCCCCACCGAGTACGCGCAGTTCCGCGGAGCGCTCGGCAACTCCTCGGGCTTCCAGTCGGTGCAGTACCGCGCGGTCGAGTTCGCCCTCGGCAACAAGAACGAGAAGATGCTCAGCGTCTTCGCCGACCACCCCGCCAACCTCGCGCTGCTCACGGCCGAGTGGCACAAGCCCACGCTCTACGACGAGTTCCTGCGCTACGCCTCGCGGCGCGGCCTGCCGATCCCGGCCGAGATCCTCGAGCGCGACGTGCGCCTGCCTTACCGCGAGACACCCGAACTGGTGCCCGCGATCCGCGAGATCTACCAGAACCATCAACAGCACTGGGACCTCTACGAGGCCTGCGAAGACCTCGTAGACCTCGAAGACAACTTCCAGTTCTGGCGCTTCCGCCACCTGAAGACCGTCGCCCGCACGATCGGAATGAAGGTCGGCACCGGCGGCTCGAGCGGAGTCGGCTTCCTGCAGCGTGCTCTCGACCTGACGTTCTTCCCCGAGCTCTACACCGTGCGCACCGAGATCGGCGGCTGATGAACGCTGCGACCTTCTTCGATGGCGAGGAATGGCGCGACGGCACCATCGAGATGGTCGACGGACGGATGCTGCTGCGCCCCGGATCACCGGCATCCGATCTGCGTCTGTCCGACCTGCCGAGGCTCGACGGCGTGATCGTCGGCGGCTTCACCGACCACCACGTGCACCTCCAGCTCGTCGATCACGCACTGCTGCATGACTCGACTCTCGGACGCGTGATCGACCTCGGGGGGAACCCTGCGGCGGTCGCCGCGCTGTCCGAAGGCGCGGCGCGTTTCGTCTCGGTCGCTGGCGCTCCCTCGCTCAACGACCAGAAAGCCGCCGCACCCCGGTCGTCGAGCGAGCGCAGCCAGACGAAACGCCCACACGCCGTCGCCGTCGAGTTCGCGGGTGCGTTCCTCACGCCCGTCGGCGGTTACCCGAGCGACCGCGACTGGGCCCCAGCGGGGTCCTTCCGCGAGATCGCAGACACCGCAGCAGCCACCGCGGCCGTCGCGGAGATGGCGGATGCCGGAGCATCCTGCATCAAGGTCGCGAACAACAGCACTGCCGGGCCCGTCTTCAGCGACCTCCTGTTCCGCGCGATCGTCGAGGCCGCCGCCGCACGCGGCCTCCCCGTCGTCGCCCATGCCGAAGGCGTGGGAGAAGCGCAGCGAGCAGTCCGCCTCGGCGCCGCGCGCCTCGCACACGCCCCGTTCACCGAACGACTCGACGATGCCGAGGTCGCCGCCCAGGCAGCATCCGTCTCGTGGATCTCGACGCTCGCTATCCACGAGGGCGACACGCACGCCACAGCGGTCGACAACGTCCGCCGCTTCCATGCCGCCGGCGGCACCGTGCTCTACGGCACCGACATGGGCAACGGCCCGATGCCCGTCGGTCTGAACCCGAGCGAACTGACCGCCCTCCGCGACGCGGGTCTCGACGGCATCGACCTGCTGCGCGCCCTCGCACCGCAGAACCCTCTCGACCCTGCTGCACTCCTCCTGAGGCTCCCCGGCACCGATGCCGACCCGACACTCGCCCGCCCGCTGACCAGCGCCGATCTGAAGGCTTGACATGACCGACACCCGCGACGCCGCGACCATCGAACGCTCGCTCCTCGACCTCGCCGGCGCCCTCGACGCCGCCGACCCGCTGCACGCCCACCTCGAGGCGTTCGCCGAGGCCCCGGGCGTCGGCGCCTACCTCGACGGCAACTCGCTCGGGCGGCCGCTCAAAGACACACCCGAGAAGCTCTCGGCGTTCGTGCGCGACGACTGGGGCACCCGGCTGATCCGCTCGTGGGACGAGCAGTGGATGGCGCTGCCGATGGAGCTAGGCGATCGCATCGGCAGCCTCACGCTCGGAGCCGCCGCGGGCCAGACCGTCGTGGCCGACTCCACGAGCGTGCTGATCTACAAGCTGATGCGCGCCGGCGCGACCGCCGACCCGTCGCGCACCGAGCTCGTGATCGAGGCGGGCAACTTCCCCACCGACCGGTTCATGGCAGAGGGTGTCGCGGCCGAGACCGGCATGACGGTGCGCTGGATCGAGCCCGACCCGGTGGCCGGCGTGCAGATCGCCGACGTCGTCGCCGCCATCTCCGAGCGCACGGCGCTCGTCTCTCTCAGCCACGTCGACTACCGCTCCGGCGCCCTCGCCGACATGCCAGGCATCACGACCGCGGTGCACGAGGTCGGAGCCCTCATGATGTGGGACCTCTGCCACTCGGCCGGCGTGATCCCGATGCAGCTCGACGCCTGGGGCGTCGACATGGCGGTCGGATGCACGTACAAGTACCTCAACGGCGGCCCCGGCTCCCCCGCGTTCGCCTACCTGCGACGCGAGCACCAGGGCGTCCTGCGCCAGCCGATCCAGGGCTGGTGGAGCGCCGCCGACATCTTCGCGATGGGGCCGGAGTACGTCCCGGCCGGCGACATCCGGCAGCTGCTCAGCGGCACTCCCCCGATCACCTCCATGCTCGCGATGCAGGGCATGCTCGACCTCATCGAGCAGGCGTCGATCGAGGCGATCCGCGAGAAGTCGCTCTCGCTCACCGACTTCGCCGTCCGTGCCTATGACGAGGCGCTCGCCCCGCTCGGCGTGCGGCTGCTCAGCACGCGCGACGCCGCACTCCGAGGAAGCCACGTGACGATCGGCCACCCTGATTTCCGCGCCGTGACGCAGCGCCTGTGGGCCGACGGCATCATCCCCGACTTCCGCTTCCCCGATGGCATCCGCCTGGGGCTCTCGCCGCTCAGCACCTCATATGTCGAGACGCTCACCGGCGTCCTCGCCGTGCGCGACGCCCTGGAGTCGCATGACCGCTGAGCCCACAGAGCAGATCGCCGCGGGCCCCGTGCTCGACGACATCGATGCACGCCCAGGCAGCACGGCATCGCTGCTGCGCACCCTGGTGGGGCTGTATCTGCGACCGCTCGGCGACTGGATCTCGACGGCCGATCTGGTCGCGCTCGCGGGAGATCTCGGGATCGCCACGGCGCAGGCACGCACCGGCGTCACCCGCCTCAAGCAGAAGGGACTGCTGCTCGCCGAGCGCAGACACGCCGTCGGCTATCGCCTCAACCCTGATGCCGCCACGATGCTCGAGCGGGGCGATCGACGCATCTTCGAGATGCGTGAGATGACGGATGCCGACAGCTGGTGCCTCATCTCTTTCTCGATGCCCGAGAGCGCCCGCGCCACGAGGCACCAACTGCGCCGTCGCCTGCAGTGGATCGGGGCGGGTGTCGTGTCTCCCGCCCTGTGGATCTGCCCGGGGCATCTGCAGGGCGAGGTTCTCGAGATCGTCGACGATCTCGACGCCAGTGAGTGGGTGACGCTGTTCCAGGCCGGCACTCCGACGACCGCGCGCACCCTGCCCGAGGCGGCCGCGGACTGGTGGGACCTCGACGCCCTGCGCGCCGAGCACCTCGAGTTCCAGTCCTCGCTCGAGACGCTTCCGGAGGCGCCGTTCGCCGCCTACGTGCAGCTGATCGACCGCTGGCGCGTGCTGCCCTACATCGATCCGGGCCTACCTCCTTCGATGCTGCCGGCCGACTGGCCGGGAAGGCACAGCATCGCCGAGTTCCTGAGGCTGTCGACGGAGCTGTCGGATGCCGCGTGGCAGCGCGTGCGCGAAGTCACGGGAGCGGAAGCCACGGGAGCGGAAACCACCGGAGCAGAAGCCACGAGAGCGCAGGTCACCGGGGCGGGGCGGTCGTAGCCCGCACCACCAGCCGCGTCGGCAGGATGACATGCATCTCGTCGATCTCCTGCCCCGAGAGCAGCGTGAACACCATGTCGGCTGCGACGGCCCCGAGTCTCCGCATCGGCTGCTGGATCGTCGTGAGCGGCAGCGCCCTTCTGGTCGCCTCCGGCACGTCGTCGAACCCGATCACCGACAGATCATCCGGCACCCGCAGCCCCAGCTCGTGAGCGACATCGATGACCGCGATCGCCGACAGGTCGTTCGCCGCGAAGATCGCCGTCGGTCGGGATTCGCCGCTCAGCATGATGCGGGCGGACTCCCTGGTCGCGTCGAGCTCGTAGCGGCCGATGCCCACCAGTGACGGATCGAGCGGGATCCCCGCGTCGGAGAGGGCCCTGCGGTAGCCGGCGTCACGGAGCCCGGCGGATCGGAGATCCGGGCGGCCCGCGACGAATCCGATCCGGCGATGGCCGAGCTCGATCAGGTGTCTGGTCGCCGTGAGAGCGCCGCCGAAGCTGTCGGATTCGACCGTGGGCAGGTCGGCCCGGCCCGTGTGGGGATCGATCGCGACCACCGGGATCTCGGTGCCGGCGCTCACGACCGTGGGGGTGACCATGATCGCCGCATCGATCAGCGTGCCCGAGAGCCTGCTCAGCGATCGCCGCTCCCAGCCGTCGCCTGCGCCGAGGTGCGACCCGCTGTAGGCGAGGAGGTCGAACGCCGTGTCGTGCACGGCCGAGCCGACGCCCTTGAGGATCTCGGCACTGAAGGGCTCGAAGTCCGCCAGGAGAACGCCGATCACCCCCGTGCGCCGTGCCCTCATGCTGCTCGCGACGAGGCTCGACTCGTACCCGAGCTGCTTCACCGCGTCGAGGACGCGCTGCACCGTGGCATCCGCGATCCCGTATCGCCCGTTCACCGCCTTTGAGACGGTCGACACCGACACCCCCGCCGCTTTCGCGACATCGTGGATCGTCGTCCGGCCCCCCATGAGACGCCAGCGTAGTCCGACACAGCGATATATGGAAACTGTTTTCGAAAACGTTTGACGGACGAGTGCTCCGACTGGAGACTCATGCCACTGCGGTCTCGACTGAGCGTCCGCAGGCGCCCCGCAGCGAAGCGGCGCGCAACTCGATGAGGAGAACGATCACATGAACAGCAGAAGGCTCCCCCTCGCCTCCGCGGTCGCAGCAATGGCCGTCGGAGCGCTCGCGCTCTCGGGCTGCACCGCAGACTCGTCCGGCACCGGCGACGGCGGCGACACCAGCATGACCCTCTGGCACAACTCCACGACTGGCCCCGGAGTGGAGTTCTGGGAGCAGACGGTCGCCGATTTCGAGAAGGACAACCCGGGCGTCACGATCGACATCCAGTCGATCCAGAACGAGGATCTCGACGGCAAGCTGCAGACCGCCCTCAATTCGGGAGACGCCCCCGACATCTTCCTGCAGCGCGGCGGCGGCAAGATGGCCGCGATGGTCAAGGCCGGCCAGCTGAAGGACCTCACCGACGCCATCTCGGGTCCTGCCGCCGACGAGATCCCCGACGCGTCCTACTCGGCGAACAGCCTCGACGGCAAGATCTACGCCATGCCCGTCGCCGTGCTGCCCGGCGGCCTGTTCTACAGCCAGGACCTCTTCGATCAGGCCGGCATCACCGAGAACCCGACCACCCTCGACGAGCTCGAAGAGGCCACGGTCGCGCTCAAGGGCGCCGGCATCGACCCGATCGCGCTGGGCGCCAAGGACGCCTGGCCCGCAGCGCACTGGTACTACTGGCTGGCACTGCGCGAGTGCAGCTCGGACACGCTCGCCAAGGCCGCAGACGAGATGGACTTCAGCGACGAGTGCTGGGTGCGTGCGGGTGAGGACCTGCAGTCGTTCGCCGCGACCGAGCCCTTCAACTCGGGCTTCCTGACGACCCCGGCACAGCAGGGCGCCGGCAGCTCCGCCGGCCTCATCGCGAACCACCAGGCCGCCATGGAGCTCATGGGCGCCTGGAACCCCGGAGTCATCGGCTCGCTCACCCCTGACCAGAAGCCGCTGGCCGACCTCAGCTGGTTCCCGTTCCCCGAGGTCGAGGGCGGAGACGGCGAGCCCGGTTCGATGATGGGCGGCGTCGACGGCTACTCGTGCTCGGTCGATGCGCCGGATGCCTGCGTGGACTTCCTGAACTACATCGGCACGTCAGACGTGCAGACGGCGTACTACAAGGCCTTCAACGCACCGCCGGTCAACACCGTCGCTCAGGAGGCCGTCACCGAGCCCTACCTCCAGACGATCCTTGAGGCCTACAACGCGGCTCCGTATGCGACGCAGTGGCTCGACACGGTCTACGGCCAGAACGTGGGCAATGCGCTGAACGTCGCGGTGGTCGACCTGCTCGCGGGCAACAGCAGCGCGGAGGACCTGGTCAAGGCTGTGCAGGATGCCGCAGCGAAAGCGTGACACGCGTGCCCGGCTGGAAGTGATGCTTCTGGCCGGGCCCGCCCTGCTCGTCTTCCTCGCCTTCGTCATCTTCCCGGTGCTGATGGCGGCGTACTACGGGTTCTTCAGCTGGCAGGGCTACGGCCCACCCACCGATTTCGTCGGGCTGAAGAACTACCTCACGATCCTTCAGGATCCCCTCTTCCACGACGCGCTCGCGCACAACGGCTTCATCCTGGTGTTCTCCCTCGTGCTCCAGGGTCCGGTCGCCATCGTGCTGGCGCTGCTGCTGAACCGCAAGATGCGAGGCCAGTCGCTGATCCGCGTGCTGATCTTCGTGCCCTACGTGATCTCCGAGGTCGTCGTGGGCACGGGGTGGAGCCTGATGCTGCAGACCAACGGCGCGCTCAACGCGATGCTGACCAACATGGGTCTGGGTTTCCTGGCGACCGACTGGCTGTCGGACCCCGGGATCGCGATCTGGACGCTGATGGCGATCATCACCTGGAAGTACGTCGGCTTCGCGGTCATCCTGTTCCTCGCCGGCCTGCAGGGCATTCCCGAGGAGCTGAACGAGGCCGCGGCCATCGACGGCGCGTCCTACTGGCAGATCCAGTGGCGGATCACACTGCCGCTGCTCGCACCCACTCTGCGCATCTGGGCGTTCCTGTCGATCATCGGCTCGCTGCAGCTGTTCGACCTCGTCTACATCATCTGGGGGCAGTACATCGCCTCCACCGCCGGCACCTCGACGATGGCGACCTACATGGTCTCCGAAGGACGCAACGCCGGCAACTACGGCTACGGCAACGCGGTCGCGGTCGTGCTCTTCCTCATCTCGCTCGTGGTCGCTCTCATCTATCAGCGTGCCGTGCTGCGCAAGGACACCGACGGCGCCCTCACCGGTGCCTCCGGCCGGAAGAAGAGCACCCGATCCCGTGCGCGGCAGGACGCCGCGCCGCAGGAGGCCGACGCAGACGCCCGCGCGACTGCCGACGCCACCACACAGAAGGAGTCCGTCCGATGACCGCCACCTCGGTGCTCGTCACCCAGCGCAAGGCCCGCACGGGTCGCGTCGCGAAGCCGCGGCTGCCATGGGCCAACCCCGCCGTGTACTTCGTCGCGCTGATCGCGGTCGGTCTGATGCTGGCGCCCATCGCCTACATCATCACCGGCGGGTTCCGCACGAACGCGCAGATCACGACCGATCCGTCCGGGTTCCCGCAGCCGTGGGTGGTGTCGAACTACCTCGACGTGCTCACCGGCAGCGTGTTCTGGCGGCTCGTGGGCAACTCGACGATCGTCGCGCTCGCCACCACCGTCGGCACGGTGACCCTGGGACTCATGGCGGCCTACGTCCTCGCGAGATACCGGTTCGCCGGCCGCGGGGTGCTCTACGCGTTCTTCGCCGCCGGGCTGATGTTCCCCCTGACCGTGGCGATCACCCCGCTGTACATCGTGGTGCGCAGTCTCGGGCTCATGAACTCGCTCGCCGGAGTGATCCTGCCCCAGATCGCGTTCGCGCTGCCGACGACGATCATCATCCTCGTGCCGTTCCTGCGCGCCATCCCCGACGAGATCCAGGAGGCCGCGTTCATCGACGGATGCAGTCGCATCGGGTTCTTCTGGCGGATGGTGCTGCCGCTCTCGCTCCCCGGGGTCATCACCACGGGCATCCTGGCGTTCATCGGCAGCTGGAACGGCTACCTGCTGCCGCTGTTCATCCTCAACGACGATGCGGCGTTCACGCTGCCCCTCGGCGTGCAGTCTTTCGCATCCCAATACTCCGTGGACACCGCGAAGGTGCTCGCGTTCACATCGCTGTCGATGATCCCGGCGCTGATCTTCTTCAGCCTGTTCGAGCGGCGCATCGTGGGAGGGCTGACCGGTGCAGTCAAGGGCTGATGCGGTCGCCGTCGCGACACCCCACGTCGACGAGAACGAGAAAGAGAACATGATGTTGCAGCCCGCAGGCTCCGCGCCGCATTCCCCCCGCGTCGAGGCGCTCCTCGCCCGCATGACTCTGGAAGAGAAGCAGGCGCAGCTCGTCGGCTTCTGGGTCGACCAGGGCGTCGAGGTGGTCGCCCCGATGTCGGGCGAGAAGAAGAGCTCGACGCGCTACGAGGATGCCTCCACGCACGGCATCGGACACCTCACGCGCGTGTACGGCACCCGCCCCGTCGACCCCGTCGAGCGGGCCGCCTGGCTGTGGACCGAGCAGCGGCGACTGCAGCAGCAGACGCGACTGGGCATTCCGGCGCTCGTGCACGAGGAATGCCTGACGGGCCTCGCCGCGTGGAAGGCGGCGACCTTCCCGACGCCGCTGGCGTGGGGCGCGGCGTTCGACCCCGAGCTGGTCGAGGAGGTCGGTCGGGCCATCGGCTCGTCGATGCGGTCCCTCGGCATCCATCAGGGTCTGGCTCCGGTGCTCGATGTGATCCGCGACCCCCGCTGGGGTCGGGTCGACGAGTGCATCGCCGAAGACCCCCTGGTCGTCGGCCGGGTGGGCACCGCCTATGTCCGCGGCCTGCAGTCCGAGGGCGTGCACGCGACCCTCAAGCACTTCATCGGATACTCCGCCTCGAAGGCCGGACGCAACCATGCCCCCGTCAGCGCAGGCCTGCGCGAGATCGAGGACGTGCTGCTCCCGCCGTTCGAGATGGCGATCCACGAGGGCGGTGCCCGCAGCGTCATGAACTCCTACGTCGACATCGACGGGGTGCCCGTCACGGCCGACGCGCGCTATCTCACCGGCATCCTGCGCGACCGCTGGGGATTCGACGGAGTGGTCGTGTCGGACTATTTCGCCGTCGATTTCCTGCACAGCATGCACCGCGCGGCCGCCGACTCGGCTGATGCCGCCCGGCTCGCGCTCACCGCGGGAATCGACGTCGAGCTGCCCTCGCCCGACGCCTTCGTCACCCTCGCCGAGCAGGTGCGGGACGGTCGGCTCTCACCGGAGATCCTCGACAGGGCGGTGGGCCGGGTGCTCGCGCAGAAGGAGGAGCTCGGGCTGCTGGATGCCGACTTCGACACTCCTCCGACCGCCATCGATCTCGATCCGGCCGAGCACCGCGCGCTCGCACGGCGCCTCGCCGAAGAGTCGGTCGTGCTGCTGAGCAACGACGGCACACTCCCCCTCGCCCCGACGACGACCTCGCGGATCGCGGTGATAGGCCCCAATGCCGACAGCACTGAAGCGCTGATGGGCTGCTACTCGTTCGTCAACCACGTGCTCGCTCATCACCCCGACACCCCCGCGGGAATCGAGCTGCCGACGGTCACCGGATCGCTGCGCGCCGAGTTCCCGGCAGCTGACATCACCTCGACGATCGGATGCGGGGTCGAGGGCTCCGACCGCTCCGGCATCCCGGCCGCCGTCGAGGCCGCCGCAGCCGCCGACGTCGCGATCGTCGTCGTCGGCGACCGCGCGGGCCTCTTCGGACGAGGCACCGTCGGCGAGGGAAACGACGTCGACGACCTCGAGCTCCCCGGAGTCCAGCGCGAGCTGGTCGAGGCCGTCGTCGCGACCGGCACTCCGGTGATCCTGATCGTGATGACCGGGCGTCCATACGTGCTCGACTGGGCTCTGCCTGCTCGCGCGGGCGCCGCCGGGACCATGACCGGTCTCGGAGCGGTCGACGCCTCGGCGACGACGAGCACGGCGTCTGCGGGAATCCCCGCCGCGGTGCTCCAGACGTTCTTCCCCGGCGAGGAGGGCGGCCCCGCTCTCGCGCGGCTGCTGAGCGGTCGCGTCGCACCGTCGGGGCGTCTGCCGGTGTCGCTGCCGCGATCGGCCGGGGCACAGCCGTACTCGTACCTGCACCCCGTGCTCGGCGGACGCACGGATGTCACCAGCGCCGACTCCACCCCGGTGCGACCCTTCGGCTTCGGTCTGAGCTACACGACGTTCGCACACGACGAGCTCACCGCGCCCGCGTCGATCGCCGCGGGCGAGATCTTCCGGGCGACGGTGCGGGTGCGCAACACCGGCGAGGTCGCAGCGACGGATGTCGTGCAGCTGTATGCGCACGACGAGGTCGGGAGCGTGACCCGTCCGGTCGCCCAGCTGCTGGACTTCCGGCGGGTCACGCTCGCGCCCGGCGCCGATGCGCTCGTCGAGTTCGACGTGCCGATCGACCGACTCGCCTTCACGGGACTCGACGGCGTGAAGCGCGTCGAGCCGGGCGCGATCCGCCTGTGGGTCGGAAGCGCCTGCGATGACGAGGAGACGGTGACACGACTCGAGATCGTGTGAGGATCAGCTCCGCACGGCCGCGATGAAAGCGCTCACGTGCTCCTGCAGCTTGAGGATGCGCAGCTCGCGCGCGAGCTCGCGGTCATAGCCGTCATAGGCCAGCGGCGGCAGCACCCGCACGTTCTTCGAGCATCCGAACTCGGCGCACACGAGGGTGCCGACGGTGTCTCCCTTGCGGCCCGCGGGTCCGGCCTTGCGGGCTGCATAGAGCTGCACGTCGTTGCGGAGGGTCACGTCTTCGCACCATGAGCACTGCGCACGCGCGATCACGCGCTGCTCGGCTCGCTGGAGGATCACCCCGGTCGCGACGTCGTCGACCCACGCGACGACATACGAGCGGCGGGGCAGCTTGGGGTCGACCCATCCCAGGTAGTCGAGCCTGTCGAAGTCGAGATCGGCGAAGCCGGCGGGCAGCGTGAGGTCGGAGACCTCTTTGCGGGAGGCGTTGATGAAGGAGGCGCGCAGGGTGCGCTCGTCGATGGGACGCATGAGGAGAGTGCTTTCGTGTGGGCCGCAGACAGCGGCGGAAGAAGGAACAGGAGCGGGCATCCGAGTGGATGCCGGGTACGACGCGGCTCCGGAGACGGGGTGTTCCGCCTCCGGCCGATCGTCAGCCTCTGTCCGTGGCGCTGAACGCGCCCACGGCTCCCATCTGCGCTCGATCCGGGATCCGGAGAGCACTCTTCGACAACAGCACCCGGCGAGTCTACGCCCGTTTGTTTCACAGCGTGTCGGCCCGGGTTCCGTCTCTCGAGCGACCGACATACTCTTGCCGGAACGTCCGCTCACGAAGGAGACCACCGTGTCCACGCCGCTGAACCACCTTTCGCCCCTCTCGGTGCGTGAGCGTTCTGCGTGCATGTGCCGTCACGGCTTCGCCTGCTCCTCCTTCGAGGCGGGCCACGCGCTGCACCTGATTCAGGCGCGCATCGCGTCGGCGACGCCGAGCGAGTGGGCGGACGCGATCGTCGAGCACGCCGACGCGACCACGGGCGAGCTCACCGTGCGCACGCTCGACGACGCCACGCACACGCTGTGGAACGCGTCGGGTGCGGCGCTCGAGGCACCCGCGGGCACGCCGATCGCGCTGCACGTGCGCTACGGCGTGCTGGCCGTCGGCCGCGCGCAGTTCAACGTCGCGCTCGGCTGAGCGCGTGGCGTCTCGGGCGGCCCAGCCGTCCTCGCTCGATGACAGGGGATGCGGCTCAGGCGGTCGCCATCATGTCCTTGACGGCCATGCACGCGTCCATGCAGTCCTTGCAGGCCTGAGCGCACATCTTGCAGACCTCGCTGTGATCGGCGTGCTGCATGCACTCGTCCATGCATGTCTGGCACATCGCGATGCAGGCGTCGAGCATGGCCATCATCGACGCGGGGGTCATGCCCTGCATCCGCATCATCGACCGCATCATGGTGTTGCACATGTCGGCGCAGTTCATGCAGGCGGGCGAGCAGTCCATCATCTGCGTCGAGCACACCGTGCACGCCTGCTCGCACGCCGAACACGCGTCCATGCAGGCCTGCAAGACGGACATGTCCATCGTCGCCATGTCGGGCATCGACATCATGTTCGAGCGCATGGCGCCCATCATCATCGAGTCCATTTTCTACCGCTTCCTTCGTCGGCCGCAGCCGAGGTGAGAGCGGGCAGGACCACCCGCCTGGGGCCAGGTTAGTCGTGTGCGGCATCCACGTCGATGCCCGGCGGACGCTGTCACGAGTGCTCGTCGTTGTCAATCCCGTGTGCAGGATTCTCGTCCCGTGGGACGGTGGACGGACATTGATCGACTGATGAAAGGAAGAGCCCCATGAGTGGAGCAGACGACATCAAGAACGCAGCGGAGAAGGCCGGCGGAAAGATCAAGGAGGGCGTCGGAAAGGCGACCGACAACGAGAAGCTCGAAGCCGAGGGCCGCGGCGATCAGGCGAAGGCCTCCGCCAAGCAGGCCGGCGAGAACGTGAAGGACGCCGCCAAGAACGTCGGCGACAACCTGCGCGACTGATACCGAACGGAGTGAGGCCCGCCGGAGCGGGCCTCACTGCGCGGATCAGCGGGTGCGGTTGCCGGAGATCGCTCGGATCAACCAGGCGATGACCGCGATGGCCAGCAACACCAGGCCGACCCACAGGAGGAACTGCAGGGACTGCACGAGCCCGCCGGTGATCGCCAGGATGATGGCGACGACGATGATGATGATCAGCAGGATGTTCATCGGTCTTCCCTTCTCGGGGCGCGGGGGAGGCGCCCATCTACGGTCTCCCAACCTAGACCGCCTCATCCCATGCCCCGAGGGCCTTGACTCGGGCCTTCCCGCCGTGCGAGAGGAGCACACGACATGCCAGGACGCAGGAACAACTCGCTGAAGGATCCGGAGCTGTACGAAGAGCTCCGCGACGACGGCGCCTCGAAGGAGAAGGCCGCCCGCATCTCGAACGCCGCCGCCCGCGACGGCCGGAGCGCTGTCGGGCGCCGAGGCGGCGAAAACGGCGACTACGAGGACTGGACCGTCGACGAACTGCGCGCCCGCGCCAAGGAGATCGGCCTCACCGGTTACAGCCGTCAGCGCAAGGCCGAGCTCATCTCGGCGCTGCGCGACCACTAGGGCTCGCGTATATGGCCCGGTTCGGCGTCGAGGAGGAGTTCGTCCTGCTCGATGAGCAGACACTCGTGCCCGCGGCCATGAGTGCAGCCACGCGCGAGCGCATCCCCGAGGACGCTGCTGCGGGCCTCACCCCCGAATACCTCACCTGTCAGCTCGAGTCGGCGACATCGCCCGCGACCACCAGGGCGGATGCCGAGGCGCAGCTGCGACGCACGCGCAGCCTGATCGGCACGTACGCCGCCGATCAGGGTGCGGTCTTCGCCTCCATCGGCACCCCGTTCATCTCACCGAAGCGCCTGACGGTGGTCTCTTCGCCCCACTACGACGCGGTGGATGCGCAGCTCGTCGAGATCACCCGCGAGCACGAGGTCAACGGGCTGCACGTCCATGTCGAGGTGGTGGACGACGAAGAGCGCGTCCGCGTGCTCAATCGCGTGCGACCGTGGCTTCCCGTTCTGCTGGCTCTCACCGGCAACGCGCCCTTCGCGCACGGCAGGGATTCGGGGTTCGCCAGCTGGCGCAGCATCCTGATCCGACGATTGCCGTCGTCGTGGAGCCCGCCGCACTTCCGCGATCTCGCCGACTACCGTGCACACGTGGAACAGCTCGTCGCGATGACAGCGATCGCGGATGCCGGCTCGCTGTCATGGGCCATCCGCCTGTCCGAGCGCTTCCCCACCGTCGAGGTGAGGGTGTTCGACGCGCAACTGACGGTCGACGACACGCTGCTCGCCGTGGCCCTCACGCGCGCTCTGATGGTGAGCGACGCGATCGATGATGCACCCGAGATCGGTGTCGACGCGATCGATGCCTCCCTGTGGACGGCAGCGAGATTCGGAACCGAGGCGCGCCTCGTCGACCCGGCGAGCGGCGGGATCGCGTCGTTCTGGGACGTCGCGCGAGATCTGCTCGACAGACTGCGCACCGCACTCGCTCGACTGGGCGACGAGGACTTCGTCACCGAGGGCATCGCTCGCATCCGCACCGACGGCACGGGTGCCGAGCGACAGCGACGGGCCTATGCCGAGCACGGCACAGCGGGTCTGCGCGACCTGTATCGCGCGAGCACGACTGCCATCTGACCGCCCGTCATGTCCGCGGCGGCAGTAGTGTCAGCGTGTGGCATCCTCTCGCTTCGCGCCGCTGCAGCGGCTCGTGATCTCCATCGCCGTCCTCGCGTCCTTCGTGACCTTCCTCGACGGCACTGTCGTGACGGTCGCGCTGCCTGCGATCAGCGATGAACTCGGCGGCGGCATCACCACGCAGCAGTGGGTGGTCGACGCGTACCTCATCACCCTCAGCGCGCTGATCCTGCTCGCGGGATCGCTGTCGGACGCCTACGGCCGGGTGCTCGTGATGCGCATCGGCCTCATCGCCTTCGGCGTGGCATCCGTCGCGGTCGCCGCCGCCCCCGATCCCCTCATCCTGATCATCGCGCGAGCCGCGCAGGGAGCAGCCGGCGCTCTGCTCGTGCCGAGCTCGCTCGCGCTGATCACGGCGACCATGCGCGCCGACGTGCAGTCACGGGCGATCGGCGTGTGGACAGCATTCACCACCGCCGCGCAGCTCGTCGGCCCGCTGCTCGGTGGACTCTTCGTCGACTTCCTGTCGTGGCGATTCGTGTTCCTCATCAACGTCGTGCCGATCGCCGTCACCCTCGTGCTGCTCTCCCGGCTGAAGCTGAAGGAGCACCCGAGCGGGGTGAGCGTCGACTGGCTCAGCGGAGCACTGTGCGCGATCGGCCTCGGCGCGGTCGTGTTCGCGCTGATCGAGCAGCCGAACCTCGGCTGGCAGTCCCCCGCCATCTGGCTGCCCGGCCTGATCGGAGCTGCTCTCTTCGCCTGGTTCCTGGTGCGGCAGCAGAGGTCGGCCTCTCCCCTCATGCCGCTCTCGCTGTTCCGGGTGCGCGATTTCGCCTGGGGCAACCTCGCCACTCTCTTCGTCTACGCCGCTCTGTCGCTGAACGGCTTCGTCGTGGGCGTCTACCTGCAGCAGGGCGCCGGTCTCAGCGCCACCGCAGCCGGCCTTGCGAGCCTGCCGATGACCATCCTGATGATCCTGATCAGCTCGCGCGCAGGCTCATGGGCCGGGCGCTTCGGTCCACGGATCTTCATGACGGTCGGTCCGCTCGTCATGGCCGTCGGCGCCCTCATGCTGCTCGTCGTCAGCGAGGACTTCGACTACTGGTGGCAGGTGCTGCCCGCCATGATCGTGCTGGGTCTCGGGCTCTCGCTCACCGTGGCTCCGCTCACCTCGGCGATCCTCGGCGCGATCGACGAATCGCGCTCGGGTATCGCCTCCGCGGTGAACAACGCGGTCTCGCGCGTCGCCGGACTGCTCGTCGTCGCCATGCTGTCGACCATCATCGGCGGCACGCTCGACCTCGCAGGCTTCCACAACGCGGCCTGGGTCACGGCCGCGCTGCTCGTGCTCGGCGGCGTCGTGTCATGGATCGGCATCCGACGCAATCCGGCCGAAGAGGTCGATGCGCCCGCCGTCGACGGCGCCCCTTCGCCGATCGGTTGACGATGTCGGTGGGCGAGCGCACACTGGGGGCACCGTCTTCCCGAGCATCCGGAGGTCCACCGTGAGCACGACCCAGACGCCCCTTCCGCCCGTCGTCGACGCCGACACGTGGCGACGCGAGCTCGACGCACTGCGCGTGCGGGAGAAGGCGGCGACGCGAGAGCTCGATGCGATCGCGGCCCAGCGACGGCGGCTGCCGATGGTCGAGCTGCCCGACTACACGCTCGTCGGGGCCGACGGTCCGGTCGCGCTGTCGGAGATCTTCCGCGAGCATCGACAGCTCATCGTCTACAACCACATGTGGACCGACGGCAACGAGTGGCAGTGCCCAGGGTGCACCGGCTTCACCTCGCAGTTCACGCGGCTCGACTTCCTCGAGCGGTACTACGACGCCCGCTTCGTGATCGTGACGAACGGGCCGATCGATGAGGCACTGGCCTACCGCGACCGGGTGGGCAATCGCATGACGTGGTTCTCGAGCGCCGACAGCACGTTCGGCGCCGACATGGATGCCGGTCCGAACGAGGGCTTCGGCGTGAACGTCTTCCTGCGCGACGGCGACACCGTGTATCGCACCTGGCACACGAACGGACGAGGCACCGAGCGCATGAGTCAGCTGCAGGGGCTCGTGGACCTGCTCCCCTACGGCCGCCAGGAGGAGTGGGAGGACTCCCCGGCCGGATGGCCCCAGCACGGCACGTACGATCAAGGGATGGGTTCGAAAGAGATCGCCGCTCTGTACGGGGCCGGCAGCTGAGGCGCGCGACGGTCGCGGTCACCGCCGTCGCCGCGCTGGTCCTCGCCCTCTCGGGCTGCGTCACGACCATCTCCGACCCGCCTGCGCCTTTCCTGCCTCCACCGGCGGGAGCGACACCGGACTACCAGCTCGGCGGGGCCTATGCACCCGCCGACGGTGTCGGCATCGTGGGTCGGGACCGCTCGGATGACCCCGCCGAGGGGCTGTACTCGATCTGCTACGTGAACGGTTTCCAGACCCAGCCGGGCGAGCTCGACACCTGGCCCGACGACCTCGTGCTGCAGAGCGGCGGCGAGCCCCTGTTCGACCCCGACTGGCCGGACGAGGCTCTGCTCGACACCTCGACCGACGACCGCCGCGAGCGCATCGCCGAGATCGTCGGTCCGTGGATCGAGGGGTGCGCCGAATCGGGATTCGAGGCGGTGGAGTTCGACAACCTCGACTCGTACACCCGCTCTGACGGTGCGCTCACCCTCGATGAAAACCTCGCCCTCGCGGCGCTGCTCGTCGACGTCGCACATGACTCCGGGCTCGCGGCCGGGCAGAAGAACGCCGCCGAGGATGCGCCCCTGCTGCGCGAGCGCGCCGGGTTTGACTTCGCCGTGGTCGAGGAGTGCTCCGTCTATCAGGAGTGCGGAGCCTTCACCGATGTCTACGGCGACGCCGTGATCGACATCGAGTACTCGGATGAGCTGCCGCGGTCGTTCGCCGAGATGTGCGCCGACGACGAGGCGCCGGGGTCGATGGTGCTGCGGGATCGCGACCTCGTCACGCCGGGGCACGAGGAGTACGTGTTCGAGACGTGCTCCTGATCGCTGGCGGGCGAACCCCCTGGGATACACCCACTCTCCTCTTCGAGAGCCAGCGCACGCACGTGTGCTAATTTTCGAGCGGCGTACCAACTTGGAGGATTACATGTACAAAACCAAACGACCGCTTCTTGCGATCATTGCCGCAGGCGTGATCGCCACGATGTCAATCCTCCCAGCGGCCACGGCTTCTGCTGCCCTTGAGATGCCCCGAGTCGATGTGACGGCGGGGTGGACAACACACGTTCAGAACGTCGGGAACCGCTCGCTGTCACAGCACACAGACCTCGTTGGTGGCACTAACGTACTCAACTTCACGCTAGGAACCCAAGGGAAATCGTTGCGGCTCGAGTACGTCGAAGCTTCTCCGGTACGAATTAATAGCAACATCAGCACCGTTATCCGCAGCAACTACTGCGGCATCAACCTTCAGGGGCACGTTCAGAATATCGGATGGCAGGGTGTGTCATCTCGTGCTGGAACCACCGGTCAAGGGCTGCGGCTCGAAGCCATCAAGATGTGGTCGACGTGCAGTAACGTGAAGATCCGATACTCGGTGCATGTCCAGAACATTGGGTGGATGGACACGAAGACGGCCGGTCAAATGGCTGGAACTTCCGGCAGAGGACTTGCGATCGAAGCTATTCGGGTCAGTATCGAACTCCCGAACCTCAACCATATTCGGGATCGGATCTGGGACTATGAATGCCTCTTGGCGGGGACCTGCTAAGCCCCTCTGCATTTGTTTAGCCGGAGTCGTCGTCCGCCGGCTGCGAACTTCGGCGGCCCG
Organism: Microbacterium sp. MEJ108Y; assembly: GCF_000834175.1. Lineage (NCBI taxonomy): Bacteria > Bacillati > Actinomycetota > Actinomycetes > Micrococcales > Microbacteriaceae > Microbacterium > Microbacterium sp. MEJ108Y. Next base: position 79,825 of record NZ_JXQX01000015.1, on the reverse strand, counting down.
GATCTGTTGCCAAGAGGGCCGGCGGTCGGGCAGCAGAGCGTGATGCACAATCGAGGCCTTCGTGGTCCCTCACAAGAGCAAGGTGTCGCTGCGGCAGACGAGCGACCTGTCGGAGCGCATCGCGGACCTCGACTGGAAGGTGCAGGAGATCGTCATCGTGCCGAGCGACCGCATCCCGGACGGAGCGGACACCTCCGGCCGGGAATGACGGTCTCTACCGGTGGAAGGGACACCCGCCCGACGCGGGTGCCGACGCCGAGCGGACCTTGCCCCCGGAGCGGGGCTTCGTGGGCAGTCGGCGCCGGTTGACGTCCAGCCCGTCGTCGAGGATCCGCAGACCGGGGTCGCTGAGCACCGTGACCGCTGCGGCGAGCCCCGCGATCGCGAGCTTCTCGCCGGGGCATCGATGGCCGGTCGCGACGTCGGCCCCGCCATGCGGGATGAACGCGGCGAGCGCCTCGTAGTCTGCGCCGACATCGCGGAAACGCTCCGGGTCGAACCGCTCGGGACGCGCCCAGAAGCGGTCGTCGGTATTGGTGCCGAGGATGTCGAGCACGACGCGGCCACCGGCATCCACTTTCTGCCCGTCGAGGTCGACGTCGGCGATCGCCCACCCGGGGAGCATCGGCACGAACGGGGACGTCCGTCTGATCTCCTGCGCGAACATGATCGACAGCGGTCCACCGACCAGGGCGCCCCGTTCGGCGGCCTCGGCGGCGATGCGCTCACGCCACTCGGGGTGCTCGTTCAGCGCCTTGGCGGCGAACGCGACGAAGCGCGCGACGGCGATCATCGGACGGATGCTGTTCTGCAGCTCGACCCCCGCGATGCGCGCGGGCAGCAACTCGCCGTCCTGATCGCGGTGGTGCGCCCACTGCTCGAGCGCTGTTCCCGGCTCGGCACTGAGCGCACCGTGCCGCACGGCCTCGATGAGCCGCGCGGAGTGGCGGTCGGACCACCAGCGGTTGGCCAGAGCGGCGAGGTACTCCGGTGAGTACGGCGAGCCGAAGCCGTCGACGATCTGGGCGAGCCGGGCCGCCCACCGTGTCTTCGCTGCGGGCGTGCCGGGCACACCGGCCCACCCCATGATCGCTCGGCCCAGCGCACCGACCGCCGCGTCGTAGGCGCTGCGGGTGCCGCCGTCGAGCCAGGCCCGACGTTCGCTCTGCCACTCGCGCTCGAGCCATGGCGTCAGCCGCTCGACCTGCTCGTCTTCATAGGCGACGTCGATGAACGTCGCCTTGCGGTGCTTGTGCGCGTCACCGTCGAGGCTGTGCACGGAGCCGTGGCCGAACAGGCTCTCCTGCACGAGGGCCGGCATCGCCCCGGAGCGCGCGATGCGGGTCTCGTCGTAGAACAGCTCGACGCCCTCGACGCCGCGCACGAACACGGTGTCGTCACCGAGCAGACGCATCGGCGCCGACCTCGCACCCGGTCGCACCCTGCGCCAGATCCGTGGACCGAAGCCGTAACCGCGGGTGAGCAGGGTGGGTGCGTCGTCGTGCGCGAGAGCGCCGAGTCTGCGAGCGGCGCGAACGGGAAGATCGATGAGTGCCATGACCCGACGTTCGCAGAGACGCGTGCGCTGTTCCAGGGGGAGGCGCCGATGCGGGGTCTGTGGTACGGCCGGTCGGCGCCGCACGCGGCCCGTCAACCCCCTCGGTGGATCGACGCGGAGGCAGGAGCATGAAGGCAACCGTCACAGAAGGAGCCGACATGGCCAAGAACGTGCGCACGATGAACTGCCGCCCCGATGACGTGTTCCGGGTGCTGGCCGACGCCTGGCTCTACCCGGCGTGGGTCGTCGGCGCGTCGCGCATGCGCGACGTCGATGACACCTGGCCGCAGCCCGGCGCCGAACTGCACCACTCGGTGGGCGTCTGGCCCGCCCTGCTCGACGACACCACCGTGGTCGAAGAATGGGATCCCCCGCACCGGATGGTCATGCGTGCGAAGGGCTGGCCGATCGGCGAGGCCCGCGTCACGCTGCGAGTGCGTTCGCACGGCGACGGATCTCTCGTCCGCATCGACGAAGAGCCGGTGCGTGGCCCCGCCACCCTCGTGCCGCGCGTGCTGACCGCTCCTCTGCTGCGCTGGCGCAATTCCGAGACCTTGCACCGGCTGGGATACCTCGCCGAGGGAAAGGCCGGCTGAGTCCGGAGCCCGAGCGGGGCTGACCGGCACGTGAGCCGGCTGCGCAGTACGGGCTGCACAGCCGGCGGTCACCGTCAGACGGTGGAGGGCTGGAGCACGACCTTGATGCAGCCGTCGGCCTTGCGCTGGAAGGTCTCATAGAGACCCGGAGCGTCTTCGAGCGGTGCGGTGTGGGTCGTGAGATCCATCACGCCGAGCGGGTCGCTGAGATCCTCGACCAGCGGCATCAGGTCGTCGATCCAGCGCTTGACGTTGCACTGGCCCATGCGGATGCTGACCTGCTTGTCGAACAGCGTCTTCATGGGCATGATGTCGGCATCCCCGGCGTAGACGCCGCTGAGCGACACCGTGCCGCCGCGGCGCACGACGTCGATCGACGCATAGAGGGCGGCGAGGCGATCGATGCCCGCCTTGTCGAAGACCTGCCTGGCGGCGGGGTCGGGCAGCAGACCGACAGCGCGCTGCACGAGCTTGATTCCCGGGTTGCCGTGCGCCTCCATGCCGACGGCGTCGACGACGGCATCCGCCCCTCGTCCGTCCGTGAGGTCTCGCAGCTCTGCGACGACATCGTCGGTCAGGTCGAAGACCTCGGCGCCGTGTCGGGCGGCCATCTCGCGTCGCTCGGCGACGGGGTCCACCGCGAGCACGCGATATCCGCGGTGCGCGCCGACGCGGGCGACGAACTGGCCGACCGGCCCGAGTCCCATCACGGCGAGCGTTCCGCCGTCCGGCACATTCGCGTACTCGACGCCCTGCCAGGCGGTCGGCAGGATGTCGCTGAGAAAGAGGTAGCGCTCGTCCGGCAGGTCGGAGGCGACCTTGATGTGGTTGTAGTCGGCGAGCGGGACCCGGAGGTACTCGGCCTGCCCGCCGGGGACCTGCCCGTAGAGCTTCGTGTAGCCGAACAGCGAGGCGCCGCTGCCGTATTCCTTCACCTGCGTCGTCTCGCACTGGGACTGCAGGCCGCGCAGACAGAAGAAGCAGTGGCCGCACGAGATGTTGAACGGCACGACGACTCGATCGCCGACCGCCAGATCGCGCACGGCGCTTCCCACCTCGACCACGACGCCCATCGGCTCGTGGCCGAGGATGTCGCCTTTGTCGAGGAACGGGCCGAGCAGTTCGTAGAGGTGCAGATCCGAGCCGCAGATCGCCGAAGAGGTGATCCGGACGATCGCATCCGTCGCATGCTCGATGACCGGGTCGGGCACCTCCTCGACCGTCACGTTGCGCGTGCCCTGCCAGGTGAGTGCCTTCATGGTGTCCTCCTCGGGGATGTCGGATGTCCACCCTCCGTCGCTCGCGCTCGATACGACAGAGGGTTGACACACCTCGCCCTCGGTGGGCGGGGGTCAGCGCGGCGCGGCGACCAGATGGGCGCGCTGCTCGGCGAGCGGACACGAGAAGACGTCGCGCTGTCCGAGTCCGACCCGATTGATGTAGCGCACGACGATCGCGTAGGACGCGAACAACCCGACCTGGGTGTACTTCACATCGTGCGCCTCGCAGTAGGCGGCGACGAGCGGCGCTGCCCGGCGCAGGTGCGGCCGGGGCATCGACGGGAACAGGTGGTGCTCGACCTGGTAGTTCAGGCCGCCCATCACGACGTCGATCACGCGACTCCCCCGCACGTTGCGGCTCATCAGCACCTGCCTCCGGAGGAAGTCCAGGGTCAGGTCCTTCGGAACCACGGGCATGCCCTTGTGGTTCGGCGCGAACGAGATGCCCATGTAGAACCCGAACAGGCCCAGCTGCACCGCGAGAAACACGAACGCGATGCCCGGCGACAGCACGATGAACACCAGCGTGACGAATCCGATCATCCGGATGCTGAGGAAGACGATCTCGGCCCACCGCCGCTCGAGTCGTCCGCGGGTGACCACTCGTCGGACACTAGACGCGTGCAGCGACAGCCCCTCGAGGAGCAGGATCTGGAAGAACAGCAGCCCCTGGTGCGCCTGCAGCCAGGTGACCGCCGCGCTGCGGCGACGTGCGGCCGTCTCAGGTGTGACGGCGATGACCGGGAGTTCGATATCGGGGTCGGCCCCGAGCTTGTTCGGGTTCGCATGATGGCGCGTGTGCTTGTGCTGCCACCAGCCGTAGCTCATTCCCACGAGCAGATCGCCCAGGACGATGCTGGTCCAGTCGTTCCACCGCCCCGACACGAAGATCTGCCGGTGCGCCGCGTCGTGGCCGAGGAACGCGATCTGCGTGAAGACGATCGCGAGCACAGCAGCGGTGAACAGCTGCCACCACGTGTCGCCGATCCAGACGAAGGCGGCGAGGCTGACGGCGACGACCAGCGGGGCCGCGATGAGTTTGGTCCAGTAATAGCCGTACCGACGGCGAAGCAGTCCGCGTTCGCGGATCTGCTGCGCCAGCTCGGTGAAGGTGCTCGATCCGCCGCGCGCGGTGTCGCGTGGGCGAGTGCGGATGGTCTGACCGGTGGCGTCCATGACGACCTCTTCTCCGAAGTCATCCGCTGTCGACACGAACAGCTCCGCTACGGCCCACTGTGGTGTCCTGCGGGCTCTGATGCCGACGGTACGCCGGTCGCGTCCGCGCACAGCGGGCCTTGACAATTCCCCGGTGCGGGTGTGGGGCCGGCCGCTCTCCGTCGGCACGCATAGTACGTCCATCCCCTCGCCACGTCGAGGGAGGGTGTCGATCCGTCGCTGAGGCGCACAGTGGCCCCACACCCAGCAACGACCGACGGAGGCCGACATGTATTTCCACGTTCAGGAGTTCATCAACGAGATCGCTCAGGACGAGCCGGATCCCGCCGCGGCGAACGCACTGCAGGAGGGCCTCGGCGGACAGTTCGGCGAGATGCGCACGATGATGCAGTACCTGTTCCAGAGCATCAACTTCAGAGGCCCCGACGGCAAGCCGTACAAGGATCTGATCCAGGGCATCGGCACCGAGGAGATCAGCCACGTCGAGCTCATCGGCACGACGATCTCACGCCTGCTCGACGGATCGCCGCAGTATCAGGGAAAGCCGACCGACCCGGTCGACAAGCCCGGTGCCGGCGGTGCGACGCCACTGAACATCGCCCTCGACACGAGCAACATCCACCACTACCTCGTCGGAGCTCAGGGCGCCCTTCCGGTCGACGCGGTCGGCAACCCGTGGTCGGGTAGCTACGTCTACAACTCGGGCAACCTCGTGCTCGATCTGCTCTACAACCTGATGCTCGAGTCGACCGGCCGCCTGCAGAAGTGCCGACTGTACGAGATGACCGACAACAAGACCGCCCGCAGCACCATCTCGTACCTGATCGTCCGCGACCAGGCGCACGAGAACGCGTATGCCAAGGCGCTCGAGACCCTCGGCGTCAACTGGCGCACGTCGCTGCCCATTCCCAAGACCAACGCCGAGCAGTTCCCCGAGGTCAAGAAGCTGCTCGATCTCGGTCTGCAGAGCAAGAACTACTCGTTCGATCTGACCGCGCAGTCCGAAGCGGGCAAGATCTTCCAGGGCGCCTCGCCGTCGAACGACGGCACCACCCTGGATGCCAGCGAGCAGGCGCCCGTCGGCGTGCCGATGACGATCTCTCCCGAGCGGCTCGAGGAGTTCTCGCCGGGTGCCGACAAGGAGCTGCGTGCGCTGATCGAGGCGACCGCCGCGATGGAGATGGCCGACATCGACGCCACCTTCGGTCGCATGTCCTGAAAGACGGTGTGCGGGCCGGCGGATGCACAGCCGCCGGCCCACGATATTATGGGATGCTGGTATCGCCCCCGGTGATCATCCGATCGCGTCTCATGACATGGGTTCCGTGGCGCAGTGAGGAGATCATGATGGGAAAGCTCGTCTACGAAGGCAGCGTCAAGGCCGACATCGAAGACCGCGCCCTCACGCACCTGCAGCTCGTGATCACGGCCAAGCTGCGTCGAGGGGAGCCCTTCAGCTTCACCTGGCGCGAGGACATGAGCGTCGGCGGCGGCCGCACGACCGTCTGGGTGCACGCAGGCAGCTCGCTCGTCTTCAAGTACAGCGGAAGCCGTCAGCCCTCGATCAACCGCGCCTGGATCGAAGCCCTCGCGTTCACGGCCAGCGCGCCGAGCGGTCTCTACCTCGTGCCCGAGCCCGCAGAGGGCAGCGCACCGCCGGCAGAGCGTCTCGACGTTCCCGCGCACGCCTGACGAAGGGGAGAATGGGGAGGTGTCCCCGAACCCCCCGCGGCGACTGCTCGCCTCCGTGCAGCGCATCCTGCATACCGATCCCTCCGCCGTCGCCCACACCGAGGCGATGCCCGTCATCGACGAACGCACCGTGCCGCGGGTCTTGGATCTCGCCACCCGCATCGGCGAATCGATGTTCGGTGTCGGTGCCTCCGCTCACGAGGTGACGCTGGCCATCACCCGCGTCTGCGCCGCGTACGGCATGCGAGACGTGCAGGTCGATGTGACCTACAACTCGATCACGGTGTCGTTCCACCTGAGCGGTGAGGTCTGGCCCGAGACGCTCGTGCGCGTCGTGCGGGTGGCGGCGCCCGACCACGCCAAGCTGCAGCGTGTGCAGGCCCTGGTCGCCGACATCGACGACGGCCTCGATCTGGAATCGGCGCGCACCGCCTACCGCGTGCTGCGCCGCGTGCCGTTCCGCTACCAGCAGCCTGTCGTCATCGTGGCCAGGGCGCTGCTGGCCGTCGGCGTCAGCATCATGCTCGGCGCCTCGGCGCTCATCGTCGGGCTCACCTTCGTCGCGGCGCTGTGTGCGGCACTGACCCAGGCGGGTCTCGCCCGCGCCAGGGTCCCCCTGTTCTTCAGCCAGATCGCCGGAGGCTTCGTCACCACGGTCGTCGCGGTCGCCGTCTCGGCGCTGGGCTCCGCGGGCATCGAGCCGTTCGTCGGCATCCGCCCCTCGATCATCGTGGCCTCAGGAATCGTGCTCATGCTCGCCGGCCTCACCGTCGTCGGTGCCGCGCAGGACGCGATCGACGGGTTCGCGCTCACCGCGGGCGGGCGCATCCTCGACCTGACCATGCAGACGCTCGGCGTCGTGATCGGCATCCTCGTCGGCCTCGAAGTCGGCAGCGTGCTCGGCTTCACGATGGGCCTGCCAGACGACCCGGCCCCGTTCGGTCCGCTGCTGAATCAGTTCCTCGGGGCGATCATCATCGCGATCGCCGTCGCCGTCTTCAACGGCGCCGGCATCCGCATCATCCTCGTCAGCGCGCTGCTCAGCGCCGTGACCATCGCCGGATACTCCGCCATGGTCGGCGTGAACCTGCACCCGGCGGCGGCGAGCGCGATCGGCGCACTGCTCGCCAGCTTCATCGGGATGCTGATCGCCGTGAAGCTGCATGTGCCGTCGGTCGCGGTGACGACGGCGGCCATCGTGCCGCTCGTTCCCGGTGTCGCGGTGTTCCAGGGGCTGCTCGAGATGATCCACTCGGCCGGGTCGGCATCGGGCGTGGTGGGCATCGGAGGGTCGCTGGTCGACGCCGTGGTCATCGGCATCGCATTGGCCTCGGGGGCCTCGCTCGGTCTGTATCTGGGCACGCCGGTGCGCGCCACCCTCACCAGCGTCGCGAAGACGCGGGCGCGGGTCGTACGGCGCTGAGCCGCCGCGTTTCGGCCCTGTCAGACTCGGGGTCCGAGCGTCCCCGCGTCAGCCTCTCCCGCCGCGTCCCCTTTCAGCTCGACGAGGATCGTGTGCGTCGGCGTCGTTCCCGTGTTCTCGCCCGAGTGCCGCTGGGCCGGGATCCACACCGCCTGGCCCGCGGTCAACGATGTGTCGAAGGTTCGCTCCCCGGCTGTGAGCCGACGCGAGAAGTCGCTCAGGGTGATCATGACGGTGTTCGGGTGGTCGTGCGGAGTCGTCTGATCACCTGGCTCATCGGTGTACTCGAGCACGCGGACGAACTCGTTCTCCCAGAGCGTCCGGTAGTGATCAGGATTCGTCAGAGTGGGATCGTCGGTGATCATGCGGTCACTGTACGCTCCGCGATCCCACTCCGACAGGGGCATTTCGAGCGGCCTGCGCCGCCTGCAACCGCTCAGCCCCTGGACCTGACGATCAGGCGTCGGCGCGCACGGACTCCAGCGACGGGTAGTCGGTGTAGCCCTCGGCCGTGCGGCCGTAGAACAGCGCGGGACGAGGCTCGTTCAGCTCGGCATCCTCACGCCAGCGCTCGACGAGGTCGGGGTTCGCGATCACGGGTCGGCCGGCGGCCACGGCATCTGCCCATCCCTCTGAGACGAGCATCTCCGCCTCGTCGCGGGTCGTGGGCGAACCGAAGCCGGAGTTGATGATGAGGGGCGCTCCGAGCGTGCGACGGATGCGCTGCACGAGCTCGCTCGTCGGGGCGGCGTTCAGGATGTCGACGAAGGCGAGGCCGAGCGGTGCGAGGCCCTTGGCGACGGCGAGGTAGGTGGCGAGCGCGTCGTCGTCGTCCTCTTCGAGGACGCCCTGGATGTTGTGCTGCGGCGACAGACGGATGCCGGTGCGGTCGGCACCGACGGCCTCCGCGACCGCACGGGTGACCTCGATGGCGAAGCGGGCGCGGTTCTCGGGTGATCCGCCGTACTGGTCCTCGCGGATGTTCGACACCGGCGAGAGGAACTCCTGCACGAGGTAGCCGTTGGCTCCATGCACCTCGACGCCGTCGAAGCCCGCGGCGATCGCGTTGCGCGCGGCCTGCGCGAACTGCTCGACGACCATCGGGATCTCGTCGAGGGTCAGGGCGTGGGCGACAGGCATGTCGACCTTGCCCTCAGGAGTGTGGGTCTGGCCGGGAGCGGCGAGTGCGCTCGGGGCGACGACGCGCGGCTCACCCGAGATCGCGGGGTGAGAGACGCGGCCACCGTGCATCAGCTGCATGACGATGGTGCCGCCCGCGTCGTGCACGGCGTCGGCGACGGGCCGCCAGCCGGCGATCTGCTCGGTCGTGACGATGCCGGGCTGTCCGGAGTACGACTTGCCCTCGGCCGCCGGCCACGTCCCCTCCGAGATGATGAGGCCCTGACCCGCCCGCTGGCGGTAGTACTCGACCATCGTCTCGGTCGGCACGCCGTCATCATCTGCACGCGTGCGGGTGAGAGGCGCCATGACGACGCGGTTGGACAACTGGAGGGCGCCGAAGACGGCCGGTTCGAAGAGAGTCACGCTCAGGGGTAAGGCGCGCGAGGGGTGCGGTATTCCCCCGCCGCGATATGCAGGCCGGATGCTCAGCCTGCTGCGCCGCCGTACATCTCGCCCACGGGGACCGCCACCGGCAGCACATTGCCCGGCTGCGCGAGCGGGCACGCCCATGCGGGGTCGTACGCGCAGGACGGGTTGTAGGCGAAGTTGAAGTCGAGCACGATGGTGCCGCGCTCGGCATCCGATCCGAGGTCCGCACCCTTGATCGTGTCGATCAGGTAGCGGCCTCCCCCGTACGTGCCGCCCGGACGACCGGCGAGCGCGTCGCGCACCGGGACGAAGATCCCACCGCCGTAGGTCGTCAGCCGCCAGACGTCGAGCGATCCGGTGTCGGGGATCTCGACCCTTCCTATGCGCTCGAACGGCACCACGCCGTCGGTGCCGGTCGCGAAGTCGAAGCCGCCGGGCTCCGCGGGCAGGATGGGCAGCTCGAAGCGCCACTGCGGGTCGTAGGAGGCGATCGGCAGCCCCTCGAAGAGCGGACGGTCGTCAGCCAGCAGCGGGGTCGCCGCGTGATGCAGCATCAGGTCGTCGCGCTCGATGCGCCACAGCTCGTGCGCCTCTTCGGCGGAGTCCGCGCGGCGCACCGCGTCGTAGAGGGCGAAGACCCGACGCCTCCAGTCGACGACCTCGGCGGCGGTGCGGGCTTTCGTGAGCGTCATGTCCTTCAGGCTACGCGGATGCGGTGACGTAGCGGCCGCAACGACCTGCGAGGCGGCCGATTCACGAATCCGTGTCGCGCGGCAGCACGGTGAGTACGCGCTCGATGTGGTCGCGGAACTCGACCAGGTAGTCGCGGAGGAACTTCGCCGTGCCCTCGTTCGTGACCGTGCCGTCATCCGAGAAGGTGTCGGGCGAGAACTGGATGTAGGCCTCGGGGGCGGTCATCTGGCGGGCGTTGCAGAAGCTGAGCACGCCGCGCAGGCTCTGCTGGGCGACGGCCGTGCCGATCGCACCGACCGATGCTCCGATGACGGCGGCCGGGATGTGATCGAACGAGTTCTGGCCCCACGGTCGCGAGGCCCAGTCGATCGCGTTCTTGAGTCCCCCGGGGATCGAACGGTTGTACTCGGGTGTGACGAAGAGCACGGCATCCGCCGAAGCGATCGACTCCTTGAGATCCACCGCCACAGCGGGGTAGTCGGCGTCGTAGTCCTGACTGTAGAGAGGGAGGTCTCTGATCGGGATCTCGAAGAACTCGAGATCGGATGGAGCGAGCCTGATCAGCGCCGTCGCGAGGATGCGGTTGATCGAGGTGGACGAGAGGCTTCCGACGAAGTATCCGACCCTGTACGCCATGACTGTTCCTCATTCCTGTAGCCGTGGGATCAGTCTCGTCCTGGCTCGTCGCCGAGTCCAGCCCTTGCGCGACGAGAACGCCGCCGACCTCGGTCAGTCGCCGAACGCGGCGAGCAGCTCCGCGAAGTGATCGAGGTCTTCGGCCGACCAGCGGCGCAGCCGCTCGCCGAGGCGCTCCTCGTAGCGCGAGCGGGCCAGAGCGACCCGCTCCTGCGCCAGCTCGGTCGCGACGAGCACCCGCGCCCGGCGATCGTCGGGATCGGGGACGCTCTCGACCAGCCCGAGCTGCTCGAGCTGCCGCACGTGACGGCTGACGGCCGACTTGTCGGTCTGCAGACGCTCGATGATCGCCCCGGCCGAGGTCGCCTTGCCGGTCGCGATCGAGGTCAGCACCTGATATCCGAGGGGCTGCAGGTCGGGGTGCACGGTCTGCGCCGCTTCGCGCCAGCTCACCCGGATGCGGGCGAACAGCCTTCCCAGCTCGTGCTCGACCCTCGAGATCGCCTGGTCGAGCTCGGCCGGATCGAGGGCGGCCGGATCGAGGGGCTCGGCACCTGCGGAGTCTGCGGCGGGCGCGCCCTCTCGGGCGGGTTCGTCGGGCGAGGCACTCATGGTCGCCAGCTTACGGCGAAGCCCCGCCGTCTCAGAGACGGCGGGGCTTCGATCGAGGTGGATGCTCGGGGCGGTCAGACCTCGGCAAGCAGACGGAAGACCTTGGACGCTGCCTGGATCTCGTCCTGCGTGAGCTCGGCCACGATCGTCCGCAGACGCGACGCGTGATCTCTGCGCAGTTCTGCGAGCACGGTGCAGGCGGCCGGTGTCGGCGTCAGAACCCGCAGCCGGCCGTCCCGCTCGTCCGGCCGGGACTCGATCAGCCCCAGCTCCTCGAGCATGCGCACCTGGCGGCTGATGACCGACTTGTCCATCTCGAAGCGCTCGGCCAGCTCGTGCGCATTCGCCGATTCGGCCCGTTCGATGAAGGTCAGCAGCTTGTAGCCGCCCACCTGCAGCTCGGGGTCGATGCGCGCAGCCGACTCCTTCCAGAGCGTCCTGGTCCTCGCGAAGATCAGGTTCAGATGCGTCTGCAGGTCGCCGAGCGCGGTGTCGACGTCGGCGGGCTCGACCGCCACGGGGGTGGCCATGTCAGCGCCTCGGCTCCTGGTCGTCTCGTTCGAGCACCGTCACAGAGCCGGTGGTCGGTGAGGCGGAGTCGACGCCCGAGAGTCGGATCGTCCCGGTCGACATCGTGGCGCCGACCTCTGCCTCCGAGACCTCGAGAACCGATTCCTCGGCCTGCTCGCGCAGCTGCTCGGCGGCGTTCTTCGTCGAGAGCGGCTTGTTCTTGATGAACGCGATCGCGATGATGGCGATCAGCGCCAGCGGGATGGCGATGATGAACGCGTCGGCGATGCCGTGGCCGTAGGCTCCCTCGACGATCGTGCGGATCGTGTCAGGCAGCTGCGTGACCTTCGGCACGTCACCCGAAGCGAGGTGCTTCAGGGCGTCGACCTCTTCCGGCGTCGTCGGCGTGAAGCCGTCGAGCGCATCGGTGATGTAGTTCGCGACACTCGTCGAGAGGGTCGCGCCCATGACCGTCACGCCGATGGTGCCGGCGATCGTGCGGAAGAAGTTGACGTTCGACGAGGCGGCGCCCAGCTGCTGCGGAGCCGTGTCGTTCTGCACGATGAGGGTGAGGTTCTGCATGACCATGCCGAGGCCCGCGCCGAGCACGAACATGTAGACGGCGACCAGCGGGAACGGGGTGTCGTAGCGCAACGTCGACATCAGGCTGACGCCGACCGTGGTGAGGATGGAGCCCGTGAGCATCCAGCCCTTCCACTTGCCGAACCGGCTGACGAGCTGGCCGATGATGATCGACGCACCCATCTGGCCGATGATCATCGGGATCGTCATGAGGCCCGACTCGGTCGGTGTGGCGCCGCGCGCGAGCTGGAAGTACTGGGCGAGGAACACCGAGGTCGCGAACATCGAGACGCCGATGGCGATGGAGGCGATGACTGACAGCGTGAAGGTGCGGTTGCGGAACAGCGACATCGGCACGATCGGTTCCTTGACGAAGAACTCGACGGTGATGAAGCCGGCGATCGCGACGGCGGCGATGACGGCGAGCGTGATGCTGGTCGACGAGTCCCAATCGAACTCGCTGCCGCCCATCGAGACCCAGATGAGCAGGGTCGAGACGCCGACGGCGAGGAGGACGATGCCGAAGTAGTCGATCGAGACCTTGCGGTCACGCTGCGGCTTGGGCAGGTGCAGCGTGAACTGCAGCAGCACGAGGGCGAGGATCGCGAAGGGCACGCCGACGAAGAAGTTGGAGCGCCAGCCCCACACGTCGGTGAGGAGTCCGCCGAGCAGCGGGCCGCCGATGGTGCCGAGCGCCATGATGCCGCCGACCACGCCCATGTACTTGCCACGCTCGCGCGGCGAGATGATGAGGGCGACCGCGATCATCACGAGCGACATCAGACCACCCACGCCGATGCCCTGGATCACGCGCACGGCGATGAGCATGTTCGTGTCGGTCGAGAAGCCGGCGATCACGGTGCCGACGGTGAAGATGATGAGAGACAGCTGCACGAGGATCTTGCGATCGACGAGGTCGGCGAGCTTGCCCCAGATGGGCGTCGAGACGGCGGTCGCCAGCAGGCTGGCCGTGATGACCCAGGTGTACTGCGACTGGGTGCCGCCGAGGTCGGCGATGATGACGGGCATCGAGGTCGACACCACGGTGCCCGAGAGCACGGCGACGAACATTCCGACGACGAGGCCGGAGATCGCGGTGAAGACCTCGCGAGGCGAACGCGTCGCCTCGGCTGAAGAGGTGGGAGTGATGTTGGTCACAGTGGAGAGCTCCTGTGTAGAAAGTTGATAAGAGTCAACTATACGCCTATTGGTTGCGAAAGTGCAACTGTAGACCGGGAGCAACCATCTCTCGGTGGGGCCGAGCATCAGCCTCGGCGCGTGTCGTTCGCGGGCTCGGCGCTGCGCTGCGTCATCGACCACGAGGCGAGCAGCGCGAGGCGCTCAGCGGATGGCGAGCCCGGTTCGGCCGTGTAGACCAGCAGCACGTTGCCGGGTTCGGCGGTGATCGCGAGCTCTTCGTACGCCAATGTCAGCTCGCCCACGAGCGGATGCTGGAACCGCTTCGTGCCGGCGCCGTGGATGCGCACGTCGTGGGCGGCCCACAGTCGCCGGAACGTCTCGCTGCGGGTCGACAGCTCGCCGACGAGATCCTGCAGCCCCTTGTCGTGCGGGTCGCGCCCCGCCTCGGCGCGCATGATCGCGACGCACATCTCAGCGAAGAGATCCCAATCCGGATAGAAGTCGCGCGCCGCCGGGTCGAGGAACTGGAAGCGAGCGAGATTCGGCGTCCGCCCGCCGTCGCCGATCACCGGCGAGTAGAACGCGCGGGCGAGATCGTTCGTGGCGACCAGGTTCTGGCGGGGGTCCCGGACGAACGCGATCGCGTCGGTGATCGACGACAGCGCCCAGTGCAGGCTGGGTCGTGCAACCCCGGGCTTCGCCGACCGGCGACGCGAGCGACCGCTCGACGGGATGCCGTCGGCCGCGCGGGCGAGGTCGAGCAGATGCGCGCGCTCGGCGTCGTCCAGCTGGAGGGCTGAAGCGAGCGCGTCGAGCACCGCGGCGGAGGCGCCGGCGATCGCGCCGCGCTCGAGCTTCGCGTAGTACTCGACGCTGACTCCGGCGAGCGCTGCAGCCTCACTGCGCCGCAGGCCGGCGACACGTCGGTTCCCGCCGGCCGGGATGCCGACCGACTCGGGCGCGACACGCGCGCGGCGGGTCATCAGGAACTCGCGGACCTCGGATCTGTTGTCCATGCTCAGGACGCTACCCCCGACCGCGCTCCGCAGGGAGGCTCTCGCAGTACACCCCTCGACAGGGACTCCCTCAGAGCGCCCGACAGGCGCAGAGTGGACGGCATGACATCCGCAGCCCGCCCCTCCGCCGACCGGGTGCTTCCTGCCCTGCTGCTTCTGCTGACCGTGTTCGGACCGATCTCGATGGACCTCTATCTGCCCGCCCTTCCGGCTCTCACGGCGGAGCTGGGCGCCGCCACATCCGTCGCGCAGCTCACCGTGACCGCCTGCCTCATCGGTCTCGCGGCCGGTCAGCTCATCGCCGGGCCGGTGTCGGATCGGTACGGACGCCGCGGCATCCTGCTCATCGGCATCGTGGCGTACATCGTCACGTCGACGCTGTGCGCGATCAGTCCGACCGTCGAGCTGCTGATCGCCGCCCGATTCGTCCAAGGACTCGCCGGCGGCGTCGGCATCGTGATCGCACAGGCGGCCGGCCGTGACGTGTTCTCCGGCCGAGAGCTGATCCGCTTCTATGCGCGGCTCACCGTCGTCGGCGGTTTCGCGGCGGTCGTCGGCCCGCTGCTCGGGGGCCTCCTCAACACGATCATCGACTGGCGGGGACTCTTCGTCTTCCTCGCGGTCATCGGCACCGCCATCCTGATCGCCGCGCTCGCACGGTTCAGGGAGACGCTGCCGATCGAGGCACGGACGACGGGCGGCCTGACCCGCACCCTGAGCGACTATCGGACGCTCCTCCGAGACCGCGTCTTCGTCGGCGCCGTCCTGAACCAGGGGCTGATGTACGCCGCGCTCTTCGCCTACCTGTCCGGCGCGACGTTCGTGCTGCAGGACATCTACGGCCTGTCGCCCCTCGGATACGCCCTCGCGTTCGGCGCGAACTCGGCAGGATTCATGGTCTTCGGTCACCTGGCCGGCCGCTTCTCCGAACGAGGTCACGTGCACGCGGTGCTCGCCGCGGGTGTCGCGGTCGCGACCGCCGGCGCCATCGGCCTGCTCGCCGCCGGACTCGTGCCGATGCCGCTGTGGGTCGTGCTCGCGTCGCTGTTCGCCCTCGCCGCGGGCGTCTCCATCTCGTCTCCCCCGGCCACGACCCTCGCTCTGATCGGATACCCGCAGATCGCCGGCACCGCCTCGTCGCTTCTCGGAATGGTGCGGTTCGGCTTCGGGGGCATCGCCGCCCCGCTCGTCGGCGTCGCCGGCGCCTTGAGCATCCTGCCGCTCGGCGTGGTCACCGTCACCACGACCGCGCTCGCAGCCGTCGCCCTGGTGCTGATCGGCACCGCACAGGGGCGAGCGGCACGACACTCCGCGCCCACGACCTCATCCACCGCCCTCACTCACTGAAGGAGAACATCATGAACACAGACACCGTCAGCACACGCACCATGCGCGCCGTCGTCATGCACGCCCCCGGAGACGTCCGCGTCGAGGAGATCCCCCGCGCCGCCGTCGTCGAGCCGACGGATGCGGTCATCCGCGTCACCGCTGCCTGCATCTGCGGCTCGGACCTCTGGCCCTACCGCGGCATCGAGCCGGTGGATCACCCCACGCCGATGGGGCACGAGTACATCGGCGTGGTCGAGGAGATCGGCGACGAGGTCCGCGACATCAAGGTCGGCGACTTCGTCGTGGGGTCGTTCGTCGCCTCGGACAACACGTGCGAGATCTGCCAGGCCGGCTTCCAGTCGCGCTGCATCCACCAGGTCATGATGGGCGGGGTCGGCACGCAGTCCGACTACGCCCGCATCCCCCTCGCCGACGGCACCCTCGTCGTGGTCGAGGGCGACCCGACACCCGCGCAGACCCGCAGCCTGCTGGCGGCATCCGACGTTCTGGGCACTGGCTGGTTCGCCGCTGTCGCCGCCGAGGCGGGGCCAGGCAAGACCGTCGCGGTGGTCGGCGACGGAGCCGTCGGCCTGCTCGCCGTCCTCGCCGCCAGGCAGCTCGGAGCCGAGCGCATCATCGCCATGTCACGTCATGCCGACCGTCAGGCGCTCGCGACGAAGTTCGGGGCCACCGACATCGTCGAGGAGCGCGGCGACGCCGGCGTCGCGAAGATCAAGGAGCTCACCGGCGGGTACGGCGCGCACTCGACGATCGAGGCCGTCGGCACGCAGGAGTCGATGATGCAGGCGATCCACGCCACACGCCCGGGCGGACACGTCGGCTACGTCGGCGTGAGCCATGGCGTCGAGCTCGACGGACTCGACCTCTTCTTCTCGACCGTCAGCCTTTTGGGCGGACCGGCTCCCGTGCGCCGGTTCCTCCCCGAGCTGATCGACCTCATCATGACCGATCAGATCGATCCGGGCATCGTGTTCGACCTGACGCTCCCGATCGAGCGGGCCGCCGAGGGATACAAGGCGATGGACGAGCGTCGCGCCACGAAGGTGCTGCTCACCACTGACTGAACCTCATGGATGACGCGGGAGGGCGCACGCCGCGTCCTCCCGCGGGCGCGGGAGCAGTCGGGTTCAGTGCGGGAGAGAGCTGGAGTTGTCGAGGTCGAGATCCACGTCCACGTGCCAGTCGGGCTCGGAGTCGTCATCGACGTCCGGGGAGTCTGGATAGAGGCGGTGCGCCTGCAGCCTCGCCGCGTGCTCGGTGAAGTCCGGCTCGTCGTCGTCGAACTCGTGCGGTCCGACCAGCAGGTCGTTGCCGACGCCGATGACGAGATCGGCGCAGTCCTCGCGCCCGCCGACGAGGATGGGGATCTCGACCGCGTCGGCTTCCCCCTCCTTCGCGACTGCTGCGGCGAGGGTCACGAGGGAATCTGCCACGTCATCGGTGGTCACCAGCTGCTGGCCTGCATACGAGACGATCTTCATCTCTCCATCCTCGCCGAGCTCGCGAATCCGTGGTTCGGGGTTGCGCCGCCCGTCGCGGTTCGATAGGCGCTCCGGAGCCGGATCGGCCCGGCTCACATGCGGGCGTAGCGCGCCCGGGCGAAGCAGAACAGGCCGTAGAGGGCGAGACCTGCGCCGACCACCCACAGGATCACAGCGCCGAAGGGCAACCCGGCCAGAGCACGCAGCGCCGAGTCCAGGCCGCCCGCGGTCTCGGGGTCGTGGGTGAGCGCCGCGATGACGAAGAGCACGCCGGCGACGCCGACCGCGATGCCCTTGGCGACGTAGCCGGCCACTCCGAACGCGGTGATTCCCGAACGGGCCTTCGCCGACGGCACGGAGAGATGCTCCATGAACGCGCGGGTGATGCCGCGCACGATGAAGGCGATCCCGACCGCTGCCACCCCGAGCCCGACCAGCACGAGCAGCACGACACCGGCCGGCGCCGCCAGCAGCCTCGCACTGAACGACTGCGAAGACTCGGACGACTGCGACTGCCCGCCGAGCGCATAGATCAGAGCCGTCGCGCCGATCGCCAGGTAGGCGACGGCTGTGCCCACGAACTTCGCCCGGTGCGCCCACATCTTCTTCGTATCGGGATCGCGCTCGATGACGGCCTCGGCGATCTGCCAGATCGCCAGTGCGAACAGACCGAGCACGATCAGCCAGAGCAGGAACACGCCGGCAGGCGACTCCTGGATCTGCTGCAGGGCACCGCCCTGATCCGCGTTCTCGCCGCCGCCGCCGGTGGCGATCGAGATCGCGATCCCGCCGATGAGGATGTGCAGGATGCCGAGCACGACGTACCCGACGCGGGCGAGGACGCGGAAGGCGGTGGAGTCCTGAGCGGCCCTCGCGGTGGAGGCGGCCGAGTCGCGAGTGTTCATGGGTTCACGGGGCTTTCGATCGGTTCTTCGGAGATGTCTGACGTGCTGCGGGACCGCGCGAGGCGGCGCGCGCGCGTCGCTTCCACGCAGGCCCAGACGAACGTGGCGACGGCGACGCCCTCGAGCATTCCGGCGACCACATCGCTGAGCCAGTGGGCGTGGAGGTAGGTGCGGCTCCACATCATGAGCGCGATCCACGCGACACCGACGACCCAGACCCACCGGCGTCGGAGCACGAGTCCGAGGATCACCACCACGGTCGTGGCGACGGCGGTGTGCCCGGACGGGAAGGAGGTCGCGACGCTCTCTGCGAGCGAGTCGACCGGGCGCGTGCGGCCGATCACCGCGGCCATGGTCGCCCCGATGGCGACCACGGTGACCATCGCGATCGCCAGCGTCGCCGCATCCCACCGCCGTCCGCGCCAGAGGAGAGCCGCGATCAGCAGCGCTCCGACCACGATCATGCCGATCGTGCCGCCGACGACGGCGGGCACCCAGGCGACGACGAGCCAGGCGTCGCTGCTCAGCGCGACCATGAGGTCGTGCCACCAGATGTCGACCGCGAGCGGCTCGTGACCGCCGAGGGCCACCACGGCGCGCAGCACGACGAACGCGAGGGTCGCTGCGGCACCGACGACGATCGCGCCGGTGCCGCGCTGCGCCACGGTCATGCCGAGATCAGGCGAGGGGCTCGTTGTCGCGGATGCTGCGGCGGGTCACACGCTCGCCGGTCGCGGGGTCGACGGCCGTGCGGTCGACGGTCTCGGTGCGCCGACTGCGCATCACGAGAATGAGGCTGATCAGGAAGACGACGACTCCTGCACCCATGAGGATGTAGCCGATCAGGTCGAGATCGACATAGCCGCCGGTGTCGATGTTGAGTGCGAAGACGAGGATCGCTCCGATGACGAAGAGCGCGATGCCGCTTCCGATACCCATATGTCCATTCCTCTCCGAGGCCGCGTTCGCGGACTCGCGACGCCCAGAATAGGGTCAGTGCAGATTGAGTCAATGGGCATGGACACGCCCTGCGTCTCGTGGTAAGGATGGGAATGATGACCGATCTCGAACGCCGCGCCGGCATCTTCGCCGCACTCGCCGATCAGACGCGCCTGCGCATCGTCGATCTGCTCACGCTCGGAGATCTGTCGTCCTCCGAGATCGGGACGGCTCTCGACCTGCGCTCGAACCTCATCGCGCACCACCTGGGAGTGCTCGAATCAGCGCAGATCATCGCGCGCACCCGCTCGGAGTTCGACAGACGGCGCAGCTACATCGGGCTGCGCCCCGAGGTCTTCACCACTCTCGCGCCCCCCAGCGTCGCCCCGCCTCGCCGTGTGCTGTTCGTCTGCACCGCGAACTCCGCGCGGTCGCAGCTCGCCGAGGCGATCTGGCGCGATACGAGTCCGGTGGCCGTCGCCTCGGCAGGAACCCGACCTGCCGAGATGGTGAATCCCGAGGCCACCGCGGCGGCCGCTCGGCACGGGCTCGTCATCGACGGCGACCATCCACCCCGCCACCTCGACGACGTGCTCGCCGAGGGCGACCTCGTGATCACGGTGTGCGACGACGCCCACGAGCGTCTCGGTCAGCGCGACGACCTGCACTGGTCGATCCGCGACCCTGCCCGCATCGGCACGCCGGCCGCCTTCGACGCCACCTTCGATGCGCTCGTGCAGCGCATCGGCGCCTTCTCGTCTCGCCTCGTCGCCGCCTGAGCCGATGTCCCCGGTGCGTGCGACGATCTGCACGTCGACGGGAGAACAGGATGCGGGGCGAAGCCACCGTGCTGCACGCCGACCTCGACGCGTTCTACGCCTCGGTCGAGCAACGCGATGCCCCCGAGCTGCGCGGCCGACCGGTCATCGTCGGCGGCGGCGTCGTGCTCGCTGCGAGCTATGAGGCCAAGGCGCGCGGAGTGCGCACGGCGATGGGCGGACGACAGGCGCTGCAGCTGTGCCCGGATGCCGTGGTCGTCCCCCCGCGCATGGAGGCGTACTCCGCAGCCAGCAAAGACGTGTTCGCGATCTTCCGCGACACGACGCCGCTCGTCGAGGGACTCTCGATCGATGAGGCCTTTCTCGAGGTCGGGGGCCTCAGGCGCATCGTCGGCACCCCCGAAGAGGTCGCCGTGCGTCTGCGCGAGCGGGTGCGCACCGAGGTCGGGCTGGCCATCTCGGTGGGCGTCGCCCGCACGAAGTTCCTCGCCAAGGTCGCGAGCGCCGTCAGCAAGCCCGACGGGTTGCTCGTGGTCGAACCCGAACGCGAAGAGGAGTTCCTGCTCCCTCTGCCGGTCGAGCGGCTGTGGGGCGTGGGCGCCGTCACCGCCGAGAAGCTGCAGCGCTACGGCATCCGCACGGTCGGCCAGCTGGCCGAACTCGAGGCAGCCACTGCCGAGCGGATGCTGGGCACAGCGGTCGGCGCGCACCTGCACGCCCTCGCCCGCCTGCGGGATCCGCGTCCGGTCGACACGACCCGCCGCCGCGCATCGATCGGCTCGCAGCGCGCCCTCGGCACGGGCTCGCGCTCGGCCGAGGAGCTCGATCTGATCCTGACGCAGATCGTCGACCGCCTCGCGCGACGGCTGCGCGACGGAGACCGGGTCTGCCGGTCGGTGGTGCTGCGCCTCCGTTTCGGCGACTTCGCGAAGGCGACCCGATCGCGCACGCTCGGATCCGCCACCGATCGCACCGCGATCCTGCTCACGGTCGCTCGCGCACTGCTCGCCGCCGCGCATCCCGAGATCGCTGAACGTGGCATCACGCTGATCGGGTTGTCGCTGTCGCACCTCGATCACGCAGACCGCATGCAGCCCGAGCTGCCGATCGACTGGGGAGACGAAGAACGCCTCGACACGGTTCTCGACACCCTGCGCGATCGGTTCGGCGCGACGTCGGTCTCGCGCGCCGCGCAGATGGGTCGTGATCCCGGGTGGTCCAGCCCGATACTCCCCGAGCACGAGTGACCGATGGGCGCACCGCGTGAGCCGGGTCAGCCGCGTCTCTAGCCGAGGTCGTAGGCGACGCCGTCCGGCATCTCCACCGGCGATGCCGTGGGAGACTCGACGCCACGCGTGAGCGTGCGCAGGCGGTCGACCAGCGCGGGATCTTCGAGTTCGGGCCCTCGGCCGGGCACTTCCTTGGCCACGATCTGGCTGGCAGGCCCGATCAGGAACTTCGCGGTGACGACCGCGCCGTCCGGCTCTTGCACCGGGATCTCCACGAGCTCGGCACGCTCCTCTTCGCCCAGTGCGCGCCCGTATGCCAGCAGCGCATCTGCGATGTCGTCCCCCGTGAGATAGGCGTCGCCGCCGTAGATGATCGTCTGCATGGTTCCGTTCTAGAGCAGTCCGGGCCGTTCCGTCCGCCCCTTGCCCCGGTGCAGTGCGACTGATAGCGACTTGCGAACGGGGCAGGCTTTTCCTCGTAATGTGGACTCCATGGCAGATCAGAAGACGATGATCCAGACGGAGGTCCGGGCCGATGGGGTGACCTATCTGCTCGCTCAGGATCAGGACCTCGGCGAGCTCAAGCGTCGCATCGAAGACGCGATCGCGACGGCCGGCAGGTTCGTCGATTTCGTCGTCGTCGGCAATCGTCAGGTGAGCCTTCTGGTCACGCCCCGCTCACAGGTCTCGATCGCTGTGGCGACCGTGCTCTTCGACGCCCGCGACACGGGAGACGTCGACTTCCCCTACGGCGGCCACTACGACCTGCTCTGACCGCGGGCGACGGGGCCGTCGGGCTCAGAGCTGGTCGAGCACCAGTTCGCCCCGCGAGTTCAGCTGATCCATCATGTGAGCGACCCGCGCGGGGTCGATCGCGTGCACGGTCGGAAGATCGAACTCGAACACCAGCGGGATGGCAGGGTGCACCCAGATCGTCAGGCGGCCCGATGACGCCTCCGGCTTCGGCAGCCAGGTCATCATGAAGCTCTCGTTGCGACGAAGCTTCGTGCCGATCACGATCTTCACGTGCGCCAAGGTCACTTCTTCGATCTCGATCGCCGGTCGCGAGCTGTTGTACTCCAGTTTCCCCATAGGAGAACTGTACGCTCAGCAGAACTGATCGCGTGAACCCCATCCTCCGACCCAGGCCTCCACCCTCGGGTCTGAGCGCAGGAGGTGGATGCCGTCCGCGACGGCACGGTGCGATTCGAAGGCGTCTGACGTGCCCCACCGCACGGCGCGACGCATCGCCCGCCGCGAGCGCAGCACGCCCAGCGACGAGCCCTCGGCATCGACGAGATCGACCCCGCCGACATCGCCCGTGCCGAGACCCGCGATGCGCTCGGTGATCCAGTCCCGCTCGAGGACCACGACCGGTCGATCGAGTTCCCAGATCACCCGGGCGTCGAGCGGGCCATCGTCGACCGTGATGCGCGGGTCGCCCGCGAAGGCGGTCATCGTCGCATCGACCACCACTCGCGCCAGCGGGAACGCGGCGAGGATCGAGTCCACGGCGATGAACAGCGCCTCCGGGGTGTGGGTCCCGCGCAGCCTGACGACGAGGTCGGGCACGTCGGACAGCAGACCTCGCGGGGCGGAACCGCCGACCGGAATCGATGAGACGAGCGTCATGGTCTGGGCGTTCGCGCGCTCGAGCCCCGAACCGCTGCGCTCGGCCCATTCGGGGCCGTCGTGCCACGCCACGGCCGTGGGCACGTGGGCCAGCACGGCACCCGCCTGCCACATCCGATGCGCCCACTCCCAGTCCTCGCCCCCATAGGCCGAGAAGGACTCGTCGAATCCGCCGGTCTCGTCGAACAGGCGGCGTGAGCAGGCGATCACCGCGCCGATGACGAACCGGTATGACCGGTCATCGGCGTCGAGCAGATCGCGGCTTCGGGCGTACTCCTGCGCGAGCCACGTCGGCTCGGGGAGCTCACGGTCGACCACCGCCTCGAGCACGGGGGTCTCCGGGGCGATGCCCGAGAAGTCCGCGTGCCGACGGCGTCCGACGGTGACGGCCTCGGGAAGCAGCGCCGGAAGCCGGGTGAGCTCTCGCACGTACCCGGGTTCGGGGGCGGTGTCGGCATCGAGGAAGCAGAGCACGTCGCCACTGCTCGCGCGCACGCCGAGATTGCGTGCGGCCGCGAGCCGGAAGCCCCGGTCGTCCTGGCGCACGAGGATCACCCCGTCCGGCACGCGGACATCGCCGGCGGAGCCGTCGTCGGCGACGACGATCTCGAGAAGCTCGTGCGGATAGTCCTGCACCGACAGGGCGGACAGCGTGCGGGCGAGCTCGGCCGGCTGCTCATAGTGGGCCACGATCACCGACACTCTCGGCAGGGTTTCGGGGTCGACGCCGTCGAGCGTGTCCCACCTGTTGCCGACGACCCAGGGCCGCCGCGTCACCGGGCCAGCCCTCTCCACCAGCGCACGTACGCCTCAGCCGCCTCCGGCCACGACATCGGCAGCCTCGTCAGGCCGTGCCAGGTCGACTCCGGGTGTTCGAAGGCGCGCCGCACCGCCACCGCGAGCTCGGGTTCGTCGACCGTGTGCAGAGTCCCGGGGCGCAGTGTCGCCATCTCGTCCATGTAGCGGTTGCGCACCGCGACCGGTCGGCGACCCCAGCCGATCCACGACGCCAGGGAGCCGGATGCCGACACATGACGATGCGCGATCACCGGCACCGACACAGCGCGGCCCCGCCGCGCGATCTCCGCGTCGTCGAGCCAGCCTGTCACCTCGACCTCGACCCCGAGGGCGCCCGCTCGGCGCACGAAGTCCTCGAGTTCGGCGGCATGCCCCTCCGAGGCACGGCCGAGAACCGTCATCCTGCCGATGCCCGCCTGCGCGGCCGCGCGGGCCGCCTCGTCATGTCCCTTGCCGGGATAGAAGTAGCCGAGCACACCGACCGACCCGTCCGTCGGCATCCGCCCCGCGTCGGTCTCGAGGTCCACCGGCAGCGGAATGCTCGCCGCCGGTCCCGACCAGACCCCCTCTTCACGGAGCAGCGCACGCTCGTGATCGCTGTTGACGGCCACCCCTCGCGCCGCCGCGGCCACGGCTGCGTAGGCCTCCCGCCGACGGGGCAGATTGCGCTCGCCGTCCGACGCCTGCGGCACGTCGTGCAGGGTGACGCTGACCGGCCGCCGCGCGGCGAGAGCGGTGAACGCCTGCGACGCCTGCTCGGGAGAATCACCCCACAGACGATCCGTGAAGTGCACGTGCAGCGCGGCATCCGCGGGCGTCGCATCCAGATCGGCCGCGTCGATCGTGCGGATCGACGGCTCCTGTGCCCGTACGGCGGAGGCCATCTCACGCTCGTACATGGCGACGCCGTGGGTTCCGGCGTGCACGAGCAGCAACGGAGCGGCGCTCATCGCGCCCGCCACACGTCGAGCAGAGGGGCGAGGCGCGTCAGGGCGGCATCGACGAACCCGGGGTGGGCGGCGTACCACTCGAGGTGAGCGGCCCGCACCTCGGCGTCGTCGATCGGTGCGCCGTCGACGATCCAGTGCGCGCGCGGCTCGTCGGTCAGCTCCCACGCCTCGACGACCTCCGGGTGCAGCGGCGCCCGCACCGAATTCAGCAGCGGACGCCCGGGATCGGTCGGGCCGCCGGTGTGGCCGAGGGCTTCGAGCAGGCGAGCCCCCAGCGGCATCCACACCGCGTCGCCCGGGTGGTTGACGGTGCGCGCGTGATCGGCCGTGACCGAGTCGAACAGGTCGGAGACCCGCACGTCGGCGCTCTGCTCGCGGACGCGCAGCGTGTCGATCGACGACTCCCCCACGGCACGCACCTCGTCGGGTGCGAGCGCGGCGACGACCGGGATGCCTGCGGCGGCAGCGAGCGTGCGGATGTCGTGATAGGCCACGATCGGCGGGTCTCCCTCGACGCCGGGCACGCGGATCGCGGCTTGGAACGGATGCAGGCCCGCGAAGCGCACCGGCGGCACGGTCAGCACGCGGGCATCCGTCGCCGCGGCGATCTGGCGCGTGCCCAACGGCAGATCGCGATAGTCGTCACGGATGGGCTGACTCACGACGGTGTCGGCGGTGCGGACGATCTCGTGCAGGCGCGTGGCGTCGTCGGCGGTCATCTCGTGCACGGCGGGTACGCGCACGAAGCGGTGCTCGGGAGCGTCCATCACCATGCGCAGCGATTCGGCCTGGCAGTTGCCGAGGACGACGCCGTAGCTTTCGGGAAGCGGAGCCAGACCGTAGAACTCCGAGTAGTGTTGGCGGCGCGCTAGCACCAGGGAGCCAGCCGGCGCAACGGCCGTGCGTAGTTCGGGATCATGGCTCATGATTCGAACGTACCCCCTCGATCTCATCAGTCTTGCGTCCCCATTGCAGCGCGGTCTCTCCGTCATCGCGATATACGCACGTCGGGTGCTCAGCCCGCCAACGGAGAACCACATCGTCACCGAACCCGCCTTCATTCGCGTCGCCTCGATCCCGGCCGCCCACCCCTACGTGCGCGCGATCACCGACACACGACGTGTGCGTGTGCTGCCCGACCCTGCTGTTCCGGGCGCGCCGGCCGACGTGTGGTGGCCGCCGGTGGCGCTCACATCGCAGTGGCTCGCGTCACACGGTGCCGACTTCGACGTGCTGCATGTGCACTTCGGGCTCGAGTCGTTCTCTCCCGGCGAGCTGCGCGAGGCTCTCGAGACCGCGCACCGGGTCGGCAGGCCGATCGTCTACACCGTGCACGACCTGGAGAACCCGCAGCTGGTCGATCAGCGGCCCTATCGTGAACTGCTCGACGTGATCATCCCGACAGCCGATCACCTCCTGACGCTCACCTCGACGGCAGCGGACGAGATCGAACGCCGGTGGCACCGCAGCAGTCGGGTGCTGGCTCACCCCACTCTGCTCGACGGTGCCGCCGTGTCCGAGCACGCGGTCGACGAGACCCTGCGGGTCGGAATCCACCTGCGAGACCTGCGCCCCAACATCGCTGCCGAGCGTGCGGTGCGCGCAGCCGTCGATGCTGCCGCGCTGCTCGCACAGACAGGGCGAGCCGTCGAGTTCGAGCTGCTGATGCACGAGCGCGTCCGCGATGACGCGACAGCAGCTCGCGTGACCGCGGTCGCCGAAGAGCACCCCGCCGTGCGCGTGCGGCGCACTCCGCGTCTGAGCGACGCCGGCATCGATGCGTGGATCGGAGGACTCGACCTCTTCGTCCTGCCCTACCTGCATGGCACGCACTCCGGGTGGGTCGAGCTCTGCTACGACCTGGGGGTTCCCGTGGCGGGAACCGACGTCGGGCACATCAAGTCCCAGCATCCCGACGACTTCTTCGTCATCGACCTCGACGACCCGCAGACGCTGGTCGAGGCCGTGGCTCTCGCCTCCGATGCGCGCGCCTCGTCGCCCCGTACGTCGCTGGTCGAGCGGCGACGCTCTGAGAGAGTGGCCGAACGGGAGGCCGTGCGCGACGCGCACGCCCTGCTCTACTCCACCGCACGCGCCGAAATCTCGACGGAGGCACGCGCATGATCGGCCGCGAGCGGTTGCGGGTGATGGTCGTCGCCCCCGAGCGTCATGCCCTCCGCCAACCGCACGCCGGCGGCCTGGAGGCCGTGGTCTGGAACCGCGTGCGCTGGCTGCGCAGCCGTGGCCACGACGTGCAGCTCTGTGCGGCCGAAGGGTCGGACTTCCTGGGCGCCGACATCGATCTGCACCTGCCGAGCCCTCGCTGGCATCAGTCACGGGATGCGTCCGACACCGACTTCCCCGAGGGCCACCGCCGGCTGATGACGGATGCTTTCGCGCGCGTGCGGGATCAGCTCGACGCCCCCGCGACACGCGTCGATGTCATCGACAATCACAGTCTCCACGGGGATCCGATCCTCTGGAGCCGTGACATCGGAGTGCCGGTCGTCACCACGCTGCACACGCCGCCCCTCGCCGACATGGTGATCGCCTCGAACGCGCTCACCGGAACGTCGCCGCACCGATTCCTCGCGGTCAGCCAGTACACGGCGCGGGCCTGGTCGGCCGAGGGCGTCGAGGCGTTCGTCTTCACCAACGGCGTCGACACGGCGCAGTGGAGCCTGGGGCCCGGCGGAGGCGACTGGGTGTGGTTCGGACGGATCGTGCCCGAGAAGGCGCCGCACCTCGCCATCATCGCCGCGCGGCGGGCAGGCGCGCGGCTGAAGCTCGCCGGCCGCGTGGGCGATGCCGCGTACTTCGATCGGGAGGTCCGACCGCTGCTCGGCCACGGCATCGACTATGTCGGAGCCCTGCGTCAGCCCGAGCTCTCGGCCCTCGTCGGGGCAGCATCCGTCGCTCTGGTGACCCCGGTGTGGTCGGAGCCCTTCGGATTGGTGATGGCCGAGGCGCTCATGACCGGCACGCCCGTCGCCGCCTTCGACTCCGGCGGCACCAGCGAAGTGCTGGCCGGGATCCCCGGCACCGCCATCGTGCCCTCCGCCGACACCGATGCACTCGCCCACGCCGCGACGGCGCTGGTCGAGCAGACACGGCTGGGGCTGTCGCGTCGAGTCGTGCGCGAGGCCGCCTCCGCGCGCCACTCGCTCGATCATAGGCACCGCGAGATCGAGCGGGTCCTCACCGTCGCCGCTCAGAGCGCGGTGCCCGCGCACGAGCTCGCCGACGCAGAGGCGGTCGGAGCATGATCGGCTGGTACGTGCATCATCACGGCTGGGGCCACATGACCCGGATGCAAGCGATCCGCCCGCACCTCGGAGACGAGGTGACGGTGTTCTCGAGCCTTCCCGAACCCGCCTCGTTGCCGCCGGAGACCGTATGGGTCCAGCTGCCCTCCGACTCCGACGCCGTCGTGGGGCCCGACGGTGTGAGCCGCGAGGCGCATGAGCTTGGCGATGTCACAGCCCGAGGCACCCTGCACTGGGCGCCGCTCGGGCACCCTGGCCACCAGGCCCGCCTCGCGGCGATCGCGGAATGGGTGGCGATTCACCCGACGTCCGCATTCGTCGTCGACGTCAGCGTCGAGGTCACGATCCTGGCTCGTCTGCTGGGGGTGCCGACGATCTCCGTCGCGCAGCCGGGCGATCGCGCCGACGCTCCGCACCGTCTGGGCTACGACCTCGCCGACCGCATCCTGGCGCCCTGGGCTCCCGGCACGATCCCCGCGAAGGCCCTCATCGGTCGCGAGGACCGCGTGCGATCGGTCGGCGCGATCTCGCGCTACGACGGCCGCGCTTGCACCGAGGCAGACGCAGACGCAGACGCTGACGACGTGCGCCGCGTGCTGTTCCTCGGCCTCGCGCTCGACCCGGTGCGGCTCGCGCAGACGAGGGAGCTGCTGAGCGCAGACGGATGGGTCGTCGAGAGCGCAGGAGCGGGCAGCGACGATCGCATCGACGACGTGTGGCCGCTGCTGCGCCGTGCGACCGTCGTCGTCAGCGCGGCGGGTCAGAACAGCATCGCCGACCTCGCGGCCGCAGACGCCCGAGCTGTCGTCATCGCCCAGGAACGACCCTTCGACGAGCAGAGCGAGATGGCCCGCGTGCTGGCCGCCCACGGGCTCGCCCGGACCGTCGCGGCTGACGCGTCGCCCGCCGAGGTGGTCGACAGCATCCGGCGCGCAGCCGACACCGCTCCCCGCTGGGACGTGTGGCAGGTGTCGGGTTCTGCCGCACGAGCCGCGGCCGCGATCGAGGAGCTGGCACGATGAGCATCCGCGTCGCCGTCATCACCCCGGCATCGATGAACCGTCTCGACCACCTGCAGCGCCAGCGCCAATTCCTCACCGAGGTGCGCACGCCGGGCATCGAGGTCGTGCGTGTCGAGGCGTGGCTCGACGTCGACGCACCGCCCGCAGTGCCGTCAGTTCTGTCCGTGCATGTGCCGCCCGGCCGCGACGGCATGCGCGTCGGTGCGGCGCGCAACGCCGCCGCCGCCCTCGCACTGGATCACGGTGTCGACCTGCTCGTGTTCCTCGATGTCGACTGCCTGCCGGGTCCGGACCTGCTCGAGAGATACGTCGACGCAGCACGGGACCATCCGCACGACCTGCTCTGCGGACCGGTGACCTACCTGCACAGCGTGCAGCGTCCGTCGAGGATGGTCGACCTCGGCACCATGACCCGACCGCATCCGGCTCGTCCCCTGCCACCGGACGGCGACGTGGTGACGGCGACCGATGACGAGTTCGATCTCTTCTGGTCGCTGTCGTTCGCAGTGACCGCTGAGACGTGGACGCGTCTCGGCGGCTTCGACGAGGCGTATGAAGGGTATGGCGCCGAAGACACCGACCTGGGCCGACGGGCTCGGTCTCTCGACATGCGAGTGCAGTGGGTCGGCGGCGCACACGCCTACCACCAGTGGCACCCGGCCGGTTCTCCGCCGTGGCGCCACCTCGACGACATCCTGCGCAACGGCGCCCTGTTCGCCGAGCGCTGGGGCGAGTGGCCGATGCGCGGCTGGATAGACAGCTTCATCGAGGGCGGCGCGGTCGAACCCCACGGCGACGGATATCGCCGGGTCGCATCGGGCACCGGCGTTCGCTCAGTCCAGGCGTGAGGACAGCTCTCGGATGATCTCCCCGACCTCTCGCTCCGCACCCGCGACGCGCTCGACCTCGGCCTCGAGATCGGCGAGCGTCTCGGCGCCGTGACGACGCGCGATCTGCAGGTTCGCGCGAATGTTCATGGCTCCCCCCGACAGTCCGGCACGGAGCGCCTCCGCCGCCACCGCGAGATCGACGACGATATGCGGGTTGCCCGCCTCGACGAGCACGCGCAGGTCGCACAGCATGGCCACGCCGATCACGCCGACCTGCGCCGCTGATCGGGCCGCCTCGACAGCGGCGTTGCGCACGCGCTCGTCGCGGGAGGGGTCGTCGCTCGGCAGAGCGAGCGCCGCCCCGAAGCTCGAAGAGACGACGCCATCCGCCTCGACCGCTCGCAGCGCCTCAGCCCGCTGCCGGGCGAGGCGGTCGACGGTGTCCGCCGCTCGCGGATCGTCATCGGAATACCCGCCGACCATGCTCATCAGAGAGGCGGCGATCGCCAGCATCACACCGGACGCCGCACCTCCCCCGGGAGAACCCGTCGGTCGACTCAGTGCGTCCAACCAGTCATCCAGAGGGGTGGACGGGGGGATGTCGGCGGAGTCCTGCATGAGCGTCACACTATCGAGCTAGGACATCAGCAGCGGCAGCAGCGACACGACGAGTCCCACGAATCCGACTCCGGCGAACACGATCCCCAGGGTCAGGATGACGCGCCGCGTGTGAGGCGGTTCGCCCACCCGCGCACGGGCGGGGTTGTTCGCGCTGACCACTCCGTCGGCCCAGCCGTCATCCGCCGTGGCGGCCTCGTGCCCTCTCAGAGCCCTCTCGTGAAAGTCGCCGCCGGCGAACCAGCGGCCGATCAGAGAGCCCTCGCGCTCGATGACCGCGATCTCGATCGGCAGCCACGCTCCCTCGACGGTGCGGATGAGGAACGCCAGCAGAAGCAGCGGCAGACCGATGCCGAGGCCCACCCAGGAGAGCACCTCACCGACGAGAGCGAGAGTGTCCAAGACCTGCATCACCCCATCGTAGAGAGTGCCGCCCGCGCTCGGCGGCGAAACCGCTAACCACTGCGCGCCCCGGGCGCAAGGCCCTCTGCACACTCGACCGTCTCGCCTAACGTCGCCCACGAGGGGAAGGAGAACCGTGAGAACTCATATTGAGATCGACGGCAGAAGCTTCGTGCTTCAGGACGATCAGCCCCTGAACGAGATCATGGCTGAGATCGAAGCGGCTGCGTCCTCGCCGCCGGCGTTCGTGACCCTGTCTGCCGAAGGGCGCAGCATCAGCGTGCTCATCCGCGCGACGACACGGGTGGTGATCTCGGTCGAGAAAGACGACCACGTCGAGCCGGACCATGGCCCCTGGAGCCTTCCGTTCGACGATTGGGAGCTGTGACGTGGAAGAGCTGTGGCTGGTCAGGCACGGGGAGAGTGTGGGTAACATCGCCGCGACCGCAGCGGAGGCAGCGCGCGCAGAGATGATCGAGCTCGCGAGCCGAGATGCCGACGTGCCGTTGTCGGCGACAGGTGCAGAACAGTCGCGGGCGCTGTCGGCCGCACTGCACGGCGGCGCCATCTCGCCGCAGGTCGCCTGGTTGTCGCCGTACCTGCGTGCACAGCAGACGTTCGCGCTCAGCATGGAAGACGCCCCGGCCGTCGAGCAGGTGCTCACCGACGAGCGACTGCGCGACAGGGAGCTCGGCATCCTCGATCTGCTGACGCGGTGGGGCGTCGCCGCGCGGCACCCCGAGGAGGCCGTTCGTCGCGCGCGTCTGGGCAAGTACTATCACCGGCCACCCGGTGGCGAGTCCTGGGCCGACGTCGCGCTTCGTCTGCGGTCGTTCCTGCACGACGCACTCGATGCGGATGCGCGAGTGGGACTGGTCGTCGCCCACGATGCGGTCGTCGTGCTGCTGATCGCGCTGCTGACCGGGATGGACGAGAAGCGCCTCATGGAGTTCGCGTCCGCGAACACCGTCCTCAACGCCTCCGTGACGCGGCTCCGGTTCGACGGTGAGCAGTGGCGACTCATCGACTTCTCGGATGTGAGCCACCTCGAGCAGCTGGGTGCGGCGGTCACCGTGCACCCAGGGAGCCCCGATGTCCGTCCCGAGTGAGCCGACGACCGTCACGCCGCGGCTGTTGCGGCAGTGGGGACTCCCCGACCCCGGCGACTCGAAGAATTCCCGGGGAACGGCGATGATCATCGGCGGCTCCCCTCTGTCGGCGGGCGCGGTCGTCCTGGCCGCCGAGGCTGCGCTGCGCGTCGGAGCGGGAAAGGTCGCCGTGACGACCGATGCCGCCATCGCCGATGTCGTGCGCATCACCGTGCCCGAAGCAGGGATCTACGAGTCGCCCGGTGCAGACGAGCCGACACCGGATGCCCTGAGCACGGCCTTCGACGGGGCCGATGCGGTCCTGGTCGGGCCGGGGTTGGATGATCCGGAGCATGCCGCCGAGTGGCTGCGGCGGCTGGCAGGCCACGACATCGCCTGCCTCGTCGTCGACGCCTTCGCCGTCGGAGCCGTGAGAGAGGTGCCGCGGTCCGATCTTCCGCGGTCCCTGATCATCAATGCCAACCTCGACGAAGCAGAGCTGCTGCTGGGGCGCCCTGTCGATGACCTCTTCAGCGACCTTCGGCCCCTCGCACGAGAGCTCGATGCCGTGATCCACTGCTACTCCGCGGTCGTCGCGCCGTCGGGTGCGGTGTGGCGCCTCGATGTCGGCGGACCCGGCCTCGGCACCGCCGGTTCGGGAGATGTGGCCGCAGGCACCATCACGGGTTTCGCGGCCCGAGGGCTCGACCCGGAACGCGCTGCGGTGTGGGGGGCCTGGGCACATGCCCGCGCGGGCGACCGGCTGGCCGAGCGGATGGGCCTCGGGTTCCTCGCCCGCGAACTGGCCGGAGAGCTCCCCGCCGTGGTGCTCGAGGTGCAGGGTGCACGCGACGCCGGCGACTGACACGACGATCTGCGGCACCCGGGAGCCGACGAGGTGCGTCGCCGGTCAGGTCACTCGGCCATCACCGGGACGCGATACGCGAAGCCAGCGGTAGCCGTACGCCGGCACCTCCAGCTCGACCCCGCCCTTTGCGTCGAGTGCCAGGCGTGACGCCTCGAGGAGGTCGACGAGAGTCGTGCCCTCCGGCTCGTCGGACAGCCGGAAGGACGTGGTCACCGGCACCTCTGCGAAGTTGTGGAGGGCGATCATCCGGCCGACGTCCGCCGAGAGCGAGTGCACGAGCAGCGACTCGGCAGGCTGGTCGATGACCTCGAGCGTGCCCCATCCGAGTTCCGGCGAGATCCGGTAGCTCGAGGTGAGAGCGCGGATGAAGTACAGCAGTGAGCCGCGGTCGGCCAGCTGGGCGGCGACGTTCACGTGCTCCGGCGCATACCCGTCGGACGGCGGACGGGCGACGAGCCGGCTGGGCGCGGCATCCGAGAATCCTCCGTTGCGATCGTCGGACCACTGCATCGGAGTCCGCACGGCCTCCCTGCCCGGGATCTCGATGTTCTCGCCCATGCCGATCTCCTCACCGTAGAAGAGCACAGGCGTGCCGGGCAGGGTGAATAGCAGGCTGTAGGCCATGCGGATGCGGCGCGGATCGCCGTCGAGCATCGGCGGGAGGCGCCGGGTGATGCCTCGTCCGAACACCCGCTGCCGCTCGTCGGGCGCGAACGCCTCGAACACCTCGTTCCGCTCGCTGTCACTGAGCTTGTCGAGGGTCAGCTCGTCGTGGTTGCGCAGGAAGTTCGCCCACTGCACCTCAGAGCCGAGCACGGGTCGGGCCCGCAGCGCTTCGATCAGACGCGCGGGGTCCTTGCGCGCGAACGACAGGTACAGCGACTGCATCCCGACGAAGTCGAACTGCATCGTGAGCTCGTCGCCGTCGTCACCACCGAAGTACTGCACCTGCTCGTCGTAGGGCAGGTTGACCTCGCCGAGCAGGATCGCCTCGCTCGACCGGCGTTGCAGGAACCGGCGGATGTCGCGCAGCAGATCGTGCGGCTCGGGGATGCCGGCGCCCTCGGGGATCTCGAGGAGGAACGGTACGGCATCGACGCGGAACCCCGAGACGCCCAGCTGCAGCCAGAACCCGATGATCTTCGCGATCTCGTCGCGCACGCGGGGATTGGCGATGTTCAGGTCGGGCTGGTGCTCGTAGAAGCTGTGCTGATACCACTGCCCCGACTTCTCGTCCTTGCCCCAGATGCCGTTCGCCTGGCCGGGGAAGACCTCGTTCTTCTGACCCTTCGGAGGCGCGTCGTCGCGCCAGACGTAATAGTCCCGGTAGGGCGAGTCGACGCTGCGCTTGGCGGCGAGGAACCACGGATGCCGGTCGGAGGTGTGGTTGATGACCAGGTCGACGATCACCCGCATCCCCCGATCGCGCGCGGTGCGGATGACCTCGACGAAGTCGCCGTGGGTGCCGAGGCGCGAGTCGACGCCGTAGAAGTCGCTGACGTCGTAGCCGTCGTCACGGTCGGGGCTCGGATAGAACGGCATCAGCCACAGGCAGGTGACGCCGAGCTGCGACAGGTAGTCGATCCGCTGGGCGAGGCCCTGCAGGTCGCCGACCCCGTCTCCGTTCGAGTCGAGGAAGGTCTCGACATCGAGGCAGTAGACGACCGCGGTCTTCCACCAGAGGTCGCTCGTATCGGTGATCTTCACAGTCGCTCCTTGAGTGCGGGGATGAGCTCGGCTTCTGCGGCGGCGAGGAAGTACGACTGCTCGGTGCCGACGTGGTGCAGATACACGCGATCGAATCCGATCTCCGCGAGATCGGCGATGCGGCCGGCCAACGCCGAGGCGTCATGGTCGATCAGCACGGCCTTTCGCAGCTCGTTCCTGTCGAGGCCGGCCACCGCCGCCTCGAAGTCCTCGGGCTGCTCGAGATCCCAGGTCTGCGGGGGCGAGAGCAGACCGTTGGTCCACTGCTCGCGGGCGATGGCGAACGCCGCCTCGTCGCTCTCCGCGAGGCTGAGGTGCACCTGCAGGATGCAGGGGCCAGAGCCCCCGGCGCCTCGGTAGGCGTCGACGACCCGCTGCAGCGCGGCGGGCTCCTGGATCACGGTCGCGAGACCCTGCGCCCACGAGGCTGCCCACTCCGCGGTCTCGGCGCTCACCGCGGTCGCGAACAGGGGCGGTGGTTCGGCCGGCCTGCTCCACACTCGCGCTTCGTGGACACGCACCAGGCCGTCATGGTCGACCTCTTCGCCCTCGATCAGTCGGCGGATCACGTCGACGCTCTCGCGCAGTCGCTCGTTGCGGACCCGCTTCTCGGGCCAGGCATCGCCGGTCACGTGCTCGTTGACCGCCTCGCCGCTGCCCATCGCCGCCCAGAAGCGACCGGGGAACATCTCCTCGAGAGTCGCGAATGCCTGGGCGATCATCACCGGGTGATAGCGCTGCCCGGGGGCATTGACCATCCCGATCGAGAATTCCGTGCAGGCGAGCGCGGCCGCGATCCAGCTCAGCGCGAAGCCGGACTCGCCCTGGGCTCTGGTCCACGGCGCGAGGTGGTCGGAGCACATGGCTCCGTCGAACCCCGCGCGTTCGGCGCCGATCACCGCGTCGAGAAGCGCGCTGGGTGCGATCTGCTCGTGCGAGGCATGAAAACCGATGAAGACCATGCGCCGAGTCTTGCAACGAACAGGGCCGCACGGCAGTGGTGGACACACCGCAGCGAGTCTGCGAGGATGGGCGGCCTGCGCGGCGGGGCTATCGGCCGGTGGGCCTGACGATGCCGAGCTCGTACGCCAGGATGACCGCCTGCACACGGTGCGGCAGGTCGAGCTTCATGAGGATGCGGCCGAAGTGCGCCTTGACCGTGGATTCGCTCAGGTGCAGGGCCCTCGCGATCTCGTCGTTCGTGAGGCCGCGGCCGACGTGAACGAAGACGTCGCGTTCGCGGTCGGTCAACACCGAGAGAGCGTGGTCCTGAGCCCGAGTGCGGGGAGCCAGGTGCGGCAGGGCGACTTCGATGAGTTTCGAGGTGATCCGCGGAGCGACCACGGCATCGCCCGTCGCAACCGTGCGGATCGCGGCGACGAGTTCGATCGGTCGCGTGTTCTTGAGCAGGAACCCTGCGGCTCCGGCCTGCAGCGCCCCGAAGGCGAACTCGTCGAGGTCGTAGGTGGTCAGCACGAGCACCCGGGTTCGTGGCAGCCGTGCGGTGAGGTCTCGGGTCGCCTCGATGCCGTCCGTGCCGGGCATGCGCACATCCATCAGGATCACGTCGGGCCCCAGCGCGATCGCGGCGTCCACGGCAGACGCCCCGTCGGAGGTTTCGCCCACGACCTGGATGTCGTCCTCGGCCTCGAGCACGAGACGGAGTCCGTAGCGGACCAGCTCCTGATCATCGGCGATCAGCACCCGGATCCGGGCGGCGTGGGCATCGGATGTCGTCATCGTTTCTCCGTCTGCAGTCGTACGAACACGCGCCAGCCTCCGCCCGGCCGGAGCCCGGCCTCGACGTGCCCGTCGTAGAACGCGGCGCGCTCGCGGATGCCGACCAGGCCACGGCCCGGGTCGACGATAGGGAGAGCCTGCGCAGACGTGTCCTCCACGAGGATCGACAGTTCGTCGTCTGCGATGCTGATCTTCACCACGACATCCTGCACGTCGCGTGCGTGCCGGAGGACGTTGGTCAGTGCCTCCTGCACGATGCGATAGACCGTCAGCCCCACCACGGCATCGGCGTCGATGCCGCCCGTCTGCTCGAATCGGACCGGCAGGCCCGCGATCCGCGACTCTTCGACGAGAGACGGGATGCGCTCCATGGACGCCTGCGTCGGCTGACGGTCGACCGTGTCGCCCTCGCCGCGGACAGTCGTCAGCAGGCGACGCATCTCCACGAGAGTCCGGCGTCCGGTCTCGGCGACCTGCCCGATCGCCCGGCGGGACTCCTCTGGTCGAGCGGCGGCGGAGGCCTGCGCGCCGTCGGCGACCGCGACCATCACGGCGAGACTGTGGGCGATCACGTCGTGCATCTCCCGCGCGATCCGCTCGCGTTCGAGCGCGGCAGCGATGTGCGACTCCTGGTCTCGCTCACGGCGCATCTGCTCCGCTCGTTCCACGAGTGCGCGGACCTCGCGCCGCCGGTGGCCGACGTTGAGCCCGACGAGGATGGACATCAGCGAGACCGCGACCACGACGGTGGCGATTCCGAGCCAGTCGAGCGGCCAGGCGTCGAGGTCCACTCGCGGCGCCAGTCCGAGCAGCGGCGGGCCGAGGCGCACGCGCAGCGACAGCACCAGCGCAGCGAGCATGCCCGACGCCACGGCCGCCGCGAACGCCGTCCATGCCTGTCGCGGCCGGAGGTCGACTCCGCACCGGTACAGCGCCGCGACCGCGAGCACCCCTTCGGCGCCTGAACCGCCGGCGAACGACAGCGGGAGAAGGACGAGAACCGCGATGAAGGCCACGAACGGATGCCGACGTGAGACGAGGATCGTCGCGATGCCCGCGACGAACAGCGCCACGAGCGCCCACGCGGGTGTGGTCAGTGACGACTCGAGCGACAGGTAGCCGAGGGCCAGCGAGACCGCCGAGTACGACCCGAGAACCACGAGGTCGGATCGCCGCGGTGTCATACGTCTCTCTTGCGGAGGGCGATCGCGCCTGCAGCGAGCGCGATCGCCGCCCAGAGCGACGCGATCAGCCAGCCGGCACCCACGCTGATGTGACCGCTCCACAGGTCGAGGAACGGACCGCCTTCCGCGCCGACCCGGCTCATCGCATCGCCCGCATTGCCCAGCTGGGCGATGCGCAGAGCGCGGGACAGCAGCCCGTACGGAAGCAGCGACGTCAGCACAGGGAGCAGCAGCGTGGCCAGGAAGACGATGATCGCTCCCGCGGTCGTCGAGCGCACGAGTGCCCCGATGCCCACCCCGAACAGTGCGCAGAGCCCGAGATACCCCGCCGAGCTGAGCAGCGCGAGCACGACCCCGGGTGCGGTGAGCGGTGCCGCGAGGCCGAACTGTGCATAGATCGGCGTGGTGAGCGCCCATGCGCTGAACACGGTGACGAGGGCGGTCGCGGTGACGACGGTGAACGCCACGACCGCCTTCGCGCGCAGGACGCGCAACCGGTCGGGCACCGCGACGAACGTGGGCTGAATCGAGCCCGATGCGTATTCGCCGCCGATCAGCATGACTCCGAGGATACCGGCGATGATCTGGCCGAGCACGACGGTCGGCACCGTGACATCGGCCATGGTGCGCTCGATCAGGAGCACCGACGGCGCGCCCGACGACTCGAGCGTCACCCCGAGGAACAGGCTGCCGCCGACCCCGATGAGGAAGATCGCCGCGAGGGCGAGCACGGAGGAGGGCAGGCTGAACAGCTTGATCCACTCCGACCGCAGCAGGTGGGCGAACGCGGGGCGGCGAGTGCGCGCATCCGCTCGTCGGGGACTCGTGGTGAGGGTCATCGTCCGGCTCCTTCGGTGGCGTCATGCGCGGTCGCGCGGTACTCGGTGTCGTGCGCGGTGAGGGCGAGGTAGGCGTCTTCGAGCGAGCCCTCGACGGCGGCGATCTCGTGCAGCACGATGCCTGCGCCGGCCGCGGCACGCGCAACGTCCTCGGCGGCGAGGCCGTCGATCTCGACCGCGCCATCCGTGTGCGCCGTCACGGCGACCTGTGAGCCCGCGAGGGTGCCGATGAGTCGCTCGACCTCTCTGGTCCGCACGCGCACCACGGATCTGGTGGCACCCGCGACCACGTCGTGCAGGGGACCGTCTGCCAGGATCGTCCCTCGGCCGATGACCAGCAGATGGTCGGCCGTCTGGGTCATCTCGCTCATCAGATGCGACGAGAGCAACACGGTCTTCCCCTCCCCCGCGAGCTGTCGCAGCAGGCCGCGGATCCACAGGATGCCGTCGGGGTCGAGGCCGTTCACCGGCTCGTCGAGGATGATCGTCTGCGGATCGCCGAGCAGAGCCGCGGCGATCCCCAACCGCTGGTTCATGCCGAGCGAGAACCCGCCGACTCGCCTGTCTGCCACAGCACCCAGTCCCGCGATCTCGATCACCTCACGCACGCGGGCGGCGCCGATGGCGTGAGTGGCCGCTATCGCCAGCAGGTGCTTGTAGGCGGTGCGGCGCCTGTGCGCCGAGCGCGCATCGAGCAGAACGCCGACCTCGCGCAGCGGTGCGGGCAGATCCGCGTAGGCCCGACCGTTGACCTCCGCGGTGCCGGCGGTCGGCCGGTCCAAGCCGACGATCATCCTCATGGTGGTGGATTTTCCAGCCCCGTTGGGTCCCAGGAATCCGGTGACCGTGCCCGGTTCGACGGTGAAGTCGATGCCGTTCACGGCCACCCTCTCGCCGTAGTGCTTCGTCAGGGACTGAACTCGAATCATGTCGCGCCTTTCGTTCGCCTTCGACGCTACGAACGACGGCGCGCGGGCACATCGGGCTGCAGTCCTGACCACGGCGACGAGGCAGTACCAGGGTCTATACCCCGAGAACGGGAGCGCGAGCTCGGAGAGCGCGAGCTCGCGGCGCAGCGGGCGGGCGAGCCGCCCGTGCTCACGGGACCGCGTCTACCGCGCGGCGGACTCCCGCACGCGGAACCACAGGGTGAGCTCCATGATCGCGCGGCCGATCATGTCGTGGTCGCCCACGCGGAGGTCGTCGAAGGAATCGCGATATCCCGACAGCATCTTCGGCTCCGCAGCGACCAGGGACTGATACCCCATGGTCCACTCGGCGAAGCGCCGCTCATGCAGCGGCTCCTCGATCAGCACACGCACGTCCTCGTGACGGGGATCCCGGCCGATGATCTCCATCAGGCTCTCCACGTCCGACCTGGCACCCTCGAGGATCTGGACGAACTCGCCGCCCCGGTAGAGCAGCATGCCGGTGATGTCACGAGCGCTGTTCCGGGCCCGGCTCACCGCGAGCAGGTCGGCGAGCTCCTGTTCGCTGAACGGGTGCGTCGCGCTGCTGCAGTAGACGAGCGAGACGAGTGCGTGCTCGGCGGTCATCCGGCATCCTCTCCCCGAGTGGTCACCGCGGCCATCGCGCGGTGGTGGTCTGCATAGTCGCCGATGGAACGCGAGACCGCGTCGAAAGCACGCCACATGCCATCCGCCTGACGGTCGACGTAGCCGAGGAAGGAGCCGTCCCGGCTGCCCACGTAGAAGCCGTCGGCCACGCTCGCCCACAGGGGTCGAGAGGCGAGCGGCGATTGATCACCCATGCCTTCAGCGTACCTTCGCGTTCAGGGGCGGGGTCGGCGCGGGATCATCCTCGAGATGTATGCCGCTACCTCGCTCGCCCGATGTCGACGCCGCTCGGGTCGACCAGTGTGGAACACATGAACGCACGAACGGCCCTCGCCTCCTCCGCCCTGATCGTCGTGGGGCTGATCTCTCTCACCGGATGCTCCGCCTACGACAGCATCGTCCACAAGCAGGCCACATCGACCTTCGACGACGTCGAGGCCTTCGACGACGGGGCCGAGGTCGAGGCCGGCTGGATCCCGGCCGACGCCACCGAGATCACCGTGCGCACGTCGACCATCGAGGACGCCGCGGACGCCGTCGTTCTGCTCTCCAGCGGATCCGCGCTCGGCGACGACTGCACCGAGGTGGAACGGAGTTCGGCGCCGGCCTGGGTGCTCGACGACGCTCCCGATCCGTACACGGCGAAGACCGTCTTCGCGTGCGGCGACTGGAGCGTCATGAGCACTGACGGCGGATGGTTCGGCTGGACCCCGAACTCCGACGAGGAACGGAGCGCCGCCGATGCGGGCTGAGAGCGAGACGACGTTCACCCTCTGAGAGGATGAACGACATGATCACCGTTCACCTGCGCTACGAGATCGACCCCGACAAACTCGACGACTTCACCGAGTACGGGCGCGCATGGATCCGACTGGTGGCCAAGCACGGAGGAACCCACCACGGCTACTTCCTGCCGAGCGAAGGCGACAGCGACGAGGCGTTCGCGCTGTTCACCTTCCCGTCCCTGGCTGAGTACGAGATCTACCGGACGGCCTCGAAGAGCGACCCCGAGTGCATCGAGGCGTTCGAACTGGCGCGGAGAACGCAGTGCATCCGCCGCTACGAACGTCGCTTCCTCAGCCCCGTCTTCTCCCCCGACGCAGACTGAGACACCGGCGGGGCTCGCTCCTCAGTTCGCCGACGTCCCGAACGCGTGCAGGTCGAGCTCGACGCTCAGCGCGTCGCATGCCGCTCTTCCACGCACGCTCGTGCCGAGCTCGTCCAGAGGAGGGCTGACGACGGCGGCGCCGAGGCGTCCGGGCGCCGAGAGCACGATCGCACCCGACACGCTCGACTTCGCCGGGATGCCGACCTCGCGCATCCACCGCCCGGAACCGTCGTACACGCCGCAGGTCGCCATGACAGAGACGACGTCGCGAGCCACGCTCTGCGAGACGACGCGTTCCCCCGACACCGGATTCACCCCGCCACAGGCGAGGGTCGCACCCATGACGGCCAGCGCCTCCGCGTCGACGAGCACGGCGCACGCCCGCGCGTAGACGGCGACGGCATCGTCGGCGCTGACATGCAGCGTTCCCTCTGCCCGCATGAGGTGGGCGAGCGCGTGGTTGCGGTCGCCGAGCAGATGCTCGTTCCGCGCGACGCTCTCGTCGACCTCGAGCCGGCGTCCGGCGAAGGCCGACAGCCCTCGAAGGATCCGCTCCCCGCGCTCGTCCACGGTCGCGCCGTCGACGAGCGATGCCGTGAGCAGCGCACCGGCATTGACCATCGGGTTCGGCGGCCGGCCGGTTCCGCTCTCGAGCTTGATCGCGTCGAAGGCCTCGCCTGTCGGTTCGATGCCCACGAGGTCGAGCGCTTCGCCCTCGGTGTCGAACAGCGCCAGAGCGAAGAGGAACGGCTTGACCGCCGACTGAACACTGAACGGGACCGATGACTGAGCACTGGTGCGGATCGTGCCGTCCGGCAGCACCAGCGCCAGAGCACACAGATCGGCGTCCGCGTCGGCCAGCTCGGGGATGCTGTCATCCACCGCTCCGCCCTGCTCCTGCATGACCCGCTGCCGCAGATCGTCGAGGTCGTAGCTTCGCGCGTCTGGTCTCATCCGTCCACAGTGACACGTGTCGTGTGGAAAGAGGAGATCGGCCGACGGGGTTGACGTGCCGCCCGTCGGGATGAGCAAGACTGTGCCTATGCGCTCCACTCGACTCGCACCTCTCCTGGCTCTGCCTCTCGCCCTCGCCACAGTGGCCGGATGCTCCCCGAGCGCCCCCACCGACGTCGAGCCGCCGAAGTTCGACCAGAGCATGAACGAGGTGAGAGACACTTCGAATGACGTCGTCGACAAGCTCGTCGACGCGTTCCCCGCGGGCGAGCGGTTCGTGGAGGCTGACGCGAACGCGTACGCGTGCCCCGGCGAGGACGACGGCATCGGGCGGTGGGTGTGGGCGCTCGGCATCCCCAGCACCGATGTCGAGGGAACGATCGCCGATCTGCAGGACGAGTACGGCGACGCGGTGACCTCCACCGGCACGTCCTCGCAGGACGTGGAGTACTCCGACGGCACCACCTGGCCGGTGACGGGCGGGCACACGCTCATCGAGGACGAGACCGGCTCGTACCTGCTGAGCTACCCGATGGGAGCAGGTGGCACGGTCATGCTCCGA
Organism: Microbacterium sp. MEJ108Y; assembly: GCF_000834175.1. Lineage (NCBI taxonomy): Bacteria > Bacillati > Actinomycetota > Actinomycetes > Micrococcales > Microbacteriaceae > Microbacterium > Microbacterium sp. MEJ108Y. The sequence goes on along the minus strand of NZ_JXQX01000015.1, from coordinate 37,532 downwards.
GTCGAGACCGCCTGCGGCGTCCTCCGCTGACGGTGGACGACTGATCAGGCGATCTCGAGGTCCGTCATCTCCAGGACGACGCCGCATGCTCTCGGGCAGGAGCGCCGCCTCACCAGCCCAGCAGGGCGAGGAGTCCCGTGGCAGCGGCCGCGACAGCTCCCGTCCACAGCACGATCGCGATGATCTGCCACAGGATGACCCATTCCTTGCGCACGCCGGATGCGACGAAGAAGACCGCGGTGAGCATCGTCGGAAGAGCGATCGGTGCCAGGATGCTGGCGCCGGGGACACCGAACCTGACCAGCCAGCGCCGCAGCTTCGCGCGCCCCTTCCCGCGCCGCGTCGTGTCATCGTCGTCGGCTGTCGCTGAGCCGGAGACCCCGCCTGCGTCGGATGCCGTGGCGGTCGCCACCGTCGACGTGACATGCGCCGAGCCACCGACCGCTGAGGGCGAGGCCGCAGCCGATCGCGCCGCGCGGCGCGCGACGACCCCGCCGCGGATCCGCGATCCGAGCAGCACGACCGCGATCACGCAGAGCACATTGCCCGTGATGGCGGCGAGCGCAGCGACGATCGGGTTGATTCCGGCGATGATGCCGAACGCGGCGGCGCCCTCGCCCTCGATGTACGGGATGGCGGCGACGAGCGCGACCATGATCGGCTGCAGGATCTCGGGGACCTGGTTGATGAAGTCCTGCAACCAGGGATAGGGGTTGTCCATCGGTCGTATCTCTCTCTGTCGGATGCCGCGGACGGTGCGTACCGCGGATGTCTGAAGGCAGTCAAGACCGTGTGCCCGGGACAGGGTCAAGCGTGAGCTCTCCGATCGCCGACCCTCTTGACCCTGTGGTCGGAACACCGTCTTGACTATGCGTCTACAGGCGCTCGTGACGACCGTGACGACAGGTCGCGGCCGCGATGCCGAGGACCCGAGGAGCACCCATGTCGGAAGAACCCCTGATCGTCGAAGACACCCTGCTCCTGCTCTTCCAACCCGATTCGGGCACCATCGCCGGCGAGAACATCCTCTTCTACGTGCTCGGCGGCGCCGTGCTGGCCGACCTCGCGCTCGCCGGTCGGGTCGAAGCCGAGGAGCACGGACTGTTCACCCGGGTGCGCGCGGTCGGCGAAGGCGACGCGCCCGACCCGCTTCTCGCATCGGCGCTGACGTCGCTGTCGAAGAAGGCTCAGGACGTGCAGGCCGTTCTCGCCGGCATCGGTCCCCAGCTGCGCGGCCCGGTGCTCGACCGTGTCGTCGCGCGCGGTGATCTGAACCGCGCGGAAGGCAAGGTCCTCGGACTCTTCCCGACGACGAAGCTCACACTCGCCGGCGAACGCCGCTCCGACCTCATCCGCAGAGTGCGAGCCGCGCTCATCGACGGCGACGATCCGGACCCCCGCACCGCGGCGAGCATCGCCCTCCTGTCGGCGAGCGGTACGCTCCCCCAGTTCCACGCCGAGATCCCCTGGGGCAGCGATGTCTACGCGCGGGCGAAGCGGCTCGAGGACGGCGACTGGGGTGCCGCAGCGGCATCGAGCGCGGTGGTGCGCACGATGAACGCCGTCATCATGAACACCGTGATCGCGGCGACGGTGCTGCCGCGTCTGTGAATCGAGGGCGCCCGGAGTCGTGCTCCCGCTCAGCCTGCGGCGATCGTCGCCAGCGCGATCACATGCGCTCGGGCGATCACATCGAGCTGGGCGGGGTTGTAGAGCGCGGCGACCGACTCCGCGACCGCCTCCCATGTCATCTGCGGGCGCCCTCGGTGATGCGCCAGAGGATCCTGCAGCCACGGATAGGTCGTCAGATCATGAGCGAGTCCGACCGCATATCTCTCCGCCATGCGGATCCGCGTCTGCTCGTCGGCATCCGGTGGCAGCGCATCGAAATCGGCGCGCACGTCGGCCGGATCGGATTCGAGCATCACCCGGATATCCCGCATGGCCTCGTCATCGTAGACCTGGGAGTAGATGAGCATCAGCGACCGTTCGGTCTCGGTGAGGCGTGCGGTGAGGTTCTCGAAGCCCCGAGGCAGATCCGTCGTCGTCGCGCCGTCGATGATGGTGCGGATCTCCACCCGAGCCTGCTGCAGCCGCTCGATCGTGACGGCGAGCTCGGCGTCGATGTCCTCCAACGCCGCGAGGGCACGATCGTCCCCGGCGGAGACACGATCGATCTGATCGAGGGGAACCCCGAGTTCGCGCAGACGACGGATGCGGAGCAGCTGCACGAGGTGACTCACCTCATAGCTCTTGTACCCGTTCGACGACCTGCTCGGCTGTTCGAGCAGGCCCACCTGGTGATAGTGCCGCACGGTGTTCACCGTGGTTCCGGCGAGGTCAGCGACCTCTCTCGTGCTCCACGCCATGAAGGGTCCCTTTCCTGCGCGGCCGTCTTCTGACTCATTCTGGCTCGCGGCGGCGCCTGGGGCGACGCCGTGCTCCGTCGAGTGCATGTCGTAGTAGAAACCCTGTGGTCGCCACACACTCAAGTCCTGCGGCGTCCGCACGTCGGGTGGTAGCACAGTCGTGCTAACATAATCGGACCGTCGACCGAGAGGACCGTCCATGATCCTTGTGGCGATCATCGCGTGCGAGGTGGGCTTCTGGGTCGCGATCGGAGCCGGCCTCATCGCCCGCTACGCCTTCGACCTCCCCCGACTCGGCAGGATGCTGCTGCTCGCGGCGCCGGCCATCGACCTGGTTCTGCTGGCGCTCGTCGCCCTCGATCTCATGGGCGGCGGAACGGCCTCGTGGCACCACGGCCTGGCCGCTCTCTACATCGGCATCTCTGTCGCGTACGGCCATCGGATGATCGCGTGGGCGGACGCGAAGTTCGCCTCGCGCTTTCGTGGGGCCGCGCCTCGACCGCGCCTGTCCGGCTCTGCATACACGATCGCCTGCTGGAAGGACGTCGCGCGCACGATGCTGGCCGCCGCGATCGCAGCGGGGCTCCTCGGGGGCCTCATCGGTCTCGTCGGCGACGAGGTTCGGACCTCCGAACTGCTCGGATTCTTCCCGATCCTCGGCATGATCGTGGCGATAGATCTGCTGTGGGCCGTCAGCTACTCGATCTGGCCCCAGCGAGCACCCGCCACTGCACGAGAATGAGGTCATGCCCCGTCTCATAGACCACGACGATCGCAACGACGAGATCGGGGCGGCGGCATTCCGCGTGCTGGTGCGGGATGGCATCACCGGGTTGTCGGTGCGCAAGGTCGCGGAGGAGGCGGAGATCGCCACGGCGTCGCTCCGACGCGCGTTCCCGACGCAGGACGCCCTTCGCCGCTTCTGCTTCGACCGCATCCGACAGTCCGTCGCGGCCCGACTGCGCGCCGTGACGGGCGACGGTCGCGAGAGAGCGATGCAGTGGATGCGGGAACTGCTCCCCCTCGACGACACACGACGCACAGAGCTCGTCGTGCAGCTGCAGCTGAGCCGGCTCGCCCTCACCGACGAGAGCCTGAGGGGAAGCGCAGCCGACCTTCACGACGGCGTCCGCCGAGTGTGCTCATCAGTACTGCGACAGCTCTCAGAGTCGGGAGTGACAGACCCGACTCTCGATCCCGATCTCGAGACGGCACGACTGCACGCCTTGCTCGACGGGCTTGCGCTCCACCTGCTGTGGAACACCTCCGACGACCCCGCCGGTCAGGCCGACCGGGTGCTGCAGCGACACATCGACACCCTCGCGGCCTGAGCCCCCGCGACGACCGAACTCCCAGACTGCGGATGCCCGCGTGCATGGCCCTGTCTGAGGTGACCTCTCCGCCCCGTCACTCGGCGCAGTGCGGCATCTCTCTCGATCACACCTACTTGATGGATCCCCGGGTGACCCCGGAGATGACCCACCGCTGCGAGAAGATGTAGACGATCAGGAGCGGCGCCATCGCCATCAGATACGAGGCGAAGGCGGTCGTGTAGTCGGTGTTGTACTGGCCCTGGAAGACGTACTGCGCCAGCGGGATCGTGCGCGCACCGGGGTCGGTGAGGACGACGAGCGGCATGATGAAGTCGTTCCACGCCCAGACGCAGGTGAGGATGCCGACGGTGGCGTTCATGGGCGTGAGCAGCGGGAACACGATCTGCCAGAACACCCGCCACGTGGATGCTCCATCGACGCGCGCCGCCTCTTCGAGCTCGATCGGGATCGAGCGGATGTAGGCGCTGTAGATGAAGACGTTCAGCGAGATGCCGAAGATCGTGTAGAGCACGATCATGCCGACCTGGTTGTCCAGACCGAGGAGCGACGTCTGCTTGACCAGGGGCAGCATGATGATCGGGAACGGGATGAACAGCGCGGCGAGGAAGTAGAAGAACACCCCCTTGAAGAACGGTCGGTGGCTGTTGCGGGCGAGCGCGTACGCCACCACCGAGCTGGTCAGCAGTGTGAAGACGACCGCTCCGACGGTGATCAGCGCCGTGTTGAGCAGCGCCTGCGGGAACGCGGTCCGCGCCCACGCGTCGGCGAAGTTCTCCCAGCGGATCGGGTTCGGCCATTCGAACCCGTTGCCGGCGGCGAGCTGCTCTGGCGTCTTCAGTGCGACGGCGACCGCGAGGTAGAGCGGGATGAGCACGGTCAGGGAGCAGACGGCGATGAGCGCGGTCGCCCACCAGTTCGTCTTGCGGGTGTCGTCGTTCTCGGAGGCGCGCCTGGCGCGCCATCCGGGGCGAGGTGCCGTCGCCTCGGCTTCGGCGAGGATCGTGGTTGCGGTGGTCATCAGATATCGGCCTCTCTGCGCTGAAGGACCCGGAACTGCAGGAGCGAGACGATCGTGATCACGATGAAGAAGATCACGGCGTTCGCGGTCTGGTAGGCGAACTCTCCGCCGGAGAATCCACCGCGGAAGACGAGCAGGGTGACCGATTCGGTCGACGTGCCCGGCCCTCCATTCGTAAGGGCGACGATCGGGTCGAAGACCTGCAGGAAGCCCTTGAGGCTCAGCACGACGTTGATCGTGAAGAACGCACTGATGAGCGGGAAGGTGATGGATCCGAACTGACGCCACGACGAGGCGCCGTCGAGGGATGCTGCCTCGTACAGCTCGCTCGGAATGGTCTGCAGCCCCGAGAGGTAGATGACGATCGAGAACGCGCAGGCCTGCCAGACCGCCAGTGCGACGATCGCCGTCCACGCCCAGTCGGGGTTGGTGAGGATGTTGTCGCGGAACAGCGGGATGCCCGACAGGATCTTCGGCAGCGAGTTCGAGAACAGGAACTGGAACACGTAGCCGATCACGAGGATCGCGAGCACGTACGGTACGAAGTAGACGCCGCGCCAGAAGTTCCGTGCGCGGATCTTGGCATTGAGCCCCATGGCGATCGAGAGCGAGATCACGTTCGTGAGGATCGTGGCGACGATGGCGAACAGGAACGAGAACCCGTAGGCCTTCAGGACCCTGTCGTCCTTGAAGAGGTTGAGGTAGTTCGAGATGCCGACGAAGTTCCAGTCGCCGTAGCCGGCGTAGTTCGTGAAGCTGAAGAAGATGCCCACGATGACGGGGATGGTGTGGAACGCGGCGAAGGCGATGACGGCGGGCCAGACCATCCAGTAATAGGCGGGCAGCGCGCGGGAGCTCGCGGTGCGGACCCGGCGCGCTCGCTTCGTGCCCTCGGGCCCCGGTGTCGTGGCGCGCACAGCGCTGGTCAGGGTGCTCATTCTTCGTCTCCCGTCACGGGGATGGTGCGGGCGGCGACTTTGCGCCACTCGCTGTCGAGGGTCGACAGCGCCGCATCCGCGTCGCCGTCGAACAGGAACTGCTGCACGATCGCGACCAGCGGGATGCTCGGCGGCACCTGATGATCGATGAAGCCGGTGATCTTCCCCTCGTCGAAGAAGGGCTTGACCGACTGCAGCGCAGGGTCGTCGCTCAGCTCGGCGCCCTCCACCGACGGGATCATGTTCTGAGAAGCGGCGAACTCCTCGATCACTCCGACGTCGAACAGGTACTCGATGAAGCGGAGCGCCTCCTCGCGATGAGGTGTGTCCTTCGCCATGGTCACGACGACGTCGACACCGGAGACCAGCAGACGATCATCAGGATCGTCCGCCGCCGGGTAGGGGAAGATCGCCGCCTTGATGTCGGGGTTGATGGCCTTGACGGGGTTCAGCGCCCAGATGCCCTGCAGCAGCATGGCGGACTCGCCGCGGGCGAAGGCCGCGTTGCCGTCGTCGTAGGTGCGGCCGCGGTATCCCTCCTGCATGTACGAGAAGAGCTCTGCCTGCTGAGCCATCACCTCGGGGAAGTCCTTCTCGAACGAGACGGCCGAATCGGCGCCGACATCCTCACCCTCCGCGCGAAGGTCGTCGAAGAAGCCGCCTTGCGAGGCGTACGCCCCCAGAGCGTTCCATGACGGCATGCCGGTCCACGAGTCCGCGAGGGTGCCGTAGAACGGGGTGATCCCCGCAGCCTCGAGGGCCTCGCACACCGCGATGAACTCGTCCCACGTCTCGGGGACCTCGAGCCCCTGCTCCTCGAAGATGTCCTGGTTGTAGATGACGCCGTTGGCGTTGTTGACGTAGCCGAGCCCGTTCACCTCGTCCTGCTTGGTGCCGAGATCTGAGAGGATCTCCTGCACCGCGGGGTTGATGGTCTCGAGAACCGGCTCATCGGAGAAGTCGTAGAACACCCCGGCTTGAGCGAGGTCCCCGAATCCGCCGTTCGCGTTCAGGGTGATGACGTCTGGCGCCTTGTCCTTGACGAGCAGCGTGCGGATGAGGGTCTCGGAGTCCGCGACCTGATTCTGCACGACGCGGATATCGGGATTCTCGGCCTCGAAGTCCGCGATGATCGCGTTGAAGTCCTCTAGTGCCTCCCCCTTGAACTGGAAGAAGCTGAGGGTGGTGACGCCGTCGTCCGGCGACGACGCGCATCCCCCCAGCGCCACGACGGCGCCGAGTGCAGCCGCCATCGCGACCGCCCTGGCTGTCTGCCGATGTCTGATTCTCATGTGTGCGCCTCCTTGCGCGGAAGAACTGCTCGGTTGTCAGTGCTGTGAAACGATCTCGACGACGGTCGCCTGCTGCGGGAACTGCACGGGCGGGCGGACGCCGATGCTCCCGAGCTCGTGGCCGGTCATCGTCACGGGCTCTTCGGCCCACGCGAGTGGCGACTGCGCAGGGTCGTGCGCGGGACGCGAGAGGATGCGGAGTGCGTACGAGCGGGCAGGGTCGAGCCCCGGGAACCGGACGCGCCCCGCCGGGTAGGCGGCGCTCGTCGCGACCTGCGTGATGGTGAACACCGCGTGCGCGGCATCCTCGGCGACGATCCCGCGCACGTCGATGCCCGGCTCGACACCGTCGACGTGGACGACGGTGCCGTCGGCGATCAGCGGACGCAGCCGCTTGGCGAGGGCGATCCAGGCGGCGACACGACCCCGGGTCTCCTCGTCGGCAGAGGTGAGGTCCCACTCGACACCGAAGTGTCCGAGCAGGGCGACAGCGGCGCTCAGCTCGAGCGAGACCGTGCGACCCGACGAATGCACGACCGGGCTCGTGAGGTGCATGCCCATCATCTCGGGTGGCACGACGAGGCCGGTGTAGCGCTGGTTCTCGAGCCGCTCGATCGGGTCGAGGCTGTCGCTGGTCCAGATGCGGTCGGTGCGGTCGAGGATGCCGAGGTCGACTCGAGCACCGCCCGATGCGCAGCTCTCGATCTCGAGATCGGGGTGGGCCGCCTTCAGCTCATCGAGCAGTCGGTAGAGCGCGAGGGTGTGTTCGCGCACCCGCGGGGATCCGCCGGGACCGCTGCCCGCATCGACGAGATCCCGGTTGTGATCCCACTTGAGGTAGGCGATCGGGTACTCGCCCAGGAGGGCGAGAAGCCGATCGGCGATGTGTCGGTACGCGTCGGGATTCGCGAGGTCCAGCACCTGCTGCTGCCGTGCGGACGGCGGCAGCGACGACCGGCCTTGAAGGATCCAGTCGGGATGCGCGCGGGCGAGGTCGCTGTCGGGGTTCACCATCTCGGGCTCCACCCAGAGCCCGAACTCCATGCCGAGCCCTGTGACCTTGCGGACGAGAGGATGCAGACCCTCGGGCCAGACCTCGGCATCCACCTCCCAGTCGCCGAGCCCTCGGGTGTCGTCGCGTCGCCCCGTGAACCACCCGTCGTCGAGCACGAACCGCTCGATCCCGACGTCCGCTGCCGTATCGGCGAGCGCAGCCAGGCGGTCGAAGTCGTGGTCGAAATAGACGGCCTCCCACGTGTTGAGAGTGATCGGACGCGCACGGCGCGGATGCTGGGGACGGTCGCGCCACTCGGAATGGAAGCGCTGCGCCAGTTGGTTGAGACCGTCGCCCCACGAGCCGATGACCCACGGCGACGACACGGACGCTCCGGGGGCGATCACGACCTCACCGGGGGCGAACAGCTCACCGCCGGCGAGGAAGGCATCGCCCGTCACGACCCGCTCGGCGAGCACGCGATGGTTTCCGCTCCACGCGACGTGGATGCCGTGCACCCGACCGGACTCGAACCCGAAGCCGGGCCGCCCCGCCGCCAGCAACACCGTCGCGTCTGCCCCCGGACGCCCCCTCCGACTCTCGCGCAGGTGTGTGCCCAGAGTGAAGACGTGCCGCTGAGCGCTGCGCTCGCGAAGATGGTGACCGGTCGTGTCGAGCAGTTCCGTGGCATCCCCCGGGGTGGGGAAGGCGAGCTGCAGCGCATCGAGGGAGTAGCCGCCGTCGCCGGTGTTGCTCACGGTCATGCGCTGATGGAGAAGCCCTGCGACGCCGACTTCGACGTCCCACCGAAGGCGGATCCCCGCTTCCGCATCCTCCAGCTCGACGGCGGCCGCGTGGTGATCGACGCGCACCTCGACGACTTCGGGCTTGATGCTGAATCCGACTCCCCCACGGTGCCCCTCGATTGTGGGCGTTCCCAGCCAGCCCGAGGCCTCGGTGGCGACCGCGCTGAGACGTGCCGTGCGGTCGAGACCGCCGGACACCCGCTGCGGACGCGCGGCGACGGCGAGGCTGCGCAGCGTCTCCGGAGTCGAGTCGGCGAGCTCCTCACCCCAGTGGACGATGACGGGCACCTCTTCGGACTCGAGGTCGATGACGACACTCGTCCCGCCGCGGTGAAGGTGGATCACGCGATCGCGGGTGGCCGGGGACTCGAGATCATCCATCACGCTCTCCTGCAGAGCCTCATTGCTGAAATGCATGGATTAGTTCTATCACGAAAATAACTACGAGCCAAGACCCGATTTCGACCCCTCGATTTCAGGGAGGAACCCCGTTTTACTGCCACAATGGAAACAACGAGGAGGTGATCATGCTCACAGAGAGCGAGAACGCGCTCGCCGAGGCGGTCTTGATCCACGGGCCGATCTCGCGCTCGGCCCTGACGAGTCGACTCGGACTCTCGGCAGCGAGCCTGACCCGACTGGCGAAGCCGTTCCTCGACACCGGGCTGCTCATCGAGCTCGACGACGTCGTCGACGGCTCCGTCGGCCGACCGACCAGGCCCCTCGACATCGCCCCTGACCGGGGCTTCTTCGTCGGTATCAAGCTGACCGGCGACACCTTGCACGCGGCTCTGACCGACGTCCGCGCCACTCTCGTCGACTCCTCCACACGCCCCCTCACCGCTTCCGACCCGTCGAGCGTGGTCACAGACATCCGCGCGGCGATCGACGACTTCGACGGCGACATCCGCGGCATCGGCGTGAGCCTCGGCGGCTCCGTCGACGACGGCGTCGTCGAGTTCGCGCCGTTCCTCGACTGGCACGACGTGCCGTTCGCGGCGATGCTCGCCGAAGCGACCGGACTGCCCGTCACCGTCGAGAACGACCTCGTCGCGCTCGCCGAGGCCGAGAGGTGGTTCGGAATGGGCCGCGGCCTGCCCGGATTCTCAGTGATCACCATCGGTGAGGGCATCGGATACGCGGTCGTCGCTCACAACGAGGTCGTGCGCACGCGCGAAGTCGGCGCGGGTCTCGGCGGACACATCCCGCTCGCAGCCAACGGGCCCCTCTGCGACCGAGGACACCGCGGGTGCGCACAGGCGATGCTCACGTCGGGATCGATCACCGCTCAGGTCTCCGGTGCCCTGCGACGCGCGGTCGACTACGAGGAGTTCCTGGCGCTCACCGCAGACGGAGACCCCGCAGCGACTGCGGTGGCGGATGCAGCAGGCGAAGCGCTCGGCCGATTCATCGCCCTCGCAGCGAACCTGACGATGCAGCCCGCCACGGTTCTCGCCGGCGATGGCATCGGTCTGTTCGCGGTCGCTGAACCCGCCATCCGACGCGCGATCGCCGCCGACCGCGACCCGCTCGCGGATCCCATCGAGCTCTATATCGACGAGCCCGGGTTCACCGCCTGGGCGCGCGGAGCCGCCGCGGTGGCGATCCAATCGGCGATCGCGACCCTCTCACTGGCACGCTGACCCGAGATCGCCGCCTCGTCACCGGATCAGCGATGATCATCGCCCGCCGAGGCCGCACTCGACCCGCTCGCGGACCGGGCACCGACCCCCACGTCCCGTTCTGCGGCACCTGACCCTCGCATTCGCCGGACTGCCGCGGAGCCGCAGCCATCCGTCGACGCCTCGGCAACGAACAGAGAGTATGCGCCGCTTCCGATCCCTCGCATCCGTCGTCGCCCTCGCCCTGGGCCTCACGGCCTGCAGCGCCGCGCCCCTACCCGACACGTCGGCATCAGCCGGGAACGGCCCGCTCGTGGCGTTCTACGGAGACTCCTACACGCTCGGCACCGGGGCGAGCGATCCGTCGCTCCGCTGGTCGACGATCATCAGCGAGGAGCGCGGGTGGCGGGAGTTCAACCCGAGCGTCAACGGCCTCGGGTTCGTGAACCATCGAGAGAACTTCGGCGAGGACGACCTGCCGGCGCTCGTCATCGAGCAGAAGCCCGACATCGTCTTCGTCACGATGGGCCTGAACGACACCTTCAGCTACGACCGTCGTGCAGACCTCATCCGCGACACGATCAGCGGCGATCTCACCCGCATCCGCGAGGCCCTGCCTTCCGCACGGATCGTCGTCGTCGAGCCGTTCTGGTACACCGAGCAGCGCCCGGCGTCCCTCGAACAGATCATCGTCTGGGTCGAGTCTGCCGCGGCCGAGATCGGCGCGGACTGGATCCCTGGCGCGAGTCGCTGGCTCGACGGGCACCACGCGGGGTCGGAAGACAGCTGGATGGCGTCCGACGGACTGCATCCGTCCAACGTCGGCTACGCGCACATGGCCGAGCAGATGGATGCTGCGCTGAAACGCCTCGATCCGGCGCTCTGAGAACGGCGCACGCTCGTCACACGTCGTCGGAGAGCAATCCGCGCACTCGCGGGATCAGCGCGAGGTAGGCGTTCATATACGAAATCCGAACTCTCGCGACGGATGGTTCGCGGCGTCGGTGAAACGAGCTCAGGCGGAAGATCCAAAGTCCCCCGCGTCACGCCTCACACCCTGCGTCACACTGCTGCATCGCTCGCGGTTTCTGCCGGGGCGATCGTGAAAGCCGTGCAACGGATGCTCGGCCACGCGTCCGCGGCCATGACACTCGATACCTACGCCGATCTCCTCGACGACGATCTCAACTCAGTGGGAGTTGCCCTCGATCAAGCCCGGTCAAGAGTGAATGTGTCCACAGATGTGTCCACGGGCTGAATTTGGCAAAGAAAAAGCCCCGCATTCCCAATGAAACGAAGGGAAGCGGGGCTTTTCATAAATGGCGGTGACGGTGGGATTTGAACCCACGGTAGGGGGTTACCCTACACAACTTTTCGAGAGTTGCACCTTCGGCCGCTCGGACACGTCACCGCGGACTAGCTTACGACAACCCGGGCCACGGCGCGAATCGGCGGGGTTTTCCCCGGCCGCGCCTCGGTCGGCCGCCATGTCCCCTGGTTAGGATGGCCTAAGGAATCAGGCACGGAGGGGACGCAATGGGCTTCATCAGGTCAGAGGCGCTGGCAGAGACCGGCTACGTCGTGCTCGACGACCACGACCAGGCATCCGACCCCGCCGAGTGGCTCGATCTCGAGTACATCGGGTGGCGCTCGTCGGGCGTCACGCGCTTCGCCCCGCTCGCGAGCTATGCCGGCGCGATCGAGTGCAACGGATTCTGGAACCACACCCCTCCTCGCACCGATAAAGACGGCGTGTGGGTCGAGTCGCAGGTCGCGATCGCCCCGACCCTGCAACGCCGCGCCCTCGAACCCGGTGCCGGAGTCGGCCGCTGCCGCGTCATCGAGCTGCAGCCCAACGAATACGCCGACGCCGTCTACAACCTGCACCAGGACGACAACAACCGCCTCAACGAAGACGGCACCGGCTGGGTCGTGCGCGGCTACTACAACCTCTCCGACGACACCGACTCGCTGCTGCTCCTGCGCTCCGACCGGTTCGACCCGGCGACCGAGATCCGCCTGCCGCTGCGCGAGGGCTCGCGCATCATCGTCGACACGCAGCGCTTCTGGCATGCGGTCTGGCACCGCGGCACGACTCCGCGCTATGCCCTGATCACGTCGTGGACGTCCGGCCCCGAGCTCGATGCCTACATCGAGGCGAACCACGGCGACCCGCACCCCGCGACGGTCGATCTCGATCCGCAGCTCGTCGACGACGCGCAGGTCGAGCTGCACCGACGCATCGAAGAGCGCCGCCGCGTCTTCGAAGCCCAGGGCATCGTGATGGAGCCCCGGGCCGACCTGAGCGTCTGACGGAGACGCTCACCGCGTTTCGTCTCGTCGCTGCGCTCCTCGGTCACCGACCGGGCCGCACCGGCCACCCCCCGAACCGCCACCCCGGGGACCGTCCACACGTACCGATCGCAGGACCGAGGCACATCTGCAGGATCAGAAGCCGGGTCTCGAGAGGGCATCCGTGCCTGCGTCCTGCACACGGACGAGGTACGGAGATCCGCACCGCGCCAGCGCGCACACCTTGGGACGCAGAGACCGACACACCGCACGAGACGACGGATGCCACGGTGCCGCGCCCGTCATGCGACGCTGTGCCCGCGGGCCGGCACCGCGGACACGGATGACCGGCGGCTACCCCGATACGGTGCGCCCCTCTTCCAACCTGACGACCCGGTCGACGGTTCCTGCCGGAGGAGCGACGTGCGAGATCAGCAGCACCGACTGCTCCCCCGCCGCCTGAAGCAGGTCGCGCAGCAGGGCATCGGATGCGTCGGGATCGACCCCCGCGGTCGGCTCGTCGAGCACGAGCACCGGGAATCCCCGCAGGAGCGCTCGAGCCAGGGCGATGCGCTGCGCCTGACCGCCCGACACGAGGCCGCCCCGGTCGCCGACCCGTGCATCCAGTCCCCCGCGCTCGCGCACCCACGACCCGAGTCCGACCCGGTCGAGCACGGCGAGCAGCTCATCATCGGTCGCATCGTCGCGGGCGAACAGCAGGTTCTGCCGGATGTCCTCGTCGAACAGCTGGGGGCTCTGCTCGCACAGCCCGATCGTGCGGCGGAGCGCCGGACCCGACAGCGCCGCAGCATCCATGCCGCCCACGGAATACTCGCCCTCGACCCGCAGGAATCCGACGAGCGCGGCAGCCAGAGAGCTCTTGCCCGCCCCACTCGGCCCCGACACGAGCACGCGCTCGCCCGGATGCAGATCGAGATCCACTCCACGCAACGCCGGCGCCCCACCAGGCCACCACGCCTGCACGCCCCGCAGCCTCAGCGCCGGGACGCCGTCGATCTCGGCATCCTCGCCGTCGTCCGACCGCAGTTCGCACGGCACCTCGGAGGGCAGCACGTCGACGATGCGCTCGGCGCTCGACCGCACGCTCCGCCAGGATGCCGCCGCGATCGGCACCGCGCCGAAGACCTCGAACACGACCATGGGCACCAGCACAGCGACAGCCAGCCAGGGCCCGTCGATCGCACCGGTCTGCAGACCCGGCGCGGTCGCCGCCAGTGCCCACACCGATGCGGCACCCGCCACCGCAGACACGACCCCGGCGGCGATCGCCTGCGCGAGCGAGGCGGTGCTCACGGCGCGACGCAGCTCGGCATCCGCCTGTCGCACGCGCTCGCGGGCCTGCGGCTCAGCTCCATAGGCGAGCAGCACGTCGAGCGAGCCGAAGTAGTCGATGAGCGCGGCGGACAGATCTCCGCGGCGACTCGACACGGCTGCCTCGGCGCGGGAGCCGAACAACCAGCCCAGACCGATCGCCGCAGCGGCCGCGATGACCAGACATGCTGCGAGGGTGAGAGCCGCGGGCACCGAGACGAACGCGAGGAATCCGACGGCGCCGAGCGCCACGAGCCCCGACACGGCGAGCGGCTGCACCACCCGCAGCGGCAGGTTCTGCAGGTTCTCGACATCGTCGACCAGGGCCGACAGCACCCGGCCGTGGTCGGTGCGCCCGAGCCCCGCAGGCGACAGCGGAGTCAGCCGCCGCACCATGTCGGCGCGGGTCGACGCGAGCTGACGCAGCGCCGCATCGTGTCCGCTCAGACGCTCGAGGTAGCGCGTCACGGCACGCGATACCGCGAAGAACCGCACGCCCACCACCGCGATCGACAGCGGCACGAGCGAGTCCACGATCGATGCGCTGACGATCAGCCAGCCGCTGACCGCGAGCAGGCTCACCGCGGCTCCAGCCGAGAGGAAGCCCCAGATCAGGCCGGGGAGGAAGCGACGAACAGGCGGCTGCGCCAGGCGAAGGATGCCGCGGATGCGACCGGAGTCGGCGCTCATGCGCTCACCCCCAGCTCCACGACGTGGTCGGAGATGTCTCTCGCCGACCGGCGGTGCGAGACGAGCAGCACCGTCGCGCCGGCATCCGCGCGCGCACGCAGCGACACCCAGAGCCGCGCTTCGGTCTCGGGATCCAGCGCGCTGGACGGCTCGTCGAGCGCCAGCACCGCGTCGAGGCGACCGGCCTGCCGATACAGCGCCCGTGCCACCGCGACCCGCTGCGCCTGGCCACCCGACAGCCCGCTGCCCTGCACGCCGAGTTCGAACGTCGGATCCAGTTCCTGCGCGCACGCATCGTCGAGTGCGCGGCGGATGCGGTCGGCATCCGGGTCCGCATCCCCCAGCGCCACATTCGCGGCGATCGTGCCTCGGCTCAGCTGAGGGCGCTGCCCGCTCCACGCCAGCCACTCCGACGGCGCGAGCTCGCGCACATCGACACCGCCGATCGCAGCCGAACCCTCGAACTCGACCGCACCGCGCAGAGCCGCGAGCAGACTCGACTTGCCCGCGCCGCTCGGTCCTTCGATCAGCGTGATGGTTCCAGGAACGGCTGTGAACGAGACCGGCGGCAGATCGCGCACGCGCAGATCCGAGACGACGAGGTCTCGCGCGTTACCCGTTCGCAATTCAGCATGAACACGGCCGAAACCAGCGCTCAGCTCTTCTTCCGGCACCGTGCCACGGTTCCGTGCTGAATTGTGAACGCCGACGACGCGAGCCTCGGCCGCGTCGAGCACCTCGAACACGTCCTCCGTCGCCGCGACCCCCTCGGACGCGGCATGGAACTGCACGCCGACCTGGCGGATCGGCAGGAAGGCCTCGGGCGCGAGCAGCAGCACGAACAGCCCGACCTCGAGCGACAGGTCGCCCGACAGCAGCCGGAATCCGACGGCCACCGCGATGAGCGCCACGGCGAGTGACGCCAGCAGCTCCATCGCGAAACCGGACAGGAACGAGAACCGCAGCACCTTCATGGTCTCGCGGCGGTACTCGTCGGCCGTGGCCTCGATCTGCGCGGCGGCCCGCCGCTCGCGACCGAACAGGCGCAGCGTCGAGAGACCCTGCACCGTGTCGGCGAACCGGGCCGCGAGTCGCTGCAGAGTCTGCCACTGCGTGCGCTGCACGGTGCGGGTCGCGATGCCGATCAGGATCAGGAAGAGCGGGATCAGCGGGAGCGTGATGATCGCGGTGAGTCCGCTCGGCCAGTCCTGCCACCACATGACCGCCACCAGCACCGGCGTCGCGATGACCGTGAGCACCAGCTGCGGGATGTATCGCGCGAAGTACGCGTCGAGTGCCTCGAGCCCATGCCCCGCCGTGACGGCGAGCCCCGCCTGATTGCGCTGCGCGAGCCAGCCGGGCCCGAGACGCCCGACTGCCGCGATCAGCGCAGCGCGCAGCTGCATGCCCGTCTTCGCCGCGGCACGGGTGCCAGCGGCATCCGAGGCGGCGATCAGCACGCCCCGCAGCGCTGCCAAGCCGAGCAGCCACAGGAGAGATGCCGTGACATCGCGCCCCGCGAGCACGCCGGTGACGGCCTGCGTCAGCATCCACGCGAACGCCACTGTGACCGCCGTCTGCACGACCCCGATCGCGCCGGACAGCAGCAGGAATCCGCGCGCGGCACTCGCATACCGCAGCAGGCGGATGTCGACCGGCTTCACGAGCGCACCTCCCGCGCCACAGACACGAGCGAAGACACTCCGATCGCAGTTCGTGCCGCGCCCCGAACAGGGATGCGGCACGAACTGCGATCGGAACAGGAGTCAGCTCTCACGCGTGCGCCGGAGCCCCCTCGATCGAGCTGCGGGTGACGCGTTTGCGGAAGATCCAGTAGGTCCACGTCTGGTACGCCAGCACGAGCGGCAGGGCGATCAGGGCGGTCCAGCTCATGATGGTCAGCGTATACGGCGTGCTCGATGCGTTCTCGATCGTGAGGCTGAAGGCCGGGTCGATGGTCGACGGCATGACGTAGGGGAACAGCGCCGCGAACAGCATCACGACAGCGGATGCCACAGTGACAGCGCCCGCCGTGAACGCCCGCCCGTCGCGTCCGCGCAGCGAGAACAGGACCGAAGCGATGAGCGCCAGCGCTGCAAGGAGCCCGCAGCCGACCACCATGAGCATCAGTGGAGACTGGCGCCCCCAGGCGATGCCGATTGTCCAGATCACGGTTCCCGCGGCGGCGAGCACCGTCGGGCCGGCGGCGAGCTTCACCAGTCGACGAGCATCCGCGTGCACCTGTCCGTCGGTCTTGAGCGAGACGAACAGCACGCCGTGCAGGAAGAACAGCAGCAGCGTCGTGACGCCGACCAGCAGCGCATACGGGTTCAACAGGGCGAAGAAGCCGCCGACGTAGATGTGGTTCTCGTCGATCGCCACCCCCTGCACGATGTTGCCGAAGGCGACGCCCCACAGCAGCGCGGGCACGGCCGAGCCGATCACGATCATCCGGTCGAAGCCGCGCTTCCAGGCCGCGCTCTCGCGCTGGTGCCGGTACTCGAACGACACGCCTCGCAGGATGAGCGCGAGCAGGATCAGCAGCAGCGGCAGGTAGAACCCGCTGAACAGCGTCGCGTACCACTCGGGGAACGACGCGAACAGGCAGGCGCCGGCGACGATGACCCAGGTCTCGTTGAGATCCCAGATCGGGCCGATCGTGTTGATCACCTGGCGACGCGAGACGTCGTTCTTGCCGAGGAACGGCAGCGACATGCCCACGCCGAAGTCGAACCCGTCGAGCACGAAGTAGCCGACGAAGAGGAAGGCGACGATCCAGAACCACATGTATTCCATGACTGATCCCTTTCTCAGTACACGACGGACGGCAGCTGGGCCGTCTCCTCGTGGGGCTGCTCTTCGGTGTCCGGGCCCTTCTGGGCTGCGCGGATGATGAGGCGGATCTCGACCACGGCGAGCGCGGCGTAGATCGCGGTGAAGGCGATCAGCGAGATGAGGACCTCGACGCCGCTCACACCCGGCGAGACGCCGTCCTGCGTGGTCATCAGGCCGAACACGATCCAGGGCTGCCTGCCCATCTCGGTGAAGACCCAGCCCATGATGTTGGCGACGAGCGCGAGCGGGAACGACCAGATCGCGAGCTTCCACATCCACGGCGCCGGCGGGTTCTTGGCGCCCTTGCGGGTGACCCAGAGGCCGACCACGGCGACGAGGGCTGCGGCCATGCCGAGGCCGATCATCCAGCGGAACGCCCAGTACGTGACCCACAGGATCGGGGCGAACTCGGTGAGGCCGGTGTCGGCGAACGTCGTGGCGTATTCGGCGTTGAGGTCGTTGATGCCGTGCACGCAGGCGTCGAAGGTGTGCGTCGACAGCAGCGACAGCAGGTACGGAACACGGATCGAGAACAGCTCGGAGCTGCCGTCGGGGGTGCCGAGCGTGAACAGGCTGAACGAGGCATCAGGCCCGCAGACCGTGTTGAACGTGGCTTCGGCCGCGGCCATCTTCATCGGCTGTGCGGCGTACATCGCGAGGCCCAGCTGGTCGCCGGTGAGCACGACGCCGGCGGTGGAGACGATCATCGCCCAGAGCCCGAACTTGAGCGAGATGCGCATGGTGTCGAAGTGCTGGCCGCGAGCCAGGTGCCAGGCCGAGACCGAGATCACGACGCCGGCGGCGAACATCAGCGCACCGAAGATCGTGTGGGGGAAGGCGGCGAGCGCGACCGGGTTCGTCAGCAGCGCCCAGAAGTCGGTGAGCTCGGCGCGGTTGGTCTCGGGGTTGAAGACGTAGCCGACCGGATTCTGCATGAACGCGTTCGCCGCGATGATGAAGTACGCCGAGAGGATGCTGCCGATCGAGACGCACCAGATCGTGGCGAGGTGCAGCTTCTGCGGGAGCTTGTCCCATCCGAAGATCCAGAGGCCGATGAACGTCGCCTCGAAGAAGAACGCGAGCAGGCCCTCGAAGGCCAGCGGGGCGCCGAAGACGTCACCGACGAAGCGGGAGTAGTCCGACCAGTTCATGCCGAACTGGAACTCCTGCACGATGCCGGTGACGACGCCCATGGCGAAGTTGATCAGGAAGATCTTGCCGAAGAACCGTGTGAGGTGCAGGTACTGCACCTTGCCGGTGCGCACCCACGCGGTCTGGAAGATGGCTGCGACGAGCGCCATGCCGATCGTCAGCGGCACGAACAGGTAGTGGTAGACGGTCGTCAGACCGAACTGCCATCGAGACAGGACCAGCGGGTCGAGCCATTCCATGAGCCACTCCTTCTTCCGTGCCCGTGTTCTTCCGTGCCCCGTGTGCCACGCTAACGACGTGCCCGCTGCCCTCGCGGGGCCGCAGACCGTGAATAAGACAGATGCTCGCCTAGGCGGCGGTCATCTCCGTCAGGCGCAGCTGCACCACGCACTCAGCAGGCACAGCGCAGTCCGCCGCGAGGGCGGGGGTGCGCACGGCCTCGGCAGCGAGCGGTCCACCGGCTTCGGTGAGCACCCCCTGCATGAGGCCGAGGTGCACGGAGCACAGCATCGGACGGTCTTCGGCGCGACCCGCGGCGTGCGGGCACGGGCTGAGATCGACGGTGAGCTGCTCGTCATCGACGACGGGCTCGAAGCCGCTCTCCTCCAAGTGTTCGATCAGCGCATCCAGCTGATAGGTCGCATCGCGACCCAGAGCGGATGCCGAAGCAGGAAGGAGTCGGCGCAGCAGATCGCCGCGGACGGCGGCCGCCTTCGCCTTGTTGCGGGCGATGGGGCTGGAGGCATCCGCTGCGCCCGTCACCGCACTGTAGAGCGTGCGCGGGCGACCGCGGGTGGTGCGGTGCTCGCTGGCCTGGATGACGTAGCCGCCCTCGATCAGACGCTGCAGGTGCTCGCGCACCGTGTTGGGGTGCAGCCCGGTCGCCTCGCAGAGCTCGCCGATCGTTCGCTCCGCGCGCGTCCGCGTGCCGTCGTTCTGCGCCGAGCCGCCCTCGAACAGCGCGTGCAGGATCCGCACTCGCGAGAAGGTCGAGATCGGCCCGCAGACGGGCCCGCCGTTGGCCATGACTCCAGTATTCCGTGGCCGCTGCGCGACATCGAGGGGTTGGGCCGTGAATAATGCCCGAACCGATAGGGATGTCTGATCCCGGCGATAGCCTGGCTGCATGGCCACCCGAAAACCTGCCCCTCCCGCGTACGTCTGCACCGAATGCGGGTGGACGACGGCCAAGTGGGTGGGTCGGTGCGCCGAGTGCCAGCAGTGGGGCACCGTGCAGGAGCAGGGCGTGCAGACCGGCATCCTGAGCCGCATCACCCCGCTCGCGCCGACGGCGGCGAAGGCCGCCCGCCCGATCACGCAGATCACCACCGAAGACGCCCCGCGCCGCACGAGCGGTGTCGGCGAGTTCGACCGCGTCCTCGGCGGGGGAATCGTGCCCGGTGCGGCGATCCTGCTCAGCGGCGAACCGGGTGTCGGCAAATCGACGCTGTTGCTCGAGGTCGCAGCGCAGGCGGCTCGCGCGGGGCGTCGCGTGCTCTACGCGAGCGCCGAGGAGTCTCCCGCCCAGGTGCGCCTGCGCGCGGAGCGCACCGGTGCCCTGCACGACGAGCTCTACCTGGCGAGCGAGACCGATCTCGCGACGATCCTCGGCCACATCGACGAAGTGGCACCGCAGCTGGTCATCGTCGACTCGGTGCAGACGGTGTCGTCGTCGCTCATCGACGGCGCGGCCGGTCAGCCGAGTCAGGTGCGCGAGGTGGCGGCGACTCTCATCCGCGTCGCGAAAGACCGCAGCCTGCCCATCATCCTGGTCGGCCATGTCACGAAAGACGGCACGGTCGCCGGCCCCCGAGTGCTCGAGCACCTGGTCGACGTCGTCTGCCACTTCGAGGGCGACCGACAGACCTCACTGCGCTTCATTCGAGCGCTGAAGAACCGCTTCGGGCCCACCGACGAGGTCGGCTGCTTCGAGATGACGGGTGCGGGCATCTCCGAGGTGCCCGACCCCTCGGGCCTCTTCCTCTCGCAGGGCGCGACGGAGCCGGGCACGTGCGTCGCCATCTCGCTCGAAGGTCGACGGGCGCTGCCCGTCGAGGTGCAGGCGCTCACCATCAACACGACCGCACCCAACCCCCGTCGTGTCGTGCACGGACTCGACTCCTCCCGCGTGGCGATGGTGCTGGCGATCCTCGAACGCCGGGCGGGAATCAAGACCAGCACCCTCGACGTCTACGTCTCGACCGTGGGCGGGGTGCGCTTCACCGAACCGGCCGCCGACCTGGCGATCGCGATCGCCGTGGCAGGGTCCATCCAGCAGATCTCCGTGCCGCGCACGGTCGCCGCCGTCGGGGAGCTCAGCCTCGCGGGCGAGATCCGCCCGGTGACCCAGTCGGCGCAGCGCCGGTCGGAGGCCGCGCGGCTCGGCTACGACCAGGTGGTCGACGATCGCTCGAAGACTCTGCGCGCGGCACTGAACGACGTGCGCGCCCGAAACACCACCCGGCGCAGCGACGCAGACATCCCGCCGTTCTGAGCGCGCGATCCCACCGCAGCGCCGCCGGGTCTCAGGCGTCGAGCGCCTTGAGCAGCTCGTCGGGCGCGGCCTGCATCGGATGCGGCCCGGCGATGTCGAGGAAGACGGTGGTGATCGGGTGCGCGGCGAGGAACTTGCGCAGCCAGTCCGCGGTGTAGATCCCCACCCCCGGGGGCAGGTTCGCCGGCTTGTTCTTGGCGTCGCTGAACAGCAGCAGCGCCAGATCGCCCGACTTCGGGTCGCGATAGGTCCAGACCTCTCCGCTGTCGAGCGGATTGTCGCGAGCACCGGGCTTCACGAGCGGCACGACCGTGGTGCCGTGGCGCAGCGCCAGAGCGACCGCAGCGATGTCCTGCTTCTCCAGCGCCTGAGCGAGGGCATCCGACCGGAAATCCTCGGGTGCGGGTGCGCTCTTCGCTGATCTCGACTTCTTCGCTGCCATGCATCCAGCATATTGAGCGGATGGCGATGCGCGTCCCGAAACGGGAGGAGAGATGGAAAGGGGCCCTCTCGAGTCATCCATTGGGGACTGGGGTACTCGAGAGGGCCCTCGGACCCTCGGGCGGCATGTCGAAGCGCTGGGGACGCTGTGCTCGACGCCACTGGGGATGGCATGCGCCGCAAGTCTGCGAGGGTCACTTCAATGGTATCCCAAAGAACGACCAGTGTCACCCGAAACTGAGTGCAGGACTGTATTCGAGACGTTTGGCCAGTTTCGGCGTCAATAGAGCAGGATCTGCTTCGTGGTCGTGCCCTTGAAGCCACCGATCTCGACGGCGACGTGGTACGACGCTCCGCCGCCGGGTGCACGCGGACGATTCTCGTCGGCGCATGTCTCGACGCTCGAGCGGGTGCGATCCCAGGTGACCGGCACCTTGCTCGTCACGGTCGCGCCGGCCGGAAGCGTGGCGACCATGCTGCTCGGATTCTCCTGGCAGTCGGTCGACGTCCACCAGACGTCGGATCCGCTCGACACCGTGAGCCTCTGGGTCGTCGACCCCACGTCGATCGCACAGTCGGTCGAACCGCGGTTGGTCAGCGAGATCGACAGCTGCGGCATGACCCCGGGGTCGTATGCGTCAGCATCGGTGACAGCAGCCACCTCGACGTCTCTGGCTTCGCACGCGACGATCCCCGGAGTCTCCTCGGCCGACGACTCAGGCGCGGGCGACTCGGCTGCGGGCGACTCGCCCGCGGTGGGATCGGGTGTCGGCGACTCCGGCGCAGACGCCGATGCGCTGGGCGATGGCGTCGCCTCGGCGGCATTCGCCCACGGACGAGCCACGAGCAGCCATACCGCCACGCCGACGACCGCGGCCACGAGGATCGCCGCGACGAGGGTCACCAATCTCCGGCGACGATACACGGCGGCGGAGTGACGAGGCATTAGTTCAGGTTAGTTGAGGCTCTTCAGCATCCTGGTGTTGCCGAGCGTGTTCGGCTTGACGTGCGCGAGATCGAGGAACTCCTCGACACCCGCGTCGCCGCTGCGCAGCAGCTGCGAGTACACGTCGGGGTCGACGACCTGTTCGCCGATGATCGAATAGCCGCGCCGGCCGAAGAAGTCGACTTCGAAGGTGAGGCAGAACAGTCGGCTGAGGCCGAGCTCGCGCGCCTGCTCTTCGAGCGCGCCGACGATGGCACCGCCCACGCCATGGTGCAGCCAGTCACCGCGGACCATGAGGGTGCGCACCTCGCCGAGGTCCTCCCAGAACACGTGAAGCGCGCCGCATCCGATCAGCTCGCCGTCGGCTTCGGCGACGACGAACTCCTGCACCGCGCCATAGAGCACTGCCAGGTCTTTGCCGAGCAGGATGCGCTGCTCGACCATCGGCTGCAGCAGGTTGCGGATGCCGATGATGTCAGCGCTGCGCGCCGGCCGGACGATGTACTCGCTCACACGTCAAGCCTAGAACCCGTCACCTCCCGAGACCCTGAGCGGACGCGGAATGCCGGAGTGCTGGATCACCCGGACACGCAGAAGGGGCGGATGCCGCAGCATCCGCCCCTTCTGTGATCAGGTCACTCCCCGCTGGCGACCGCCAGGTCAGGGGTGCCGGAGATCGCTCCGCCGGTGTTCACGCCGACCGCGACCTTCTCGCCGCGGGGGCCGTGCTCGAAGAGGAACTCGCCGTCCTTCGAGTCGACCTTCACGTGGTCGCCCGGGTTGAGCTCGCCGTGCAGGATCTTCTCGGACAGACGGTCCTCGACCTCGTGCTGCATCGCGCGACGCAGGGGGCGGGCACCGAGTGCCGGGTCGAACCCGATCTCGATGAGACGCTCCTTGGCGGCCTGAGACAGCTCGATCGTCATGTCGCGGTCGAGCAGACGCTCGCCGAGGCGCTTGGTGAACAGATCGACGATCTGCACGAGCTCCTCCTTCGACAGCTGCGGGAACACGATGATGTCGTCGACGCGGTTGAGGAACTCGGGCTTGAAGTTGCGCTTGAGCTCTTCGTTGACCTTGCCCTTCATCCGCTCGTAGTTCGTCGAGTTGACGCCCTCGATCTGGAATCCGACCGGACCACCGGCGATGTCACGAGCACCGAGGTTGGTGGTCATGATGATGACGGTGTTCTTGAAGTCGATCACGCGGCCCTGACCATCGGTCAGCCGACCCTCTTCGAGGATCTGCAGCAGCGAGTTGAAGATGTCCGGGTGGGCCTTCTCGATCTCGTCGAACAGCACCACGCTGAACGGCTTGCGGCGCACCTTCTCGGTGAGCTGGCCGCCCTCTTCGAATCCGACGAATCCGGGAGGAGCACCGAACAGACGCGAGACGGTGTGCTTCTCACCGAACTCGCTCATGTCGAGCGAGATGAGAGCAGCTTCGTCGTCGAACAGGAACTCGGCGAGCGCCTTGGCCAGCTCGGTCTTTCCGACACCCGTGGGGCCGGCGAAGATGAACGAACCGGAGGGACGCTTCGGGTCCTTGAGGCCGGCACGCTGACGACGGATCGTCTTGGAGAGCGCCGCGATGGCCTCCTCCTGACCGATGACGCGCTGGTGCAGAGCCTTCTCCATGAAGACGAGTCGCGAGGACTCCTCTTCCGTCAGCTTGAAGACCGGGATGCCGGTGGCCTGTGCGAGCACCTCGGCGATCAGGCCCTCGTCGACGACCGCCTGGGTCGCGACGTCACCCGAACGCCACTGCTTCTCGAGGCGCAGGCGCTCGGCGAGGAGGCTCTTCTCCTCGTCGCGCAGCGATGCGGCCTTCTCGAAGTCCTGGTCCTCGGACGCGACTTCCTTCTGCTCGCGCACCTTGGCGATCTTCTCGTCGAACTCGCGCAGCTCGGGCGGGCTCGACAGGATGCTGAGGCGCAGGCGTGCACCCGCCTCGTCGATCAGGTCGATGGCCTTGTCGGGCAGGAACCGGTCGGAGACGTAGCGGTCGGCGAGGTTCGATGCCGCGACGATCGCGCCGTCGGTGATCTGCACCTTGTGGTGCGCTTCGTACCGGTCGCGGAGTCCCTTGAGGATGTTGATCGTGTGAGGGAGGCTCGGCTCGTTCACCTGGATCGACTGGAAGCGACGCTCGAGAGCGGCATCCTTCTCGAAGTGCTTGCGGTACTCGTCGAGCGTGGTGGCACCGATGGTCTGGAGCTCTCCACGAGCGAGGAGGGGCTTCAGGATGCTGGCCGCGTCGATCGCGCCCTCGGCGGCACCCGCACCCACGAGGGTGTGGATCTCGTCGATGAAGACGATGATGTCGCCGCGCGTGCGGATCTCCTTGGTGACCTTCTTCAGGCGCTCCTCGAAGTCACCGCGGTAGCGGGAGCCGGCGATGAGAGAACCGAGGTCGAGCGAGTAGAGCTGCTTGTCCTTCAGCGTCTCGGGCACATCGCCCTTGACGATCGCCTGGGCGAGGCCCTCGACGACGGCGGTCTTGCCGACGCCGGGCTCACCGATCAGCACGGGGTTGTTCTTGGAGCGGCGAGACAGGATCTGCATGACCCGCTCGATCTCCTTCTCGCGCCCGATGACCGGGTCGAGCTTGTTGTCGCGCGCGGCCTGCGTCAGGTTGCGACCGAACTGGTCGAGCACCTGCGAGCCGCCCTGGGCGCTCGGGGTGTCGTTCGACTGCGCGCCGACGGCTGCCGGCTCGCGTCCGGGAGCACCCGACAGGAGCTGGATGACCTGCTGGCGGACCTTGTTGAGGTCGGCGCCGAGCTTGACGAGCACCTGGGCTGCGACACCCTCGCCCTCGCGGATGAGGCCGAGCAGGATGTGCTCGGTTCCGATGTAGTTGTGGCCGAGCTGCAGAGCCTCACGGAGGCTGAGCTCGAGCACCTTCTTGGCGCGCGGCGTGAACGGGATGTGACCGGTGGGCTGCTGCTGGCCCTGACCGATGATGTCCTGCACCTGCTCGCGGACGGCGTCAAGGGAGATACCGAGGCTTTCGAGCGCCTTGGCTGCGACACCCTCACCCTCGTGGATGAGGCCGAGCAGGATGTGCTCAGTGCCGATGTAGTTGTGGTTGAGCATCTTCGCCTCTTCTTGGGCGAGGACGACCACTCGACGGGCTCGGTCCGTGAATCTCTCGAACATGCTGTGACTCCTTATTCGCACGGGGCGAAGCGCTGAGTCCTCGACGGGTCTCCGCGCCTGTACATCGAGAGTAACCACCGTGCGGATGCTGTATGCCCGTGTTCGCCGTCGGCATAGCGCCGTGACGGTCGGTGACGGCGCTCTCGTGCGGCCGGGGTTGACTCACTTATCGACAGTCGTTATGTTAACGATTATCGGTAATAACGACTCTCGATAAGGAGTGGATGATGACCTCGACGAAGAACCGGACGATCTCCCGAGGCGACCGCGGAGCCCTGGTCGGCTTCTGCATCTCGGGCGCGCTGATCGCCGCCTACATCACCGTCTTCTCGGTCATGCGGATCATCGAACTCGCCCGGGGCGTCGACGTGCCGGTGCTGATCGAGCTCATCGGCTCGCAGACGCCGGTCGACCTGCCGCTGAGCAACGGCACCAGCATCTCCGTCGGCGTCGACAGCGCTGTGATCACCGCGCCTCAGCTGCCGGCGATCGCCGCAGTGCCGGGCATCATCGGCCAAGTGGCGCAGATCCTCACGATCGTCATCGTGATCGGATGCCTGATCCTGCTGGCACGGAGCGTGCTGACCGACCGCGTGTTCAGCCGACGCAACACCGCTCTCGTCGCGACAGCCGGCATCGCCGGACTCGTCGGTTTCGCCACTGTGCGCTTCTTCGACAACATGCTCGCGAATGCCACGGTGGCACAGATCACCGACAACGGCATCGACAACGCCGTGATCAGCGTCGAACCGTTCACCTTCATCCTCGGGGCGTTCGTCATCGCCCTCATCTGCACGGTGTTCTCCATCGGCGACCGCCTGCAGCGCGACACGGACGGGCTCGTCTGATGAGCACCGTGACCGCGACACGTTCCCAGACCGCCGATGCGATCACCGTGATCCTCTTCGGCGCCGCCGCTCTGGTGGTGACCGCGATCAGCACCGTCCTGCGCGTGCTCGGAACCTTCCGAGACCAGGGCATCGCGTGGTCCATCCCCATCGACGAGCAGCCGATCGACGCGACCGTCGGCTCAGGAGCCGCGTCGGTCGAGGGGATCGCTCAGGAGGCGATGGTGTTCGCCACCGGAGTGGATGCCGCCGCGACCGCGGCGATCATCGGCTCGCTCGTGCTGTGGGCGCTCGCCCCGTTGATCGTCATCGTCGGCGTGATGCTCGTCGCCTGGAACTTCCTCCGCGGACGCTTCTTCGTGCGGAGCAACGCGCGGGCCTTCGACGCGATCGGCTGGACTCTCGTGCTCGCTCCGATGTTCATCGTGCTGCTCGAGAAGCTGGGGCTGAACGGGGTGTCCGCTGCGGTGGGCCTCGGCTCCGGCGAGCCCGTGCATCCGATCGAGTTCTGGTCGATCGTCCCGATCTTCGCGACCGGCGTCGCGGTGGGACTCATCGCAGCAGCGTTCCGGCAGGGCATCCGCCTGCAGCGCACGAACGCGGCCCTCGAGGACGAGACGAGGGGACTCGTATGACCCCGGCCGAGAACGACGACGAACTCACCGGCATCCACTGCCGCCTCGACGAGCTGCTCGCGGAGCGCGGCATGACTCTGACCGAGCTGAGCGCGCGCGTCGGCGTGAGCATCGTCAACCTGTCGGTGCTGAAGAACGACCGGGCGCGAGCGATCAGGTACTCGACGTTGCGGGCGATCTGCGACGCCCTCGGGTGCGAGGTCGGCGACCTGCTGGTGCTGGCGTAGGTCAGGCCTGCGGCGGCTGCGGGGCCTGCGGCGGTTGCGGCGGCTGCGCGACCGGCGCGAGAGGTTCGACGACCACGGCGGTGCCGTAGGCGCAGATCTCGGTGAAGTTCTGGATCGACCCGGCGTCGAAGCGCATCGCGACGATCGCGTTGCCACCGCGCTGCTGCGCCTCGGCCCACATGCGGCCCATCACGACCTGCCGCGCCTCGTACATCACTTGCGTGTATTCGGGGATCTCGCCGCCGCCGAGCGAGCGGAACCCGGCGGCGAAACCCTGCCCGAAGTCGGTCGATCGCACCGTCAGGCCCATGACCTCCCCCAGCACCTGGGTGATGCGGTAGCCGGGGATGTCGTTCGTGGTCACCATGAACATGAGGCCATCGTGGCAGAACACAGCCGACGCGACCAGGCGGCGAGGACAAGCAGTCGAGCGAAGAGGACAAGGCTCTGACCACGCAGATCCTGACCGACAACCTCGAGAAGTGCGCGGCCTGACCCGCCGGGTCGCCTGACGAAGGATGACGGATGCCGCGGCATCCGTCATCCTTCGTCATCTCAGCCTCGGAATTCACTCGCCCTCATAGCGTTGGGCGTTATAGCGCGCACACGGCGCGCACCGATTCTGGAGTCCCCAATCCAATGAGCACCACCGCCCGCCCCACGAAGGCGCCTGACACCCGCGGTCCCGTCCGGAAGCTGCTGACCTCGTTCGGCTTCCAGATCCTCGCGGCCCTCGTCCTCGGCATCGCCGCCGGCCTGATCGCCCGCCAGCTGGGCGCCACCGCCGACAGCCCGAACGGCCTCTCGGCCACCCTCGACACGATCGGCAGCTCGTACGTGACACTGCTGCGCGCCGCCGTCGTGCCGCTGATCTTCACCGCGATCGTCGCCAGCATCTCGAATCTGCGCCGAGTGCAGAACGCCGCGCGCCTCGCGGGCCAGACCCTGCTGTGGTTCGCGATCACCGCATTCATCGCCGTGATCATCGGAATCACGCTCGGCCTGGTCATCCAGCCGGGAAACCGCGCCGGTGAGGGCCTCGAGCCCGGCGACCCGTACACGGTCGGCACGTGGTGGAACTTCCTGCTGGGTCTGATCCCGCAGAACTTCCTCGGGCTCAGCGTCAGCACGAACCCGGGAGCCACCGACGGCACGTTCTCGTCGAGCGTGAACTTCAACATCCTGCAGGTCATCGTGATCGCGGTCGCCGTCGGCATCGCCGCTCTCAAGGCCGGCAAGAAGGCCGAGCCGTTCCTCGCGTTCACCGAGTCGCTTCTGAAGGTCATCCAGCGCGTGCTGTGGTGGATCATCCGCATCGCCCCGCTCGGCACGTTCGGCCTCATCGGCGCCGCGGTGGTCAAATACGGCTGGGAGAAGCTGGCGTCGCTCGGCTGGTTCGCGATCGCCGTCTACGTCGGCCTGGCTCTCGTGCTCTTCGTCGTCTACCCGATCCTGGTGAAGACGCACGGACTCTCGATCAAGCAGTATTTCTCGGGCGTCTGGCCCGCCGTGCAGCTGGCGTTCGTCAGCCGCTCGTCGATCGGCACCCTGCCCCTCACCGAGCGCGTGACCGAGCGCAACCTCGGCGTGCCCCGCTCGTACGCCTCGTTCGCCGTGCCGTTCGGTGCGACCACGAAGATGGACGGCTGCGCCGCGATCTACCCCGCCATCGCCGCGATCTTCGTCGCACAGTTCTTCGGCATCGAACTGAACCTCGTGCAGTACCTGCTGATCGTGCTCGTCTCGGTCGTCGGCTCCGCCGCCACCGCCGGCACCACCGGAGCGACCGTCATGCTCACGCTGACGCTGTCGACGCTGGGCCTGCCGCTCGAGGGCGTCGGACTGCTGCTCGCCATCGACCCGATCCTCGACATGGGCCGCACCGCGGTCAACGTCGCGGGCCAGGCGCTCGTGCCGACCATCGTCGCGAAGCGCGAGGGCATCCTCGACGAGGAGCTCTACAACGCACCGCGCGAGGGCCTGCCGTTCGCCGACGACTCGGCCGACGACGAGGCACCCGAGGCGGATGCCGCAGCATCCGAGAAGGAGCCGGCCGGCACCCGCTGACCCTTCGCCGCACCGACCGAGCGCCTCGCCCCACTCAGGGGCGGGGCGCTCGTCTGTCTCCCGCTACGCGCGACCCTGCAGACGCGTGGCGGCGCGGGTGTCGAGGGCGAGCTCCTCAGCATCCATCGCGGCCATCAGCTCGCGCATGACCTCCTCGTCGAGGTTGCCGGCGTCTCGCTCTGCGAGGAGGATGTCACGGCGCACCTGCAGCCACCCGCGGGTGAGCGCTGCGAGGTCTTCGTACGAGGGGCGGGTCACCGCCTCCTCGACCTCCTGCGCCTCGTCTGCGGCCTTCTCGACCCTGGTCATGCGCTTGGTGAAGGCATCGAAGACGCCGATGTCGACGCTGCCGTACTTGTCGACCCACTCGTCGCGCTTCTCGGCGAGGAAGGCCTTGCCCGCCTCGCGGCTCTTGGCCTTGACGTCGGCGATAGCGCGCTCGTCCTCTTCGTCATCGACGTCGCTGGCGATGCCGAGACTGCGGATCAGCAGCGGCAGGGTCAGGCCCTGCAGCAGCAGCGTGCCGAGGGTCACGACGTAGGCGACGACGACGATCGCGTGCGACGGCTCGGTGTCGAGAGCAGCGAGATCGGCTGCGGCGAGCGCGGTCGCCAGCGTCACCACACCGCGCATGCCCGCCCACGAGATGACGGCGTTGTCCTTCCAGGTCAGCTGCAGCCCCGCCATGCGGTCGCGCACGATCTTGGAGCGCAGCTCTTCTGCGCTGTACTGCTTCCAGCGTTTCGAGTCGCGGCGGCGCTCGTCGAAGGCTCCGGATTCGACCGTTCGATCCCAGCGTTCCAACCGTTTGCGGTCTTGGAAGTTCGCCCAGAGATTCGTCGGGTACACGTAGAGCGGCCGCACGAACAAGACGACGAGCAGCACGACACCCGACAGCATCAGGATGCGACCGACCTCCTCGCCCCCGAGGTCGCTGAGCACGCGCGGGAACTGCAGGCCGATGTAGGCGAACACGAAGCTCTCGAGCAGCAGGTCGGCCGAGAGCCAGAGGGGCGCCTCCTGCTGACGGGTCGTGTAGTCGGTGCGAGGCGAGTTGTATCCGACATACAGTCCCATCGCGACGACCGCGAGCACGCCCGAGCCGAGCAGGTGCTCGGCGATCGCATATGCGCCGAACGGTGCGAGCAGCCCGAAGGTGCCGATCACGACCGGGTCGCTGATGCGCATGCGCAGCTGGTGCAGCACGATGCCGAAGACGAGTCCGACCGCGACGCCGACGCCGACCGCGAGCAGGAACTGCCAGATGCCGTCCCAGACGGTCAGGGTCGCCCCCGCGATGATCGCCGCGAACACGCGATAGAGGGTCAGCGAGGTCGCATCGTTGATCAGGCTCTCCCCCGACAGCACCGTCATGATGCGGCGCGGAAGCCCGAGCTTGCGGCCGATGGCCGCGGCCGAGACCGCATCGGGCGGTGCCACGATGGCGCCGAGCAGCAGCGCGCCCGGCAGGGTCAGCGACGGCAGGATCCACCACGCCACCAGCCCCACGGCGACAGCCGTGAGCAGCACGAGGGTGACGCCGAGTCGCCGGATCTGCGGCAGGCTGCGCTTGAAGCCCACGAACGACACGTCGAGCGCCGCCGAGTACAGCAGCGGCGGCAGCACGAGGTTCAGCAGCAGGTGCCCGTCGATCTCGACCTCGGGAACGAACGGCAGGAAGGATGCCGCGAGCGCGACCACCGTGACGAGCAGCGGAGCCGGCCATCCGCGCCATCGGGCGATCGCCGCCACGACCACAGCACCGACGAGCACGTAGAAGATCTCGGCATCCATGCCCCTAAAGTACTGCCCTGCCGCGCCGCCGCCGGGCGGTTCCGACGGGGTCAGGGACGATCGTCCGCGAGTTCGTCGCGGAGTCCGGCGTTCTCGTCCTCCAGATCGAGGACTCGTCGGATGCCGACGATGTTGATGCCCTCGACACGCAGGCCCGTCACCCGACGGATGCGGGCGAGATCGTCGTCGCTGTATCGGCGCGTGCCTCCGTCGCTGCGCGCAGGCGTGACCAGGCCCTTCGCCTCGAAGAGCCGCAGACTCGCTTCGGGGACGCCGCTGAGCTGGGCGGCGACGGCGATGCCGTACACCGGCATGCTCGGATCACGCTCATCCATCGGCAGCTCCTTCTCGTGGCACTTGCATTCTATTCGATGTTGTTCTATAACAAATCTATAGCAACAGATGCAGATAATCTGCATCCACAACGCCCACCCGGGCCACACGAAAGGAGACACTCATGGCCATGTCCTTCGATCCGTTCAGTCAGCTCGACCGCTTCGCTGCGAGCGTGCTGGACTCCGTCCGCGCACCGCGTCTCATGCCGGTGGACCTCTACCGCGACGGCGACAAGTACGTCCTGCACGCCGATCTTCCCGGCATCGATCCGGGGTCCATCGACGTCGACCTCGACGGCGGCCAGCTCACGATCCGCGCGCAGCGCACGGCCGACGGTCGCGAAGGCGTCCGCTGGCTCGCCCGCGAACGCGGAGCAGGCTCGTTCCTCCGTCAGTTCTCGCTCGGCGACGGAGTGGACCTCGACGCGATCAGCGCCTCGTACGAGAGCGGCGTGCTCTCGGTGATCATCCCCGTCAGCGAGAGGGCGAAGCCGCGCAAGATCGAGGTCGAGTCGAGCGACAGCCGACAGTCGATCGCTGCCTGACAGCACGGGGGCCGGGGCGCACCCGGCCCCCGCTTCCTCCTCTGGAAAGGACGACCCATGCACGACTCCGCTGCACTCGACCGCTTCCTGCGCGGGATGGAGTACCCGGCGACGCGCGACGACCTGTTGCGCGAAGCAGCCCGCGACGGTCTCGGCTCCGACGATAGAGCGGTGCTCGCTCGGCTTCCCGAGCAGAGCTTCAGCGCGGCCTGGCACATCCGCTACCACCTCGCGCGCCACGCTCTGGCCGAGGAGTTCTCGCCGTCGGCATCCTCCGCCCTCGCCGCAGCGTGACGACCCACCGGCGACGATGGGGCGGGCGGGAATTCCCCGCCCGCCCCCGCCGTTGCATTCGGGGATGACTTCCACCGCGCTCTCCGTCCTCGACCTCGTCCCCGTTCGCACCGGCCAGACCAGTGCCGAGGCGATCTCCTCCTCCCTCGATCTCGCCGCGACCGCCGACCGCCTCGGCTATCGCCGCTACTGGTTCGCCGAGCACCACAACATGCCGGCCGTGGCGTCCACCACTCCCCCGGTGCTGATCGCCGCCGCCGCGATGCGCACGACGAAGATCCGTCTGGGATCCGGCGGCGTCATGCTGCCCAACCACGCCCCGCTCATCGTCGCCGAGCAGTTCGCCGCGCTGGAGGCGATCGCGCCAGGACGCATCGACCTCGGCCTCGGCCGCGCTCCCGGCAGCGACCCGGTCATCACCCAGCTGCTGCGCGGATCGGGCACGACGAGCGACGTCGAACAGTTCCCCCGCAACGTGCAGGACATCGCTGCGCTTCTCTCGAGCGACGGCGCCACCGTGCGCTTCACGTCGGGTGGCGAGTACACGGTGCACGCGACGCCCGCCGCCGGCGGAAGCCCCGAGGTCTGGCTGCTCGGGTCGAGCGACTACTCGGCGCAGCTCGCCGCATCGCACGGGCTGCCCTATGTCTTCGCGAACCACTTCTCGGGCCAGGGTCTCGAACGAGCACTCGACCTCTACCGCACCGGCTACCAGCCGAGCGAAGAGCACCCCGAGCCCCGCACGTTCCTCACGGTCAACGTCGTCGCCTCGCCGACGCAGGAGGAGGCCGAGGCCCGTGCCCTGCCGCAGCTGCGCATGATGTCGCGCCTGCGGCTGAACAAGCCGCTCATCGCGCTCGAGACCGTCGAAGAGGCGCTCGCCGCCGAGTCGGATCCCGCGACCGACCAGGTCGTCGAAGCAGCCCGCTCGCGGTGGTTCGTCGGCACGGGAGAGTCCGTCGCCGAAGAGGTGCGTGCGTTCGCGACGAAGTACGGCGTCGACGAGGTCATGCTCTCGCCCGTCGCCGGGGCCTACGAGTCCGAGCCGCGCGCCGCCGCCGCCGGCCGCGCGCAGACGCTCGAGCTCATCGCCGCCGCTCTCTAGTCGCGGTCCCCGCGCGTCCCGCCCGCGGGCATGGATGGTCAAAAGCGCACGCCTGAGGGCCGCGTGGGATGCGTTTTTGACCACGCTCCTCCGCACCGATGCTCTTTCGACCATCCATCGGCGCACGGGCGACCTCGCTGACGCGACGACGGCCTGAATAACTCCTCCACCACTGCGGCGGGTGAGACCGACTTATGCACAGCTCCCGGCCCGCAACGCGCAGCTCTCCGAATGGCGCTTCCCGGACGCGGATGCTGGGGAGATGCGTCGTCGATCTGTGCTGCCGCCCACACTCGGAGCCACCTTCACCGTTCGAGCGGCAGCGGCAGCGGGGGTGGGACGCGGACGTGCGGCAGCCGCCGACCTGCACCGCCCCTTCCACGGTGTGCGATCGCTCACGCCTCACACGACACCTCTGCACAGAGTGTTCGCGCTCGCCTCGCGACTGAGACCGGGACAGCTGATCGGGGGCGCGACCGCGATGCGCGTGTGGGGCTATCCCGTTCCGGGCTCTTGGAAGGTCACCGACGAGATCGACGTCGTCGTGGCGACGGATGCCGTCCGGCCGCGCACGCGGGGTGTGAGGAGCCGAAGGCTCGCAACCGGCAGAGCACAGCTGTGGTGGATCGGCCGCGTCCCCGTCGTCGATCCTCTGACCGCCCTCTTCCTCTGCGTCGCGTCGTTCACCGACGACGAGCTCGTGGTGGCCCTCGACGCTCTCGTCACGACCGCAGACAACTACCCGGGGCTGCGCGCCGACCGCCCCCTGCACACGGTCGAGGAGATCGATCAACGCCTGCGCCACTGGGGGCGCTTCGCCGGGTGCGCGCGCGTGCGAGCTGCGCTGCCCGCGGTGCGTGCGTCCGTCGAGTCCCCGAAGGAGACCGAGACGCGGCTGCTGCTCGTCGCGGCAGGCCTGCCCGAGCCCGTGGTCCAGCACGAGATCCGTCGCGACGGCGTGATCATCGCGAGAAGCGACCTCGCGTATCCCGAGCTCCGAATCGCCGTCGAATACGAGGGCGACGGACACCGAACCGACCGCGACCAGTGGCGCCGTGACATTCAGCGGCAGCGAGAACTCGAGGACATCGGCTGGATCGTCATCCGAGTGACGCAACTCGACCTCGACGACGGAGGACGGATGCTGCTCGACCGCATCCGCCGTGCGATCGCGTCGCGCTCCTGACATCGCCCCCCGCCCCTGCGCCCGTGCCCGCGCCCGCCCCTGCGCCCGTGCCCGCCCCCGCGCCCGCGCCCGTGCCTGCTCCTGCCCACGCTCTCCTCACGTGCGCACGACCGCCCGCACGACCGACGCGCTGAGTGGTCAATAACGCATCCCCACCGGCCCGTAGCCGTGCCTTTTCGACCACCCACCGACTGAACGCTGCGCTTTTGACCACGCGCCGCCGCACCGGCGCCCGCGCACCCTCCGACAGGGGCTGGTATTCCGGTGCGCCGGGGCGTACCCTCACCAGCAACGGAAGGGGTTCGATGATGAGCACGACCAAGACTCTGGCCCTCTGGGTGGCGTACGGCACGAACGGCGTCGTCGGCAGCATCCGACACGATGACGGGGGATACACCGTCGTCATGGCCGGAGCGGATGCCGCGACGGGCACGTATCCGACCCTGGAATCGGCCAAGGGTGCGCTGCATTCGCACATGCTGCCGGGCAGCGGCTGGCCGATGTTCCGCGAGCACTGACTCGAGAGCGCTGACACCAGAACGGGGAAACAAGGGGAAGAGGGGCGGCGCGGTCGCGGGGACACCCCCGCGACCGTCGTACGCTGACTGCATGCACCACGCCACCTCCCTCGCTCCTCGTGCCATGCTGACGGTCGAGGAGCAGCAGGCGAAGGTGTCGGCCGCCGCCCGGCCGCTCCGCGCAGAGGCGGTGCCGATCGCACTGGCAGCCGGTCGCACCCTCGCGGACGACGTGCGCGCCCGGGTCGATGTACCGCTGTTCGACAACTCCGCGATGGACGGATATGCCGTCATCTTCGCCGACGTCGAGGCAGCGACGGCCGAGCACCCTGTCGAACTACGCGTCATCGCCGACCTGCCGGCGGGGTCGTCCGAGGAGCCCGAGCTGCGTCCAGGGCTGGCCGCTCGGATCATGACCGGCGCTCCCGTGCCCCGCACGGCGACCGTCGTCGTGCCCTTCGAGCACACCCGTGACGGGCTGCAGGCCTGGGATGCCCCGGCCATCGTGACCACGGCTCCTGCCCGCGAGGGCGCTCACATCCGCCGCCGTGCAGAGGAACTGCGCGCCGGCGAGGTCGTCGCGCCGGCGGGCACCGTGCTCGGGCCGCTGCAGCTGACGGCCATCGCGGCCACGGGCATCGACACCGTGCAGGTGCGTCGTCGCCCCCGGGTCGCCGTGATCTCGACGGGCACCGAGCTCGCCGCCCCCGGGGCAGACCTCGACCGAGGGCAGATCCCCGAGTCGAACTCGGTGCTGCTCGCGTCGATGTGCGCCGAGGCGGGCGCCGACGTCATCTCGGTCGACACGGTGACCGACGAAGATGCCGCCTTCACAGCCCTCGTCGACCGCGCGCTGCACGCCGGCCGCGTCGATGTCGTGGTCACCTCGGGCGGCGTCAGCGCCGGCGCCCACGAGGTCGTCAAGAACGTGCTGCGCGATCGCATCGAGTTCGTCGCGGTCGCCATGCAGCCCGGCAGACCGCAGGCCTTCGGACGAATAGACGACGCGCTGATCTTCGGCCTGCCTGGCAACCCCGCCAGCGTCGCCGCCTCGTTCGAGGCGTTCGTGCGCCCGGCACTGCTCGCTCTCCAGGGGCGTGAGCCGCTGCAGCGCCCGATGATCCGTCTCACGACCACCGCCGGGTGGCGCAGCCCGGCAGGACGACAGCAGTATGTGCCGGTCGCTCTCGACCGATCCGACCCCGCCGCCTGGGCGGTGCACCCGGCAGCCGCCGACGGGTCGTCCGGCGCGCACCTCGCCGCAGGACTCGCCAGAGCGGATGCCTACGCCGTCGTGCCCGCCGAGGTATCGGCGGTGGCCGCCGGCGACCTCGTCGACGTGATGCTGCTCTCGTGACCGCGGCAAGCGCCGCCGACGCGAGCGCCGCCGACACGAGCGGCGCAACCGCGGCGATCGTCCTTGCGGGCGGGCGGGCGTCTCGACTCGACGGTGCCGCCAAGCCGCTGCTCGACGTCGGCGGTCGCACGCTGCTCGATCGGGCGGTCGCGGCCGTCGCAGGCTGCGACCCGATCATCGTCGTCGGCCCGCCCGCGCCCGTGCAGGGCGAGGTCGTCTGGACTCGCGAGACCCCCGAGTTCGGCGGCCCCGTCGCCGGCATCGCGGCCGGACTCGCACGCACCGAGAACGCTGACGTGTTCGTGCTGGCGGCCGACCTGCCGAACGCCGAAGAGGCGGTCGCGCTGCTGCGTCGGCATCCGCCCCTCGCCGGCGGCGAAGACGGCGTCTGCCTGGCCGACGACTCCGGGCGGATGCAGTGGCTGATCGGGCTCTATCGCACCGACGCGCTGCGCCGAGCTGTCGCCACCCTCCCCGACGGCGGCCGAGACGCATCCATCCGTTCACTGCTCGCGGGCCTCACCATCAGCGTTCTGCCCGCGGGAGCCCTGGCGGCCGACGTCGACACGTGGGACGATCTCGAACGAGCCCGCGCCACCGTGCAGGCACCCACCCGCGACGGCACAGACGCCGACCACGACAACGGCACAGACGCCCCGCGTGGCAGCGCACCGAACGAGGAGACGACATGACCGACCAGCCGCAGCATCTTCCGGTCGAGGCCCTCGACGACTGGACCTCCGCCGCCTGCGCCGCCCTCGGGATCGACCGCGCGTCCGTCGACATCGGCCTGCTCCTCGATCTCGCCCGCGACGTCGCGCACGGCGTCGCGCGCCCCGCCGCCCCGCTCAGCGCCTACCTCGCCGGCCTCGCGGCAGGTCGCGCGGGCGGCAGCCGCGAGACCG